>NZ_SOHD01000003.1:0-75991 GCF_004403235.1 Cryobacterium sp. Hh38 | reverse complement strand
GCGCTGATGGTACTGCAGGGGGGACCCTGTGGGAGAGTAAGACACCGCCGGACTTAACTTAGAAACAAACAAAAAGGCCACCCGAAAGGGTGGCCTTTTTGCGTTAACGAGCCACCCCAGGGTGGCCGTTTCTCGTTAACACCACACCGCAAGCGGTCCCGCTTCGCACTCACCCATCCGTTGGTCGAGCATGCCCCGACCGCCATCGGCACGACCGGGGCCGGCTTCTGGGACGCGACCATGAACTCTTGCGGGGCGTCGGGACACTCGAGCCTCAGCTCAAACACTCGAACTCGTCACCCTGCAAAAATCCCTACGCCCCACCCACATGACCGACACGTGATTGACGTTGGAACCGCATCCACTTGGGTGAGGTTCTCAGCGCGATTTTGCGTGAGGGATTAGGCTTAGTAAGTCTGTCGAAATGCCGGACTAATTACACAGGAGATACAGTGAGCCCTTCAGGACCCCGCGACGGCGATTCCCGTAACAACGGTCAGGACGACCGTCGTTCGAACCAGAGCGGCCGACCCTCGAATGGGCGACCTGCCGGCGGACGCGATGGCGCGAAGCCACCGTACCGCGGTAACTCCGACCGCCCGCAGCAGGGTGGCGAGCGACCTCCTTATCGCGGCAATTCCGATCGCCCTGCATACGGCGGCAACGACCGTGCTCCTTACCGTGGTAACTCTGACCGTCCCGCGCAGGGTGAGCGTCCCCCTTACCGTGGTAACTCTGACCGTCCCGCGCAGGGTGAGCGTCCCCCTTACCGTGGTAACTCTGACCGTCCCGCGCAGGGTGAGCGTCCTCCCTACCGTGGTAACTCTGACCGTCCTGCCCAGGGTGAGCGACCTCCGTATCGGGGTAATTCGGATCGTCCGGCTCAGGGTGAGCGTCCCCCCTACCGTGGCAATTCTGACCGGCCTTCCGGCGGGAACGACCGGGCTCCGTACCGGGGAAACTCCGACCGTCCTGCCCAGGGGGAGCGTCCCCCGTACCGTGGCAATTCGGAGCGTCCTTCCGGCGGGAACGACCGGGCTCCGTACCGGGGTAACTCTGACCGCCCCGCGCAGGGTGAGCGTCCTCCCTACCGTGGTAACTCTGACCGTCCCGCGCAGGGTGACCGGGCTCCGTACCGGGGTAACTCTGATCGTCCCGCGCAGGGTGAGCGTCCCCCTTATCGGGGTAATTCGGATCGTCCTGCCCAGGGGGAACGACCTCCCTTCCGTGGCAATTCGGAGCGTCCTTCCGGCGGGAACGACCGGGCTCCGTACCGGGGTAACTCCGATCGTCCGGCTCAGGGTGAGCGTCCCCCGTACCGGGGTAACTCTGACCGGCCCAGCAACGACCGGCCGAGAAGCGACAACGACAGCAAGCCGTGGACCCAGCGCGGCGGTTCGCCGAACCGCGCCGGCGCTCCGCGCGTCGATGCCGGCAAGAAGTTGTGGACCCGCGACGGCGCTCCGGCCCGTAACGACCGCGATGCCCGCGTCGTTGAAGAGGAGATGACCGAAGAGCAGCGCATGCAGCGCGAGCTGCGTTCGGTGCGTCCGCGTCACGACGACCCGGAACTTCCCGACGACATTTCGGCCAATGACCTTGACCGCATCGCCCGCAACGAGCTCAAGACCCTCACCAAGGAGAACGCCGAGACCGTCGGCCGTCACCTGGCGATGGCCGCCCGCGTCATCGACGAGAACCCGCAGCTGGCTCACCAGCATGTGATGAGCGCCGCCCGTCGGGCCGGCCGTATCGGTGTTGTGCGCGAAAGCCTCGCGATCACCGCGTATGCCACCGGTGACTTCGCGCTGGCCCTGCGCGAACTGCGCACCTACCGTCGCATCTCCGGCTCGAACGACCAGCTTCCCCTCATGGTCGACAGTGAACGTGGCGTCGGCCGCCCCGACCGTGCCCTCGAGCTTGGCCGCTCGGTCGATCGCAGCACGCTGGCCCCGTCCGTGCAGGTTGGCCTGGCCATCGCCATGTCCGGCGCACGGCTGGACCTCGGTGAAACGGATGCCGCGCTGGTCGAGCTCGAAATTTCGCAGCTCAACCCGAACACGGCTTTTTCCTACAGCCCCGAGCTGTTCGCCGCCTACGCTGAGGTGCTGAGCGAACTCGGTCGCGAGGATGAAGCGGACGAGTGGCTTCAGCGGGCCTCCCGCGCCGACGCTGCCATCGGGGCCTCCGGTGACGATGACGAGACCGTCGAAATCGAGGAAATGGAAGAGGACGACGACGCCGCCCTCGCCGCCGACGCCGCCGACGCCGGAGACGAAGACGACGAAGACGACAGAGTGGCCGCCGGCGAAGCGGCTCGTGCCGTTGCCGAAGCCGGGCTCAACGCTGTCGCCGCGCCGATTGCCGACGCCGACGACGCCGACGACATCGTCAACGAAGCGGCGGACACCGCCGAAACCGACGTTGAGATCGGCAACGAGGCGGAAACCGACGCTGCGGCATCCGTTTCAATTACGGACGCAGACGACGAGACGGAGCCGAATGCTGCATCGCCGAAAGCCTGAGTCGGTGACGCCGCTGGACGGCGTTGACGTTCTGCTGGCCGACTTGGACGGTGTGGTGTACGCGGGCCCGGCGGCGATTCCGTTCGCCGTCGAGAGCCTGAACCGTGCCGCCGAGACGATTCGCGTTGGCTACATCACCAATAACGCTTCGCGCACCGATCAGTCGGTCGCCGACCACCTCACCGAGCTTGGGCTGAGCGTCGCGGCAACGGATGTCGTCACCTCCCCCCAGGCAGCCGTTCGGCTGCTCGCCGAGCAGGTCGCACCCGGCGCGAGCATCCTCGTGGTCGGTGGCGACGGTCTGGTCGACGAGGTCATCAAAGCTGGATTTGTGGTGACCCGCTCGGCCGACGACAAGCCGGCCGCTGTGATCCAGGGCTTCTCGCCCGAGGTTGGCTGGGTGCACCTCGCCGAAGCGGCCTTCGCGCTCAACGCCGACGGTGTGGGCACGGGCATTCCGTGGATCGCGACCAACACGGACTGGACCATTCCGGTCGCCCGCGGCATCGCTCCGGGTAACGGCACGCTGGTTTCGGCCGTGCACACCGCGGTCGGGCGGCTGCCACTCGTGGCCGGTAAGCCCGAAGCGGCCATCTTTCTGGAAGCTACTCGGCGGTTTGGCGCGCAGAACGCGCTCTTCATCGGCGACCGCCTTGATACCGACATTCTCGGCGCGAACCGGGCCGGCATTCCTGCCGTGCTCGTGCTGACCGGCATCGACCGGGCTAAGCAGGCCCTGGCCGCCGACAAGGATTCGCAGCCAGCATTCATCCTTGACAACCTGCAGCAGCTGCACGAACCGTACCCGGAGACCGTGTTCTCCAAGGACGGCTCGACCGCCACGGTCAACGGGGCCAGCGTGCGCGTGCACGGCAATGACGTTCAGATTCTGAAAGACGGTGACGGCGCAATCAATCTGCTTCGCGCCGCCTGCGCTGCGATCTATCGGTCGGGACGGGCCATTTACGGGCTCAACGTTCCGGAGCGACTGTATCTCGCGCAGTAGCCTAGAGCTGTGAGCCCCGAACCCGTACCGGTCGATCTCGCCGGGCAACTGGCGAAGATCGAGACCCAGCCGCTCGAGGCGCGCGCCGCGGCGTTCGGGGAGCTGCACGAGCAGTTGCGCGAACGGCTCGAAGACGCCGACCAGGCTGGCCAGGCATGACCGGCACCAGCACACCCAACGACCAGGAACCAGACGCACCCATGCCTGAGAATGACGCCGACCTTCCCGACGAGTTGAACGACACTGACAGCGTTCCAGAACGGATGCCAGCCTCCCGCCTCGACGCCGCCCTCGCGGACCGAGGGCTGGTGCGCTCCCGAACCGTCGCGGCCAAACTCATCGCCGACGGCCTCGTCACGGTAGACGGGCTGCCGGTCGTGAAGGCCAGCACCAAAGTGTCAGCGGATGCTGTTCTCGAGGTGGCCGCGACCGACCACTACGTCAGCCGCGGTGCCCACAAGCTCATCGCCGCCCTCGACGCGTTCAACCTGAGCGTCACCGGGCGCACCGTGCTCGATGCCGGCGCGAGCACCGGCGGTTTCAGCCAGGTGGTGCTCGAACGCGGCGCCGCCCAGGTGATCGCGGCCGATGTCGGCCATGGGCAGCTGGCAGCGCAACTGAAGACCGAGCCGCGTCTGAAACTGGTCGAGGGCTACAATATCCGCTATGCGACACCGGAAACCCTCGCCGGGGCATCCGGAATCGACACCCGACCCGACCTCGTCGTGGCCGACCTGTCGTTCATCTCCCTCACGACCGTGCTGCCGGCCCTTGCGGCCACGGCAGCAGAGGGCGCCGACTTTGTACTGCTGATCAAGCCGCAGTTCGAGGTGGGCCGCGGCGGCATTCGGGAGGGCATCGTGCACGACAAGGGCCTGCGCAGCGACTCGATCGCCGGCGTGCTGTGGGCCGGCTGGGACCTCGGCCTGAAAACCTGCGGCGTGATCGCCTCGCCCATCATCGGGGCGGCCGGAAATCACGAGTATCTGTGCTGGATGAGCGCCACGGCCGGCTCAAATCCGACAGAATGGATGGAACGGATCGAAACCGTGGTGGGGGCGTGACGAGTTGAGCGACACTCCGCGGTACTTTCTCATCGTTGCCCATACCGGTCGCCTCGACTCGGTTGAAGCCGCCTCGACGGTCTGCAAGCAGCTTCTCGCCGCGGGCGCCGTGCCGGTGCTGGCCAGCGACGAACGCGCCGACCTGCTCGCCGCCTGCCCGGAGCTCAACGGGCACATCGCCATTCTCGGCGAGACCGTGACAACCGCCGACCTCGAGCTGGTCATCGTGCTCGGCGGTGACGGCACCATTCTGCGTTCGGCCGAACTCGTGCGTGGTTGTTCGGCCCCGCTGCTCGGTATCAATCTCGGCCACGTCGGTTTTCTCGCCGAGAGCGAGCGGGACGACCTCGGTGAGGCCGTGCGCCGCGCCCTTAAGGGCGACTACGAGGTCGAAGAACGACTCGCCCTGTCGGTGCGGGTCAAGGTCACCAATGAGGTTGTCTACGAAACCTGGGCGCTGAACGAAGTCACCGTCGAAAAGGCCAGCCGCGAACGCATGATCGAGGTTGTCGTCGAGGTTGACGGCCGTCCGCTATCGTCGTTCGGCTGCGATGGCGTCGTGTTCTCCACCCCGACCGGCTCGACCGCGTACTCGTTCTCGGCCGGCGGCCCCATCGTCTGGCCAGGCGTTGAAGCGCTGCTGCTGGTACCGCTCAGCGCGCACGCCCTGTTCGCCCGGCCGCTCGTCGTCGGCCCCGATTCGTCCCTGGCCGTCGAGGTGCTCTCCCGCACCGGAGCCCGCGCCGTGCTGTGCGCCGATGGCCGCCGTACCCAGGACCTTCCGAGCGGCGCCCGCGTGATCGTGCGCCGCTCGAGCGTACCGGTGCGCCTGGCCCGCCTGCACATCGGCCCGTTCACGGACCGCCTGGTCAACAAATTCAACCTGCCGGTCACCGGCTGGCGCGGCCCGGTCGGCCGCGAGTAATCCGATGATCGACGAGCTGTTCATTCGCGACCTCGGCGTCATCGCCGAGGCGACGCTGCCGCTTGGGCCTGGATTCACCGCCGTCACCGGTGAAACCGGCGCCGGAAAAACCATGGTGGTCACCGCGCTCGGCCTGCTACTCGGCGATCGAGCGGATGCCGGCACCGTGCGGCAGGGCCAGCCGCAAAGTTTCGTGCAGGGCCGCTGGGTCATCGACCCCGGCGGTCCCGTCGCCGAACGCGTGCGCGACGCCGGGGGAGACCTCGACGGCCCCGAACTCATTCTCGGACGCTCCGTCTCGAGCGAAGGGCGCAGCCGGGCGACGGTCGGCGGACGCGGCGCTCCGGCGAGCGTACTTGGCGACCTGCGCAACGACCTCGTCGTCGTGCACGGCCAAAGCGACCAGGTGCGCCTGCGCTCCGCCGCCGCCCAGCGCGACGCCCTCGACCGCTTCGCCGGGCCCGACCTCTCCGCAGTGCTCGCCGACTACCAGCTCGCCTTCCACCGCTGGGAGGCCAACCAGACCGACCTGGACCGGCTCGTCACCGAACAGGATTTGCGCTCCCGCGAAGCCGACGACCTGCGGGCCGCCATCGCTGAGATTGAAACGGTCGCCCCGCAACGCGGCGAAGACGCCGAGCTCGGTGAACGGGCCGAACGCCTCGGCAACCTCGAAGAGTTGCGCCTGGCCGGGGAACAGGCCCGCCAGCTCATTTCCGCCGAAGATAACCCCGACGACCTGCCCGACGTTGTCGCGCTGCTCGAAACCGCCCGGCGCGCCCTCGACCGGGTCGCCACCCACGATGTGGCGCTGCCACCGCTCGTCACCGCGATCGCCAACGTCGGTTTCGTCGTCGCGGATATCGCCGCCGAACTCTCCAGCTACCTCGCCGGCCTCGACGCCGACGGTGCCCGCGAACTCGAAATCGTGCAGGAACGCCGCGCCGAACTGAGCATCCTCGCCCGTAAATACCCCGGTGGCCTCGACGAGGCCATCGAATTTCTGGATACCGGCAGCACCCGTCTGCTCGAGCTCGACTCCGACTCCGACCGCATCGAAACCCTCACCGCTGAAACGGATGCCGACCATCTACTGGTCACCGATCTTGCCACCGCCCTCACCGCGCTCCGTGCAGCGGCAGCCGTGCGTCTCGGTGCCCTGGTCACCGCCGAGCTCGGCGCACTGGCAATGCCGGACGCCGTCCTCCACGTGGAGGTCGAACCGGGGGGCGAATTCACCGTCACCGGCTGCGACCTCGTGCGCCTACTGCTGCAGCCCCACGCCGGGGCCGAGCCGCGATCGCTCGCACGCGGGGCATCCGGTGGCGAGCTGTCTCGGGTCATGCTCGCGATCGAGGTCGTCATCAACGCGACCGACCCGGTGCCCACCTTCGTCTTCGACGAGATCGACGCCGGCGTCGGCGGCGCCGCCGCGATTGAAATCGGACGGCGACTGGCCCGCCTGGCCGAAACCGCCCAGGTGATCGTGGTCACCCACCTCGCCCAGGTCGCCGCGTTCGCCGTGAACCACCTCAGCGTGGTCAAGGACAGCGACGGATCCGTCACCGCCTCGAGCGTGCGCCAGTTGCGCGGCGAGGATCGGGCCGCCGAAATGGCCCGCCTGCTGTCGGGTCTGCCCGACTCGAAGAGCGGTCTCGAACACGCCAGAGAACTGCTCGACCTCGCCCAGTCCACCCCGCCCCAGCCAGCGACAAAAATCAGGTGATAGCATTGAAGCCCGTGGTGGAAAATATAATTGCGGACAGATCAGGACCGAGCAGGTCAAACGGCACAACCAAGCACATCTTCGTGACCGGGGGTGTGGTCTCCTCGCTCGGTAAGGGCTTGACGGCGGCCAGCCTCGGAAACCTACTCACGGCACGCGGCCTGCGGGTCGTCATGCAGAAGCTTGACCCGTATCTCAACGTCGACCCGGGAACGATGAACCCGTTCCAGCACGGCGAGGTCTTCGTGACCGACGACGGTGCAGAGACCGACCTCGACATCGGGCACTACGAACGTTTTCTCGACATCAACCTCGGCCAGTCGGCCAACGTGACGACCGGGCAGATCTACTCGCAGGTGATCGCCAAGGAACGCCGTGGCGAATACCTCGGCGACACCGTGCAGGTCATTCCGCACATCACCGACGAGATCAAACGCCGCATGCGCTTGCAGGCGAGCGATGAGGTGCGCCCCGATGTCATCATCACCGAGGTCGGTGGAACCGTTGGTGACATCGAGTCCCAGCCGTTCCTCGAGGCTGCCCGTCAGGTGCGCCACGAACTCGGCCGCGGCAACGTCTTCTTCGTGCACGTCTCGCTCGTTCCGTTCCTCGGCGCGGCCGGCGAGCAGAAGACCAAGCCCACCCAGCACTCCGTCGCGACACTGCGTTCCATTGGAATTCAGCCGGACGCCCTCGTGCTGCGCAGCGACCGGCCCGTCTCCGAGGCGAACAAGCGCAAAATTGCGCTCATGTGCGACGTTGACGAAGACGCCGTGGTCAACGCCGTCGACGTCGCGTCGATTTACGAGATCCCGACCATGCTGCACGACCAGGGCCTTGACAAATACATCGTCAACGCCCTCGGCCTCGTGGCCGACGTCGTCGACTGGTCCGGCTGGGAGAACCTGCTCGAAGCCGTACGCCACCCCAAGCACGAGGTCACGATCGGTCTGGTCGGCAAGTACATCGACCTCCCGGATGCCTACCTCTCGGTCACCGAGGCGCTGCGAGCCGGCGGATTCGCCAACCAGAGCAAGGTCAAGATCGTCTGGATCGGCTCCGACGATTGCGAGACCGACGAGGGAGCCGCGCGTCTGCTCGGCGAACTTGACGGCATTTGCGTGCCCGGCGGCTTCGGCATCCGCGGCATCGAGGGCAAGCTCGGCGCCCTCAAGTTCGCCCGCGAAAACGGCATCCCGGTGCTCGGCCTGTGCCTCGGCCTGCAGTGCATGGTCATCGAATACGCTCGCAACAAGGCCGACCTGCCCGGCGCCTCCTCCAGCGAGTTCGACCCGGAAACAGAGTTTCCGGTCATCGCGACCATGGAAGAACAGGTCGAAATCATCGCCGGCGGCGACCTCGGTGGCACCATGCGCCTCGGCCTCTACCCGGCAACGCTCGCCGAGGGGTCCCTCGTCGCCGAGCTGTACGGCGCGAACGAGGCGTCCGAACGTCACCGTCACCGCTACGAGGTCAACAACGCCTTCCGTGACCAGATCGCCCTGGCCGGCCTGTGGTTCTCCGGAACCAGTCCGGACCGCCACCTGGTCGAATACGTCGAGCTCAAGCGCGACGAGCACCCGTTCTACGTCGGAACCCAGGCCCACCCGGAGCTGCGGTCCAGGCCGAACCATGCGCATCCGCTGTTTCGCGGGCTGGTCGCCGCAGCCCTCGACCGCCAGCAGGCCAGCCGGTTGTTCGAGGTGAAGGAAGAGCTCAGTGCCTGAACCACTGCAGGATGACGTGGCTCCGGTCACGGTGACCGCGAGCGAGGTCGTCTTCGACGGCGCCATCTGGAACGTGCGCCGCGACAGCTTCGAGTACAACGGCGCGAGCATCACCCGCGAATACCTCGACCACCCCGGCGCGGTGGCCGTGCTCGCCCTCGACGAGCACGACCGGGTATTGCTGATCAAGCAGTACCGGCACCCGACCGGCCTCCGCGGCTGGGAGCTGCCAGCCGGGCTGCTCGACGTGAGCGGCGAGCATGCCCTGATCGGTGCCCAGCGCGAGCTCGCCGAAGAAGCGGATGTCGTCGCCTCCGACTGGGCGCTGCTCACCGAGTTCTACACCTCGCCCGGCGGCAGCAATGAAGCCATCCGGGTCTACCTGGCGCGCGGCGTCTCGGCGGTTCCCGCCTTCGCACGCACCGAAGAAGAAGCCGATATCGAGTTGCGCTGGGTGTCCCTCGACGACTGCGTCGACGCCGTCCTGGCGCGGCGGGTCGAGAACCCGATCCTGATCGTGGGTATTCTGGCCGCGCACGTGGCCAAGTCACGCGGGTGGAGCACGCTCGCGCCGGCCGACCTGCCGTGGCCGCGGCATCCACTCAACCGGCACGTCACAGCCTAGGCATGACGATCGCCACGGCGGTAGATGGGTATCTGCGGCACGTGGCGGTCGAGCGCGGTCTCGCCGCGAACACCGTCGCTGCTTACCGCCGCGACCTCGGGCTGTACACGGCGTGGCTGGCCGGCCAGCCCGATTCTGACGCCGGGGATGCTGTCATTGCGGGTGCGGGTGCGGGTGCGGGTGCGGGTGCTGCCGACGCCCCGGCGCGCCCGATCACGAACCTGCGCGCCATCACCCGGCACCACGTGTCGGCATTTGTGCAATACCTCGGCCTGCGTCCGGAGTCGCCGCTGACCGCCGCATCGATCGCGCGCATCCTCTCGACCGTGCGTGGATTCCACCGGTTTCTGCTCGGTGAGGGCCTGGTCGAAACGGATGTCGCGCACGACAGCAAGCCGCCCAAACTCGCCCTGCGCCTGCCCAAGGCCATCTCGATCGAGCAGGTGGCCGCGCTGCTCGCGGCGACCGACGGCGACGATGTGCAGCGCCTGCGCGACAAGGCCCTGCTCGAATTGCTTTACGCGACCGGCGCGCGGGTGAGTGAGGTGGTCGATCTCAACGTCGACGACGTGCGCCTCGAAGACTTCGACTCGGTGCGGCTCACCGGCAAGGGCGACAAGCAGCGCATCGTTCCGGTTGGCAGCTTCGCCCGCGCCGCCGTCTCTGACTACCTGGTTCGGGCACGGCCGATGTTGTCGGCGCGCGGGCGGTCGACGCCGGCACTGTTTCTCGGGCTGCGCGGGCAGCGAGTGAGTCGGCAAAACGCCTGGCTCATCATTCGCGCGGCTGCCGAACGCGCCGGACTGACCGTGCCCGTATCCCCGCACACCCTGCGGCATTCCTTCGCGACGCACCTGCTCGCCGGCGGCGCCGACGTGCGCGTCGTGCAGGAGCTGCTCGGCCATTCGTCGGTAGCCACCACCCAGATCTACACCCTGGTGACAGCAGACACCCTCCGCGACATGTACACCCTCTCCCACCCAAGAGCCCGCTGATAATTGCGCGAGAGCGCAAAAAGTGCCCGTATGGCGAGTCCAAATGGGCACTTTTTGCGCTCTCGCGAGCAGTGGCAGGGGGTGCGCGGCGATCCTTGCGAAGACCGGGCGATCTAATCGCTAGAATCGACCAAATGATGGGTGCAGGACAAATCAAGGGCGGGCCAGTGACGCGTAAGTTGAGCGAGCGGATTTCGCTTCCCGGTTTCGATGAGATACCGGTGGGCCCGACGGGACGCGAAAAACACGAATTCGCCGAACCAGAGCCGTTGAAAAGCCACGGTCCGGCCCGCATCATCTCCCTGTGCAACCAGAAGGGTGGCGTCGGCAAGACCACGACGACCATCAACCTCGGTGCCGCCCTGGCCCGCTACGGCCGCCGCGTGCTCGCGATCGACTTCGACCCGCAGGGCGCCCTTTCGGCCGGCCTCGGCGTTCCCACGCACGACGTCACCACCATCTACGACCTGCTGCTCAACGGCAAGGTCGACCCGAAAGACGCTATCCAGCCGACCTCGGTTGAGGGACTCGACGTTATCCCGGCCAACATTGACCTCTCTGCCGCCGAGGTGCACTTGGTCAACGAGGTCGCCCGTGAGCAGATTCTGTCCCGCGTGTTGCGCAAGGTGTCCGGCGACTATGACGTCATCCTCATCGACTGCCAGCCGTCGCTCGGCATTCTCACCGTGAACGCGCTCACCGCGAGCCACGGCGTGCTGATTCCACTGGAGTGCGAATTCTTCGCCCTGCGCGGTGTCGCCCTGCTCATCGAAACCATCGACAAGGTGCGCGACCGCCTCAACCCGGCGATCGAACTCGACGGAATTCTCGCCACCATGTACGACTCCCGTACCCTGCACTCTCGCGAGGTACTCGAGCGAGTCGTCGACGCCTTCGGTCACAGCGTGCTCGAAACCGTCATCGGCCGCACCGTCAAATTTCCCGACGCGAGCGTGGCCGGGGTACCCATCACCGACTTCGCGCCAGAGCACGCGGCTGCCAAGGCCTACCTGCAGGTGGCCCGCGAATTGATCCACCGTGGCGCAGTCGCCTAGCGCGGCTGAGAAGCCCGCGTTTTCGGTCGCCCTCGGCGTTTTCGAGGGTCCGTTCGACCTGCTGTTGAAGCTGATCACCCGGCACGAACTCGACATCACCGAGATCTCGCTCAGCCAAGTCACCGACGAGTTCATCTCCTACCTGCGCGGCCTTGACGCGGCGGAAGAACTCGACCAGGCCACCGAATTTCTGGTCGTCGCCGCGACACTGCTGGATCTCAAGGTGGCCGGACTGCTTCCGCAGGGCGAACTCGTCGACGCCGAAGACGTCGCCCTGCTCGAAGCCCGCGACCTGTTGTTTGCCCGCCTGCTGCAGTACCGCGCCTTCAAGCAGGCCGCGACCTGGTTCAGCGGGCAGCTGGAGATTGAGACCCGCCGACACGTGCGCTCGGTGCGCCTCGAAGAGAAGTACCGCCAGAAGACCCCGGAGCTGGTCTGGACGCTCTCCCTCGCCGACTTCGCCGCGCTGGCAGCCGTCGCCCTCGCCCCGCGCGAGCTGCCCAGTGTGGGCCTCGACCACCTGCACGCGCCGCTCGTGAGCATCCGCGAGCAGGCCGCCTACGTCGTCGCCATGCTGCAGCCGGGGGAGCCGGTCTCGTTTCGTGCGCTCATCGCCGGCACCGATGAGAAGGGTGTCGTTATCGCCCGCTTTCTCGCGGTGCTCGAGCTGTACCGCCATGGTGCCGTCTCCTTTGACCAAATCGAGCCCCTCGGTGAGCTCACCCTGCGCTGGAGCACCCAGTCCTGGACAGACGAAAACCTCGCCTCGCTCGGAGCCGACTATGACAATTGAAAACCCGACCACCGACACCCGGTCACGCACGCCGCAAACGGATGCTGCAGCATCCGCTTCACCGGCCGCCAGCGAAAAAGACCAAGACCAGAACGCCGCAGACCACTCCCTCGACCGCCAGCTCGAAGCCGTGCTCATGGTCGCTGACGAACCGCAGGGGCTCGTACACCTCGCGACCGCCGTCGGGCGGCCCATCGCCGCGGTGGCGGCATCCGTTGCCCGGCTGGTGGCCGATTTCGACGGCCTGCGCAGCACCGACGGTACCCAAACGGTGCGTCGCGGCTTTGAGCTGCGCGAGGTCGCCGGCGGCTGGCGCATCTACGTGCGCGCCACCCACGACGAACTCGTGACCGACTTCGTGCTCACGCAGAATCCCAGCCGGCTCAGCCAGGCGGCCCTTGAGACGCTCGCCGTGATCGCCTACAAGCAGCCGATCAGCCGCGGCCAGGTTGCGAGCATTCGGGCGGTCAACGTCGACTCCGTCGTGCGCACCCTGCTCGGGCGCGGCCTGGTCACCGAGGCATTCACCGACAGTGAAACCGGCGCGATCAACTACGCCACCACAGACTTGCTGCTTACCCAGCTCGGAATCAACTCGCTCGACGAGTTACCCCACCTATCGCCGTTGCTTGACGGCGGAACCGACGGATTCGAGGATCTGCTTTGACCGACAACATCCCCCAGGACCAGACGCCCCGCGACCCCAACTTCAACCCGGAGGCCGCCGCCGACGGCGTCCGCCTGCAAAAGGTACTGGCCTCGGCCGGCGTCGCCAGCCGCCGCGTCTCCGAAGATCTCATCACCTCCGGTCGCGTGCGGGTGAACGGCAAGGTCGTCACCGAGCTCGGTCGCCGCGTGCACCCTGAAACCGACCAGGTCGCCGTCGACAACGTGGCCGTGCAGCTCGACACCACCCGCCGGTACCTCATGCTCAACAAGCCGGTCGGCGTCGTCTCCTCCATGCAGGACGAGAGCGGCCGCCCCGACCTGCGCGAGTTCACCGACCAGTTCGATGAACGCCTGTTCAACGTGGGCCGGCTCGATGCCCAGACCAGCGGTCTGCTCATTCTCACCAATGACGGCGACCTCGCCCACGTGCTCGCCCACCCCTCCTTCGGTGTCTCCAAGACCTACATCGCCAAGGTGGAGGGCCGCGTCTCGCCGCAGACCATCGGCCAGCTGCAGAGCGGCATCGAACTCGAGGACGGCCCCATTCACGCTGACAAGGCCCGCATTCTGACGAGCCCTCCCGGCGGCGGCTACAGCATGGTCGAGCTGACCCTGCACTCCGGCCGTAACCGCATCGTACGACGGATGCTCGACGCCGTCGGTCACCCCGTGGTTGATCTGGTGCGTCGCCAGTTCGGGCCGCTGAACCTCGGCACCCTGCAGCAGGGCGCCGTGCGGGAACTCACCCGCGAAGAACTGGGCCAGCTGCTCACAGTGTCCCGCCAGGCGCCGAGCGCGCGCCCTGATGCTAACTAACTCCGCGCGAACTAAGGACTGAAATCCATGGCTGAAAGCCGCCTCGTCGGGCCGGTGCGCATCGTCGGCGTCGGTCTGCTCGGAACCAGCGTCGGCCTCGGCCTGCGTAACCGCAAGATCGAAACGATCCTTAGCGATGCCTCGCCGACCAACCTGCGCATCGCGATCGATTACGGCGCCGGCCGGGCCGCCCAGCCAGACGACGAGCCGCAGTTGATCGTGGTCTGCGTGCCGCCCGACGTCACCGCCGACATCGTCGCCCGCGAACTCCAGGCGTACCCCGGCGCGATCGTGACGGATGTCGCAAGCGTCAAGCTTGCCCCACTGGCCGAGCTGCGCGAGCGTGGCGCCGATATCAGCCGCTACATCGGATCGCATCCGCTGGCCGGTCGGGAGAAGGGCGGCCCGCTCTCCGGCCGCGCCGACCTGTTCATCGGCCGTCCCTGGGTCGTTGCCGCACACGACGCGATCAGCTACCAGCAGGCGGGAGCCATTGACGACCTCATCCTCGACCTCGGCGCTATTTTGGTCGAGATGACGCCCGAGGAACATGATCTCGGCGTCGCCCTGGTCTCGCACGTCCCGCAGGTCATCTCGACCCTGATGGCCCGCCGCCTCACCGGTGCCGCGCACTCCTCGCTGAACCTCGCCGGTCAGGGCCTGCGCGACGTGACCCGCGTCGCAGCGAGCGACCCCGATTTGTGGGTGCAGATTCTCGGCGCCAATGCCGGCCCGGTGCGCGATGTGCTGCTGGCCTACCGCGACGACCTCGACCGGTTCATCGATGCACTAGAAGACCCCGCCAAGCCGGGGGCGCAGCGTCAGATCGCTGAAGAACTCGGCGGGGGCAACGCCGGAGTGGCCCGACTGCCCGGAAAACACGGCCAGGACCGGCGTTTCTCCTCGATGGTGGTCATGGTCAACGACCAGCCAGGCCAGATCGCCCGCCTGCTCAACGACATCGGCGACCTCGGAGTTAACCTCGAAGACTTACGCTTGGAACACTCGCCGGGCGCCCAAATCGGCCTAGCCGAAATCTCCGTACTGCCCGAGGCCGTCACTCGCCTCACCGAAGAGCTGGCCGCCCGCGGCTGGCGGATTGCTGGTTAACGCATGGCACGTCACGCCCTCCCCACCCTCGTCGCCATCGACGGACCGGCCGGCAGCGGCAAGTCGAGTGTGAGCCGTGCTGCCGCCCGCCGCCTCGGCTTCGCCTACCTCGACACCGGCGCCGTTTACCGGGCGCTGGCCTGGCTGGCTCTCGACCGCAACACCGACAGCAGCCAAGCGGATGCCGTCACCGCGCTCCTGAAAGACTTCGACTACTCGATCGGTACCGACCCCGACGAGTATTTCGTGACGGTGGGGGAGACTGACGTGACCGACGCGATCCGCTCGCCGGAAGTCAGTGCAGCGGTGAGCGCTGTCGCCCGCGTTCCCGAGGTGCGGGGTGCTCTCACCGAGTTGTTTCGCAGCCTCGCTGCAAACGTGGATCGGCCCGGCGTCGTGGTCGAAGGACGCGACATTACGACCATCGTCGCCCCCGAGGCGGAGGTGCGCATTCTACTCACGGCATCCGAGGAGGCTAGAATGACTAGACGCTCTGCGGAAATAACGACCCAGTCGGCTGAAACCGTGGCAGAACAGCTGCGATCGCGTGATCGCGCTGACTCACAGGTTGTCGATTTCATGAGCGCAGCAGACGGTGTGATAACCGTCGACTCCACCCATCTCGACTTCGAGCAGACCATTGAAGCGGTCATCGACGTCATACACACACGCACGAAGCGGACTTTTGAATGAGTAACGAATACGACGACACGAGCACAGCGCTCGATACCGAGCTGGCGGAACGACTCGCCAATCTCGATGAGGAACTCGCCACCCGGCGTTCCGCCGCGCTGCGCACGGACCTCGACAACTACGACCTCGACGAGGAAGACCTCGACGTACTGCGGGCCGTCACGAACGACCCCGACGCCATCCAGTACCTTCCCGCCGTTCCGGTGATCGCTATCGTCGGCCGCCCGAACGTGGGCAAGTCGGCGCTGGTAAATCGAATCCTCGGCCGCCGCGAAGCCGTTGTGGAGGACACTCCCGGTGTCACGCGAGACCGGGTCGCCTACAAGGGCGAGTGGCACGAACGCAAGTTCAGCCTCGTCGACACCGGCGGCTGGGAGCCAGACGCGAAGGGCATCGACGCTTCCGTCGCCGCTCAGGCCGAGATCGCCATCGACCTGTCCGACCTCGTCATGTTCGTCGTCGACTCCAACGTGGGCCCGACCTCGACCGATGAGGCCGTCGTGCGCATGCTGCGCAAGAGCGGCAAGCCGGTCTTCCTGATTGCCAACAAGGTCGACGACGTGCGCCAGGAACCCGAAGCGGCCAGCCTGTGGTCGCTCGGCCTCGGCCAGCCCTGGCCGGTCTCCGCCCTGCACGGTCGTGGTGTTGCCGACCTGCTCGATGCGATCCTGCTCGTTCTGCCCGAAATCTCCAACGTTGCCAAGCAGGAGGTCGGCGGCCCGCGCCGCGTGGCCATCCTCGGCCGCCCGAACGTCGGAAAGTCCAGCCTGCTCAACAAGGTGGTGGGGGAGGAGCGCGTTGTTGTCAACGAGCTTGCCGGCACAACCCGTGACCCGGTGGACGAGCAGGTTGAACTCGGCGGTAAGGTGTGGCGCTTCGTCGATACCGCCGGCATCCGCCGCCGTGTTCACCTCTCGCAGGGCGCCGACTTCTACGCCTCGCTGCGCACCAGCGCCGCCCTCGAAAAGGCCGAGGTCGCCGTCGTGCTGCTCGACGTGACCGAGGTCATCAGCGAGCAGGACGTGCGCGTCATCGACCTCGTGATCGAGTCGGGCCGTGCGCTCGTGCTCGCCTTCAATAAGTGGGACCAGATCGACGACGACCGTCGCCGCTACCTCGAACGTGAAATCGAGCAGGACCTTGCCCACGTGGCGTGGGCGCCGCGCGTGAACATCTCCGCCAAGACCGGTCGCCACATGGAGAAGCTGGTTCCGGCCCTCGAGCTCGCGCTCGAATCCTGGGACACCCGCATCGCCACCGGCAAGTTCAACGCCTTCCTGGCCGAGCTGGCCGCCGCCCACCCGCACCCCGTGCGCAGCGGCAAGCAGCCGCGTATCTTGTTCGGCACCCAGGCCTCGAGCCGTCCGCCGACGTTCGTGGTCTTCACCACCGGGTTCCTCGACCCGGGCTACCGTCGCTACATTCAGCGTCGCCTGCGCGAGATCTACGGCTTCGAGGGAAGCCCGATCAACCTCAGCATGCGCGTGCGCGAGAAGCGCAAACGCTAACTTTTTTTTGAACGGATGCGGTCGGGCCTGTTTACGCAGGTCCGGCCGCATTTTTCGTATCCGGCGGGCATCGTTATGAAGTTGGAATGTTACGGGTCGATTTGTGTCTTCGGATATTCTGAGCCAAGCTCAAGTCTTACCCTAATGGCTCCCTACAGCCGACCACCTGCACGTACCGAACTTGTGCGCGACCCGGAATATACATAACGAGCCCATGGCATATAAAGAAGCCCGCACGTCCAAAATCGACCACAACTCAACCGGTACCCCTCAACACCTCGCCGTAAGTAGCTCGCCCCGGGCTCGACGATTGGCTGTTTGGGCGGCACTTGCCGCCTCGACGATCGCCCTCTCGGGGCTCGCTGCTGTTCCGGCTATCGCCGAAGTAGGCGGCTCCGACCGAAGCGGTGCCGACCGAAGCGCTGCCGACTCGATGAGCCCGTCCATCGTTGTCCCGGCCGGCGAAAGTGTCACCACCCGATTGGGCAATGTACCTACCGGCCTGAGCTCCATCGACGTGGAATACTCCACATCGAACGATGGAGTGCCCACCCAGGTCGAAATTTCTGTCGGCCCCGAGAACACCCAAACCTATTCATTCACCGCTCCGACCGGCACGAGCGCTAAGGCCACCATCACGGTTCCCGTGACGGATAAGACCGACGGCACGATCACCGCGAGCAGTAACGCCTCGACAGTGTCGCTGAATCTCGCCCTCGTCGGTTTCGAACGCGGCGAGGCTGGTCGCGCGCCAACGCCCAGTCCCGTGCTGGCACCAGCTCCGAAGCCGTCGCCCACGCCGACTCCCGAGCCCACCCCGGCCCCCGAGCCGACTCCGACTCCCGAGCCGACTCCGACGCCGACTCCCACTCCGACGCCGACGCCGGCTCCCGAGCCCACCCCTTCGCGTGGCGGTATGCCCGGTAAGTCCAACACCGGCGTTCCTGCCGGTACCGCGCTCACCGTGCACAACGATGACATCACTGTCACCAAGGCCGGCACCGTGCTCGATGGCCTCGACATTCGTGGTCTGGTCAAAATTGAGGCCGCGAACGTCACCATTAAGAACTCCATCATCCGTGGTCGCGAATTGAACGGCATCGGGGCGCTGATCAATAACCTCGGCGGCTTCAGCAACCTCGTGATTGTCGATACCGAGCTGCGCCCCTCCATCGCGTCGCCCGACGCCATGGGCATCTACGGCTACAACTTCACCGCGACCCGGTTGAACATCAACAATGTCATCGACGGAATCCACGTCACCGGCAGCAACGTCGTGATCAAGGACAGCTGGATCCACGACAACCTGCACTACCGGAACGACCCGAATCACGGCGGTACGCCGAGTCACGACGACTCGATCCAAATCCAGGTCGGCAACAATATCAACGTCACCGGCAATCGCCTGACCGATGCGTACAGCGCTGCGGTGCAGATCACGCAGGACCGTGGACGGGTCGCCAACTTCTCGTACACGGACAACTACGCTGACGGCGGGCACTGCACCGTGAATATCGCCGAAAAGGACTATGGGCCTCTCCAGGGTACGACGATCACCGACAACGAGTTCGGCCGCGACACCAGTCTGAATAATTGTGCTGTCATCGCGCAGACCTCGACGAAGATCGACTTCGCTCGTAACTACTTCACCGACGGCAGCCCGGTGAAAATTTCCAAGGGGTAATTCTCAAAAATCCTTAAACGGATGCGGCCGGACCTGTTAACGCAGGTCCGGCCGCTTTTTTCTGTCCAAATTTTGCAAAGTGTCTACCCCTGAACGAGGGGTGAAACTGAGAAAGTGATGTGATCGCTTGTAGCATTGCCCATTGTGGGTAATGCTCATCTTGCTCAACAAGGCCTCCTACAGCCTCTCACTCGCACCTCCTGATTCTGTGCACTAGACGAAATGTGAACCATGTCCTCCACTGCTTTCGCTTCGCGTTCTACCCCTCGACCTTCTCGCCGCCTCGCCCTCATTGCCGCGGCCGGCGCCTTCGCCGTCGCGTTCAGCGGCGTCGCCGTTGTACCGGCCAGCGCCGCCGTCAACACCGTCACGGTCGCCGTGCCGGCCGGTAGCAAGGTCTCGAGCGACCTCGGTACCATTCCGGCCGACGCCGCTTCCGTTGACGTCATGTTCGATACCACCGCTGCCGCCCGCACGGACATCAAGGTTCTGGTCGGCCCGGAGTACACGCAGCGCTACTACTTCACCGCTCCGGTCGGTGATGGCCCCGAGCGCACCTACACGGTTCCGGTCACCAGCAAGTCAGACGGAACCATTGTCGTCGCCAGCAGCGACGCCAACGTCAAGGTCGAGATGACCGTCGTCGGCTACACCAAGAAGGTCGTTCCTGCACCGACCCCGGCTCCGGCACCCGCCCTGGCTCCCGCACCCGCCCCGGCTCCGGCACCTGCCCCGGTACCTGCGCCCACTCCGGCACCGGCTCCGACCACGGTGCCCACCGGCACTATGCTGAACGGCACAAATACCGGTGTTCCCGCCGGTACCGTGCTCAAGGTCGTCAACGGTGACATCACCGTCACCGTCCCCGGTACCGTGCTCAACGGCCTCGATATTCGCGGTCTGGTCAAGATCAACGCCGCCAACGTCACGATCAAGAACTCGATCATTCGTGGTCGTGCCGACAAGCCCGGCGTACTCATCAACAACCTGGGTGGCTTCAGTAACCTGGTCGTGACCGACACTGAAATCTTTCCCACCGTCATGTCGAACAATAACCACGGGATCTACGGTTATAACCTCACCGCGACCCGCCTGAACATTCACAACGTGATCGACGGCATCCACATCACCGGCAGCAACGTGACCGTGCAGAACTCCTGGATCCACGACCACGCACACTACGCGCAGGACCCGAACCACGGCGGAACGCCCAGCCACGACGACGGCATCCAGGTTCAGGTCGGCAACAACATCAAGGTCAACGGCAACCGTCTGACAGGCGCTTACAGCGCCGCCGTGCAGGTCACGCAGGACCGCGGAAAGGTCTCCAACTTCAGCTTCACCAACAACTACGCCGACGGCGGACACTGCACGGTGAACATCGCCCAGAAGACCTACGGCCCCCTGGTCGGCACCGTCATCAAGGACAACACGTTCGGCCGTGACACCGACAACTTCAACTGCGGTATCGTCTCGTCGACCACGACCATCATCGACCACGCCCGCAACTTCTTCACCGACGGCACCGCCGTCACCATCCGCAAGGGTGCCTAAGCCGCAGTACTCCCCACCCAGCTAGCTCCCACCAAGAATTCCCTCGCAGGAAACCAGGCGGGCCCCACGTGCGCAGCACGCGGGGCCCGCTTTTTTGCATGTCCAGCGCGCCGAGTCAGGCGCCGCGCCGCTGCGGACCCGGTCCTGGTCCCGCCCGATCATCGCAGGCCAGCCGCACCACTGCGGGCCTCGCTGACAAACGCGACACCACCTCGAACCCGGCCGCCTCGAACAGCGAGAGTGACCCTTGGTAGAGCTCCGCCGCCGACACCGTGGCCTTCGCCGTCACATCCACCGGGTAGCCTTCGAGCACCCGCGCCCCCAGTTATCGTGCCTGCTCCACGCGCCCACGCGCCCACGCGCCCACGAGCCCACGCGCCCACGAGGACGAATGGACCCGGCAGCTGCTCGTGTTCCTGGCGAAGTAGCTGAACCCAGGAGCGCCCGTCACTGACACGTGAAAAGCCCGCGTCGGCTTGCCGATCTCAGGACTTGATTCCTCTAGATCATCACGACGTTGTTGATCACGTTTGCGGCACTCCGGTGCATCGGCTCCTGGTGCGCCCGGGCGTGCTCGCGGAGGCTCTCGAAGGCTTCATCCATATGGATGTTGTTGCGGGCGGCGATGACGCCTTTGGCCTGCTCGATGAAAACCCGGCTGGTGAGTGCACGCTGCAATTGCGCATTCATCGTGGCATTTTTTCGAGCCGAGCGTTCGTGAAGGAGACTGATGGTCGCGACGTCTGCCAGTGCCTGCCCGATTGTGGAGTCTTCACTACTCAGGGCGCCTATTCGCGTTCGAAACAGATTCAGTGCTCCGATGGTGTTGGGACGAAAGCGCAGGGGGATGGCATCCACGGAGTGGAAACCCTGCGACAGTGCTGCCTGAAAATTGGAGTACCGACATCCGTCCGCCGCAATATTGCTCAGCATGACGACCGCGCCGGACCGATAGGCGTCGACGCAGAGACCTGCAGGTTGCCGTTTGAATCAGCCAGTAGAAGGCTCGCCGCGGTGGCGTCGAGCAACACCACACATTGATCGATCAGAGTGCGCGGGAGACGCTGGTGGCAGATTGCACGACCAGAGTGCGGGGCACTAACCGGAGGAGGCTCCGACTTCAAGGCCCACAACGACCGCGAAAGTCGATCGACCTATTCTCCGCAAGAGATCAGGCTGCGGAGCCAGGTATGAGCTTCTCTGCACGATAGCGGTCGAATAGGGACGTGAAGGAGTCGATCGTGCGGTGGTGCGGGGTGAAGCCTGCGAGGCGGCTCTTGGTGATGTCGGTGAACACTTCGATGGTGCGGCCGAGGTCGGCGTCGGTGTGCCACCAGGACGCGATGCGCCCCAGATCGGACTCGACGAGGCCGTGTGCGGTGGCGACGTCGGCCCAGACCGGCTCCATGCCGGCCATCTGCACCTCGAGGGGACGCGGCTCGTTCACAAAACCTTCCGGAATGACGTCAAAGTAGGCGGCGATCTTCGGCCACATTGCGCGCCAGCGAAAGACATCGCCGTTGACGACATTGAATGCTTCGTTGGCCCCGGCATCCGTTGTCGCGGCCCACACCATCTGCTCGGCGAGGATGGTCGCGTCGGTCATGTCGGTGACGCTGTTCCACTGGGTCTCGCTGCCGGGAAACACAAAGGGAATGCTGAGGTGCTTGCACAGAGACGCCTGCGCGGCGAGGGTGAGTCCCATGTTCATGAGGTTGCCAACGGCATGGCCGATCACGGTGTGCGAGCGGTGCACCGACCAGGTAAACCCTTGGCGAGCGGATGCCGCGAACAGCTCGTCTTCCTGCGCGTAGTAGAAGTTCGCCACATTGAGGCGCGGTTCGTCTTCATGAAAGGGGGTGTCGGGCATATTGCCCTGTCCGTAGGCCTCGAACGGGCCGAGGTAGTGCTTGAGCCCGGTGACGAGGGCGACGTGGCGCACCGGCGCGTGGGCGAGTGCGGCGAGGAGGTCCCGCACCATGCCGGCGTTCACCTCGATGTTGAGTTCCTCGGTGTCCTGACGTGACCAGGCGGCGAAGAAGACCTGTTCGGGGTTCTCGTCGGCCAGTGCGCGCTTCAGGTCGGCGGCGGAGCGCAGGTCCGCCTGGATCCAGCGCACCCCGGGTAGGTCGCGGCCGCTGCGGCGGGCCAGGGCGAGAACCTGCCAGCCCTGGGCGGAGAGCTGGTCGACGACGGCGGATCCGGTGATGCCGGAAGCCCCGACGACGAGGGCGGTGCGGGTGTGGGGCTCGGGTGAAATAGTCATTATTTTGTGTAACCGTGTGGTGTGGGAGGTAT
Source organism: Cryobacterium sp. Hh38 (assembly GCF_004403235.1). Lineage (NCBI taxonomy): Bacteria > Bacillati > Actinomycetota > Actinomycetes > Micrococcales > Microbacteriaceae > Cryobacterium > Cryobacterium sp. Hh38. The sequence goes on along the minus strand of NZ_SOHD01000003.1, from coordinate 53,218 downwards.
TCCTCACGCCATGGCAGCCCAGTTTGGGGACGACGTTGCCGGACCGGAGGTGGGGCCACGACCGCCGCCGGCGGGCATCCGTTTCTGAGGTGAGGCAGGCAACTACGTCGACGCGTCAACTAGACACGCGGCGCTGGGCGTTCCTCCGCGACGACGTCTGGTCTGTTTCGCTTGAGCAGGCCCGATATTTTGAACACGATCCCGACGATGATCAGGCCAAGGATCAGGCCGAACACGGCCGACATCGCGGTGTCGGTGACCCAGACGACGATGGGGCCAGCAGCTACGATGGCGTTCGTGACGGCGTGCAAGACGTCATAGGGGCCGTGCCAGAAAGTCTCGACGAGGTTGACGATCACCAAATGGCCGCCAACCCACAGCATTGCGACCGTACCGATGATTCCGATCATTCGGAACGCAGCGGGCATGGAGGCCACGATGCGCGCGCCGGTGCGTCGCACTCGCCGTGCGGGGTTTTTCATCAGTGACAGGCCGATGTCGTCGATCTTGACTAAGAGCGCGACCGCGCCGTAGACGAGCACGGTCATGCCGAGGCCGATCACCACCAACGCGCCGAGCGTCATCCAGATGCCGAAATCGGGGTCGAGGCTGGCCAGCGCGATCAGCATGATCTCGGTGCTGAGGATGAGGTCGGTGCGAATGGCGCCGAAAATGAGTTTGCGCTCATCCCGTGATTCGGCCTCGTCGATGGCGTGATGCGCGCCGAACCATTCGGTGACTTTCTCCGCGCCCTCGAAGCACAGGTAGGTGCCGCCGAGGATGAGCAGCCAGGGCAACACCCAGGGCGCGAATGCGGACAGGAGCAACGCGAGCGGGATGATGATGACGAACTTGTTAAACAGACTGCCGAGGGCGATGCGCCAGACGACGTGCAGCTCGCGCGCGGGTGATAGCCCCTGAACATATTGCGGGGTGACGGCTGCGTCGTCGATGACGACACCGGCAGTCTTCGCGCTCGCTTTGAGAGCTGCGGTGAGTATGTCATCGACGACGGCAAGCAGGCCGACCGACATGTGGTTCTCCTTGGCTGGGGGCGCCCAAGTGAAGGGCGCCGACAATAAAGTCCAGAGTACCGTGGGGGAGGTGGGTGCGAGCCGTGGCAATTCGGCATCCGCTCTTAAAATGGGGATGCTGCTCCGGACGGAGTGACCGTTTCGCACAAGGCCGAGTGGAACCGGCACGTGCTCGCGTTTGAAATCGTTGAATGTGATCCGAACGCGCATGGTGCTGCGCATGCTAACTGGACAGCGATACCAGCGCGGTCCAGGTTTTCCCGAAGTCGTCGCTGGCAGCGATGCCGGTGACGTCTGCGACGAGGATCCAGGGCGAGGAGCCGCCGACGACGGCGAACGCTTCGGGGGCACGTCCGGTCGTTCCGGTTTGCGTCCACGTCTCGCCGTCCAGGCGCCAAACTGCGCCGCTGGGATCCAGACCGACCAATCCTCCGCCTGCGTTGGCGTCGACGGTGTCCAGCAGGAGCAGCACGGGGGCGCCAGGCATCGCGCTGAAGGTGCGACCCACGTCGGTGCTCAGCAGGACGCCTTCGGCGGTCGTGGCGTAGAGCCGTTCGGCCTGAGACGGATCCGCGCTCAGGTCGCGGAGTGCAAGGTTCGCTCCCGCTGTCCAGGTGAGGCCGGAGTCGTCACTGATAGAAACGTTCCCGGCGCCCGCGTCGTACCCGTAGACGCGCAGGGTGCCGTCGTCGAGGGGGACGGCATCCAGATCGTGAAAATCAGTCTTGCCCGCCAGCGACAGGGCCGTCCAGGATGAGGCGCCGTCCGTGCTGGAGATGAGCCCCAGGTTGGGGAGCGCCAGGTCGCTGGGTTCGCTCGGATCTGGGTGACCAGACGCCAACAACTGCCCGGGCGCGGCCACGGTGAAACCCATCGTGTCCTGTGCAAGGCCGGCGATCTGTATCGGCTGGGTCGTGTCGGCTCGTGGCGCTCCGGCCAGATAAGTGTCGGGCAGCATGCCGGTCGGGATGAGCCACACCCCCTGGTGGGTGGCCGCGTAGGTATCTCCGGTCAGGGGATCGGCGCCGAGGCCATGCACGTGCTCGACAGCGTTCGCCGTCGAGTTGGTGCTGGGCGTCGAATCCAGATTATTAGTGGAACACCCCGTAAGGATGATAAGGCCGACGAGCGATACCGACAGGGCCGGCATTCGGCATTGTGATCGGTTGAATTTAACCAAGAGTGACTCCGCGAGTGCTCATGAAGGGTTGTGGATTGACGCGGGCACCATTGACGCGTGTTTCAAAGTGCACGTGACAACCATTGGACGCACCCGTCGTTCCCACGAGAGCGATGGTGGCGCCTGCGGAAACCTGTTGCCCGGTGCTCACGAGCAGAGAGCTGTTGTGCGCATAACCGGTTTGGGTTCCGTCACCGTGGTCGAGGAGGACCCAGTTGCCGTAGGAGCCCAGCCAGCCGGCGTAGCTGACTGTTCCAGCCGATGCGGCCGACACATTCTGCCCGCAGCCCGCGGCTATATCGGTTCCATAGTGGAACGCACCGACTCCCGCCACCGGTTTATTGGGTCGAGCCCCATACGCTGAGCTAATCCAGCCTGACACGGGCAAGGTCCAGCCCTGTCCGTTGGGCGTGCTGCTGCCGCCCGCAGGCCTGCTCGCTGCTGCGGCCGCCGAAGCGGCGGCCGCAGCAGCCTGGGCGGCGCGCGCTTTCGCGGCGGCAGCTTCGGCTGCCCGTCGGATTTCTTCGCCCGCAGCGTAGTCGGCTTCCGTCGCGGCGCGATCCTCGGTCAGAACTGCTAGCTGCGCCTGTAGAGTTGCGGCAATTTCCTGCTGGTCGGCCAGTGCCGTCTCCACCCGGATGCTCGCGGCCATCGCGTCGGCCAACGCGGTTTCAGCCGTCTCGGCTAGCGCGCCGAGCGTCTGCTGTGCGACCTGGGCCTGATCCGTGAGCGATCTGGCGGAGTTTGCATCAGCGGCGGCGGACTCATAGACCACGCTCATCCGCTCGGTCAGCTTGCTCATGGAGCCAAGCTGATTCAAAAGGTCGCTGGCGCTAGGCCCGTCTAAAAACAGCGACAACGACAGGTCGCTGTTTCCCGACCGAGCGAGCATGGCCGCCAGCCGGCCGGCCTGTTCGCCCGAAATGGCGGCGTCGGCCGAAGCCGCGTCGGCCTGGTCCCGCAAATTCGTTGCTCGCAAGGTCGCATCGTCGAATGCGTTTTGCGCCGCCTCGTAGGTGGCCGCGCGACGAGATGCTTCGGCACGCGCAGCATCCACTTCGGCGGTGAGGCCTGCGATCAGCCCGGTCAACTCCGTGACCTGCGCTTGTTTACCAGCTTCGGACGAACGTGCGGTTTCCACATCGGACCAGCTTGGGTACTCGGCTGCGCCGGCCGGCACCGCGACCAGAAGGAGCGACAGAACCGTCACTGCTACGAGAGCGAACCGAGCGCCAGCCCTGCGCCTAGCCAAGTGACACCCCTCGGGTGCTCATGAATATTTCCGCGTCGATGCGTTCACCGTCGACGCGGGTTTCGAAGTGCACGTGGCAGCCGCTGGATGCACCTGTTGATCCCACTACGGCGATGATTTCACCGGCCACGACCAGTTGACCGGCGTCGACGAGGAGCTGACTGTTGTGGGCATATCCCGTCTCGACGCCATTGCCGTGGTCGATGAGAATCCAGTTGCCATAGGAACCCTGATAGCCCGAGGTGACAACTTTGCCTCCGGTGGCAGCGAAGACGGGCTGGCCGCAGGGTGCGGCTATGTCGGTTCCGTTGTGGAAGTCGCCGACACCATCAACGGGTTTGTTCGGGCGAGAACCGAAGGGGCTCGATATTCGGCCCAGAACTGGTAGAGCCCAGCCTTGGTCGCTGAGCTGGCCCGGACTTAAGCTGGCCCATTCCCCATTGCTGGCGACTTCGGTGTACGAGGCCGGTGCGGGTGCTTCCGTAATGGTGTATCCGTCGCGTTCAATAAGAACGGATGCCGTCCCTTCCGCACTGAGGCTTTGTAGCTCGTCCGCCGGGGCGGCGCTCGCAGCAGCGGCTTGCGGTGATTCTGTGTTGACCGCCAGCGCGGGCAGGGACGTGCTTATTGCGAAGAGAGCGATCATCGCCATGGCGCTTCCGGCCGCAGCGCGCTGGCGCAGCGGGATCGAACGGGGTACAACTTTCGCCGCTGGCGCAGTTTTCCAGGGGTCAGAGCGACCCGCGCGCAGCCTGCTCTCCATGGCGCGCAAATCGCGTCGTGACATTGGTGGAATGGCGCCGGGAAGGCGGGGCGCTGTGGCGACGTGACCGGTGTTATCCACGTAGTACCGCCCCCGCGACGCGCAGCAGAGAAAGAATTTGACGGCAATGCATACTTGTGTCCTTGCAGGTCATTCAGAAAACGAACGGTGGGTTCCACCGGCGGGTCCTCCAGAGAAGGACCCGCCGGACGTGCCGCTCTAAAGCGAGGCGAGGAGCTTAGCCATTTCGTCGATTTCGGCCGTCTGCGTCTTGACGATGTTGGCGGCCATCGCCTGCGCATCCGCATTCTCCCCATCATCAATTTCGAGCTGCGCCATCGCGACAGCGCCCTCATGATGCACCGTCATTTGTTCCAGGAACAGGGTGCTGGCCTCTACCCCAGAGGCATCGTGCAGCGCCATCATGTCGTCGTCGGACATCATCCCGTCAGAGCCGCCGCCCATGCCGCCCTTGCCCGACATGCCGTTTTCATCTTCGCCCCATGCCATCAACCAGTCTTTCAGCTGCGTGATCTCCGGTTCCTGAGCGGCCTTGATCTCCGTCGCGAGGTCGATCACGCTTTCATCAATACCGTCCTTGGCAAGGAGGTCATCGCTCATTTGAACGGCCTGCGCGTGATGGGGGATCATCATCTGCGCAAAGGTCACGTCGGCGGAATTAAACGCCGCTGTGGTTTGGCTGGCGGAGGGGGCTGCTGAATCGGTGGCGGGACTGCCGCCAGCGCATGAGCTGAGGGTGAGAGTGGCCGCGAGGGCCACAGCCGCATACAGAAAAGTTCGTGGTTTAAACATTGTTCATCCATTCGTCGTAGGCAGTAGAAACCGACTGGCCGCAAGCACGGCAAAGCTCCGAAGTCACGTGCTGGCTCGGAACTACATCACGGTCTAAACGCGACAGATGGAGAGAAGAGTGAGGCTGGGGCGCCGAACCGGCAGGACGATGGTGCGCCAGGAGTTCGGGAGGATGCTGCCGGCGTCGAGCAGGCGCCGATATGTGGCCGGAAGCCGAGTCAGGAACACCAGGGCGACGAGCGTGAGGAGCAGAACGCAGGTCATCGCGAGAAGGGCGCAATCAAGCATCCCGCCCAGGCTCCCCGACGAGATCGAAGCAACGACGGGAGCAGCCATGACAGCACCCATTCCCATCACCGAAGATTGTTGCTCAGACACAGTCGATGAAGCAGCGGGCGGCGTATGCATGGCATGCCCGGTGGCCTCGGAATGAATGGCGAAAACGGCGAAAAGCAGCGCGACGAGAGCGAGCAAGGCGACGAAAGGCGACAAAGAGACGGGGGCAAAGATCCGTTGTGCCGCGCGATCCCGTGTCATTTCACCTACTTCATTACCTACAGCCAAGATTGAACTGCCAATGTCTTCCCTCGCAGAATACCCCACGGCGCGCTGTGAATCCTGAATGCCAGTCGCACGCGAGCACAACTGCGGGCGGTGACGGCGCTTTCTGCGGACGGCACGGGCAACGCTTCAGGCAGCCACCGTTGATTCCACCTGTGCCAGAGGTGTCGTCGGAGCGGTCCACGTCCGAAGCGCAATGATGCCGGCGAGTATCCCTATGCCGGCGAGCACCCCTGCAGTCGGTGCTAGACCGAGCACGGCACCGAGTATCCCGGCGAGAGGATAGGTGACGATGAAGCAGGCGTGCGAGAGGGAGAACTGTGCGGCAAAGACGGCCGGCCGATTCGTTTCGTCGGACGAGCGGCGCAACAGCCGTGCCGACGGCGTCAGGATAGACGAGGTCGCGGCACCGAGCACGAACCAGATCACGAGGAGGCCAGACCAAGTTAAAGGTGTTGCCGGCGCGACAACAATGCCGGCGAGGGATAGAAGCCCGACGGGCAGCACCGCACAGCCGAGCAGCATGACGTTTCGGTCGTCAAAGCGCTCGAGTACCCGTGGAAGCGCGAGCGCGACGAGCATGGACCCGAATCCGTAGCAGGCCAGAGCGAGGGCGAAGTCAGACTGAGCACGGCCGAAGTGGCTTTGCACGAGTACGACGGTGTTCACAATGACCATGCCGGTCGACGTCGCGACGACCATGTTCATGGCGAGCAACGCGCGCAATTCCGGTGTGCGCCAGAAGACGCGTACGCCGCGGGTGAGGCGGTCCAGAAATGGTGTTGGAGTGGCGACCAGGTGCGTAGGCAGGGTGGTTGTGAGCACGAGCAGGGCAGAACCCACGAATCCGACGACAGTCCCCACGAAGAGAGAATGGTAACTGATCACGGTCAACAGGGCGGCGGCCAGGATGGGGCTTAGAAGCGATTCGAGGTCGTAAGCCAGTCGCGACAGCGACAATGCCCGGGTGTATTCACTTTCATCCGGAAGCACAGCCGGAATCAGCGCTTGGAATGCCGGGGTGAAGGTTGCGGAGGCGGCTTGCAGCACGAAGATGAGCACGTAGATCTGCCAGGCCTCGGTGACGAACGGCAGCGAGAGCGCGACGATCGCGCGCAGCACATCAGCTGACACCAGCAGCATCTTGCGCGGCACGTGCGCCGTCAGGGCGGAGATCACCGGGGCAATACCGACATAGGCGAGCATCTTAATGGTCAGCGCGATGCCGAGCACGATGCCGGCGTCGCCGCCGGCCAGGTCGAAGGCGAGCAGGCCCAATGCCACGGTGAGCAGTCCGGTACCGATCAGCGCCACAATTTGCGCGCTGAACAATCGGCGGTACGTGCGGTTTCGCAGAACCTCAAGCATGAGCGCTCCCGTCGACTGCGTCAGTAGCCCGTTCAAGCGGATGCCGGTGGTGTGCCGGTGTGCCCTCGACGGCATGCTCGGCCTGGAAAATCGCATCCGCAACGAGCTGGCGGGCATGCTCATTGGCCAGACGGTAGAACACCCGCGTGCCCTCGCGGCGGGTCGCCACGATGCGCCCGAGCCGCAGCTTTGCGAGGTGCTGGGAGACTGCAGCTTGAGACTTGTCGACTGTTTCGGCGAGCTGGTTGACCGACAGCTCTGTGTCGCGGAGGGCCAGAATGATGCGAATTCGCGTCGCGTCGGCGAGCATGGCGAAGACCTCCACGGCCAGCTCGACGTACTCCCCATCCGAATCAAGCGTGCACGTCTTCTTATCTGCATTCATATGCAGATTATTGCACATGCATCCTGTGTTGCGATAGAGGCGCTGGACCGGGTGAGATCGGTGGTCCAACCCGCGGGCGAGACGCTGGCGGCCAGCTATGGCGTTGGTTAGCGGGCCCGTCGCGGCGCGTGTCAGCGTCATGAAAACGATGGCCCGCAACCCGGTCCTTAACACTTCCCCTACAGGGTCTCTTAGCCTCGATCCACCGGTCGAGTTGAGGTTGTGGCGGCGCGTTAAAGCGAGAATGCCTGTCGGATCAGGAAAAATAAAACTGACTTAGGGTTCAATTCGATCGCTCCGAGAGGCACCTCGTAGATGCAACTTTTCCATACTTCGAACCGTTTGTCGGCCGCAGGGCTGGTCCAGGCGCTGGCTCTGGCGGTGAAAACGGCTCTCGGGGAGCTTGTCGATGCCCGGCTGAGCCTGCCCAGCTACTTCGGCGCGAACGCCGGATTGAAAGTCACCGCGTTGGTCGCGGGGATGCTCGCCGGCGCCGAGGAGAAGGTGATCACGGTCGTTCTCCAGACGGGCATGCTGAGGCTTCGCCCGGCTGCATCCTGAACTTTGCAGTCTGAGTGCACGCCAATGCGGCGGAGGGGTAGCGGAGCTCCTCCGCCGCATTCTCGTCCCGGCGGCATGATCAGCGCTGGAGGAGCGCACCTGGATTCAGTCGAACCGGTTAGTGGCCAAGCGTCGCAGGGCGAGGGCGAGAGCCAGACGCACGCGTCCGCGGGGAGAGCGCGGGTCGAACCCCAGGGCGTCTGCGAAATCAGCCGCCTTGGCCTGGACGGTCGAGTGGTGGAGTCCGACTTCCACAGCGACGGCGCGCAGGCTGTCGGTATCTGCGATTGACTCCAGAATTGCGGCAGCGCGCGGCTGTGACTGCACCAAAGCTTCCAGCGCGATCAGGTCGGGGGAATCATGCGCACGCCCGTCCGTTGCATCGGCGAGAAGTAACATGACTCCGAGTTCCTCGGCGTTCACGACAGGCTCGCGCTCCGATGAGAGCCGAAGCGCGATCAAAGCGGATGCCCAGGATCGGTCGAGCGCATCGGGCGGTGTCGAGATCCCGATCCCGGCGCGTTCGGTTGGCTCCACGACTTCCATGATCTCGGTAGCCTGAAGGCCCGCGCGAATGGATCCGAAGTCCGTGCTGAGAACGACGCTGGGCCCACTCAGTATCGTGTCCTCCGGAGTGGCGGAAACCCGGTAGAGCGTGCGGGGCACCAGGCGCAGTCGGTGTGTAGCCTCGAGGCGGGCTTGTGGCGTTGACTCTGAGTCAATGATCACTTGCAGGGCGCGCCGCGTCGCAGCGGCAGGAGATGTTTGCTCCCATGCGATCCCGAGTGCAATGGCCAAACGTTCGAGGATCATGTCGTCGTTCGCGTGAGCTGATCCCTCGCGTTCGATCCAGGCCATGCCGCCGCCGAAGGAATGCGACGGCCATCCATCACGGGTGCAGGGTTCCAAAGCGCGAACCCCCGAAGCGTCGATGCGCAGGACGGCGTCGTCGGAGCTGAAGCCGGCAGCGCATCCGCTTAAAATCGCGGCCCCCCGCAAGATGACCTGTGTGCTGGCGTGGCCGGCGACGAGGGCGTCGAAGTACGCGATGACCTTGATGGTTTCGGTCGCCTCGGCGTCGAGAGCCGTGAGACGACCCACGAGTTCCTGCATCTTCGCCACTCATTTGGGTTAGTCGTTGTGCCCACCATAACAGTCGACGCCGACGGGAAGGGTGGGCACAACGATGTCTTTACGCGCCGAGGATGCGGTGTAACCAGGCGACGCGCGCCGCTCGCGCCTCGAGGGACAGAGCTGCCTGAGGAGCCATCGCGTCGAAGCCGTGGAATCCGCCGGGCCAGACGTGCAACTCAGCAATACCTCCTTGTTCCCAGATCTTCGTCGCATAGGCGACGTCTTCGTCACGGAACACCTCGGCCGTCGCGACGTCGATAAAGGTTGGCGGAAGATTGGTCAGGTCGGTGGCGCGGGCCGGCGCGGCATAGATAGATACGTTTTCGGTCCTGCGTCGATCACCGAGCAGGGAGTCCCAGCCCGTGTCGTTGCTCCCGCGGTCCCAAACACCGAATCCGTCAATCTGGTGGCTCGAAACGGTTTCATTGCGATCGTCGAGCATGGGATAGATCAGCAGCTGACCGGCGAGGGTCGGAGTGCCGAGGTCGCGCGCTTTGAGGGCCACTCCGGCCGCCAGTCCGCCACCAGCGCTGGCACCACCGATGACGATTCGGTCGACGTCGATACCGAGTCCGTCAGCATGATTGGCCATCCAGGCGAGTCCGGCGTACGAGTCATCAACGGGGTAGGGGTCGGGATTCTCCGGCGCCAGACGGTACTCGACCGACACGACGACAGCATCGAACTCCATAACCCAGGCGAGATACTCGTCAGCGCCCGTGAACCGGTCGCCGATAATCATTCCTCCGCCGTGCAGGTGATAGATTCCGGGGCCGCCGGCGACATGATCGGTGCGGGAGAAGATCGATACGGTCAGGTCTGGTGCACCAACCGGGCCGGGAATGGTTCGCTCCTCATGGCGGATCGGACGGTCTCCGATGATCTCGTTGATCGGCGTCCCGAGCAGGCCGCCTTGGCGAAAGGGAACGATGAGTTCCGGGGTGATCGTCGGTGGCAGCATTTCTCCAATGACGGCAAGAACAGCGCCGAGTTCGACATCGAACGGTGGAGCGGGGTGGGTTGCAATTGTCATGTGGACCTCCATTGGTCTCGGTCACGGCTTTGTGGCCTGACCCGAGTATGCCGCCTGTCGCCAAGGCAACGGGACCGCCGTCGATACGCATTTGCGTTCGGTGTACCCGCCATGTGGCGGACCAGACTCGATCGCGTAGAACGGACCGCTCTCCCGGTTGTTTCTCCCCGTCGGGAAATCGAGTCAAGAAGATGAGCAGTCAAATGGAAACAAAAAGTCTCGGCAGATCTTGCGATCTTCAAGGACTTTTGGTGGGCCGTTCGCAAAACCCAGCAGGGCGCGGATCGCGGGGGAATCGGGGAACGATTTTCCTCCGCACGGCGCGCGATTTTCCTCCAGTTCGCAGAAATTAGCACTCACCGCTTCGCGGGGATTCGGATGACCGCAGAGCGTCGCGCAGCCCTGCACGCCCTCATGAACCGCCGGTAATCACCTCGCTGTGCACGGATTGTCATTGAGTGCTGGCAGCAAATTCTCGATGATGCGGCAGTCGACACCGCATCGAGCATCCAGGCCTTTCCCGGCCGCAAGGCCCACGTAGAGGGGCAAAGATTTGGCCCAGGCCGGGAACCGACGGGGTGAAACGGTGCGAGCGTGCCTCGCATGAAATCCTCGCGCCTCTGCCGGACATGCCTCAGTATGAGAGTTGTGACCGACACCCAGCGCGAAAAGCGGATGCGCAACCTCGTTGCGCTCGTCGGCGACCCTGTGCGCCGCTACCTGCACCGACGCACCGACGCCGCGACGGCCGACGATGTGATCGGCGACACGCTGCTCGTGTGCTGGCGCCGCCTCGACGAGGTGCCCGACGATGCCCTCCCCTGGGCGATCGTCGTCGCTCGACAGTGCCTCAGCAACGCCCAACGCGCCGAGCGTCGCCGCACCCGTCTCATCGGCCGCATCATCGCGATCGACCCGCCGGCGGCCGTTGCACACGAGAACCCGGCAGCATCCACCGTCGATGAAGGCACTGCCGTGGCGGCCCGCGTGACCGCAGCCCTCGCCGGCCTGCGTCGAGACGATGCCGAGATCCTGCGGCTGTGGGCGTGGGACGAGTTGACGAGCCCGCAGATTGCCGTTGTGCTCGGCGTCAGCGCGAACGCAGCGGCGATCCGGCTGCATCGCGCGAAGGCGCGCCTCAAGCAGGAGCTACTGAAATCGGGCCACCCGACCGGACATGTACCTTACAACGAAGGGAGCGACGATGCACGACGATGACCGTGCGCTGCGCGATCAGCTGCGCGCCGCCGATCCGACCCGCGCGCTGCCCCCTGCCTCGCCGACGTGGCTCGACCACAGAATGGAGCAGATCATGACCGACCAATCCGTCACCACCCCGACTGTCACCCCCGAGACACCGCGACGCGCGTTCCGGCGGTGGATGCCGGTGGCCGGCGTTGCCGCGGGCCTCGCCATCGCCGCCGCTATTGTCGTACCCCTCGTTCTCGGTGGTCCGGAACCCACCGTCGAGGCGCTGCAGCCTCCCATGGGTGGAGGCCTCGCGAGCGGTAGCTGCCTCGTACTCGAGCCGACGACCGTCGCGGCGCAGGAGCAGGCGTTCGCCGCGACGGTGCTGCAGATCCAGGGCAACACCGTTTTGCTGGAGGTCACAGAGCGCTTTGTCGGCGAGGTCGCCGACCGCGTAGAGGTGGCGCAGGTCGACGCGATGACCTCCGATTTCTCGGGCGTGCCCTTCGCGGTCGGCCAGAGCTACCTCGTCGGCGCAGTCGATGGAACGATCACGGGATGCGGCGTGACCGGGGCCGACAGTGCCGAGCTTCGCGCGGTCTACGACGCAGCGTTCCCTGGCTGATCCAGGTCCGCGAGTGCGGCTGGCGGGAAAAGTGCGTGGAATCGTCCCATCTCATATCGGAACGTCACGGCGGTCAGTGCGACCGCTGTGACGTTCCCCAGGAGCACCACGACTCCGGCGGAGTGTAGCTGGGCACAGCGGCTGGTCATTGGAGTTGCGGCGATGACAAAGGACGAAAATAGAGGCTACATTTTTCATACTCTCGCCGGCAAGTGAGGCGGGTCTGACCCAGAATAACCGGCCGACAGCCCACCGCCTCAAATAACTGGCGGACGCTCGCGCAGCATCCCCTCATACCAGAAATCGCTCCTGAGAATCCTCAGGAGCGATTTCTTTTTGTTCCGACCGGGCCGTTTTGCGAACGGACTTTTGGTCGGGCTGACAGGATTCGAACCTGCGACCCCCTGCAGAATCGAAGGCGATTCTGAACTCGACTGAATGTCTTCGAAACTCGCGGATTCCTTTGATTTTTCAGGGAACCGGGCGGTTCGCTTGATCTGAGTGTACGCGTTCAGGTTGGGTCGGCGACGGTTGATTTAGGTGGGTTAATAGTGCGCATTCAGCCAGGATAAATGTGAAAAGCTGATGCGAAGTGGCGCGAAAGACGTGACTTCGAAATAAAGTAACCGGCGTCGTGCACGGCTAAATAAATGAGCCGAAAATCGATCTTCTCGGGGCGGGAAATTACTGTGGCCGTTAGAGAAAGTGTCGACGGTGGGACACTGCGCCGCGCCGCCGACCGCCCATTTTAGGCGTCCTTTAAATCGATGCCCTTGGTTTCCTTCATCATGAAACAGGCCACACCGGTACACGCGCAGAGAATGACGATATAGACACTGGACAGCCAGCCAATATCCAGGGAGTTGAAGAGAGCGTTTAGATAGGGGGCGGTGCCGCCGAACACGGCCACCGAAATGGAATAGGCGAATCCGATGGCCCTGGTGCGGATTCTGGTCGGAAAATTTTCAGAGAGGATCGCCGAGAGCAAAGCGCCGGGGATAGCGACGATCACCAGGGCGATCGCCGAGGCGAGCAGGAGCGTCCACCCTGCAGAACCAATCATGGCGGTCAGTGGGACGGACAGCGCGATCATAAGAACGGCGAAGATCAGCATCATCGGGCGCCGCCCGACTCGGTCGGAAATCCATCCCCAGAGCGGCAGGGTTGCCAGAGCGATCAACTGGGCCAGCAGGGTCATCCAGAAGGCGGTGCCCGAGTCCATGCCTTTCTGGGTGATCGCGTAGGTGGAGGCGTACGAGGTCCAGGTGTAGTGAGCGGCTGTCACCCCGGAGGTCATGGCGATCATCAGCACGATTGCGCGCGTAACCTGGGCCTTTGGGAGCGGTGCCGGCTTTTCGGTGCCGGCCGTGTGCTCGTCGAATACTTCACTTTCGCCCATGTTGCGACGCATATATAGAGCCGCCAGGGCGAGGAAAGCACCGAGGATGAACGGGATGCGCCATCCCCACTCGGCCACACTGTCGTCGGGCATAATATTGGTCACACCGCCGGCGACACCGTAGGCGAGTACAGATCCGCCGAAGATGGCGATGAACACGGCACTGCCCCAGAGTCCGCGATGCCGCCGAGGCGCAATTTCCGCCACGTAGGTATAGGCGGTCGCGGTTTCTCCGCCGTGAGCAAACCCCTGGATGACCCTGACCATGAGCAGAAGGAGTGACGCCCAGGCGCCGGCATTCTGATACGTCGGCATCAGAGCCATGGCCAGACTTCCGCCAGCCATCATGAGCATTGTGGTGACCAGGACGAATTTGCGCCCGCGCCGGTCGGCGACCATGCCGAAGACGATGCCGCCGAGTGGTCGCATCAGGAAGCCGACGGCGAATACTCCCAGGGTCGAGAGGAGTCCGGAGATGGGATCGTCGGGATTGAACATGGCAGCGGCGATGAACGGCGCAAAGACCGCGTAGGCGCTCCACTCATACCATTCGAGAACGTTGCCGAGAGTGCTGGCGATTAGATCCCGCCGCTTCGACCGTTCGGTCACGCCGCTGGTTGGTCTGGCCGTATCGTTATTGGTCTCGTCGATCTGGGTCATCAGAAAAGGCTCCTTTGCCTTAAGGTATTCACGTCAGTGCGTCCCAAGCGGGATGTCGATGGGTCGCAGGTCGGACACTTTGTCGTGCGGGTAGAATCCGGCCCCGGTCTTTCGTCCGAGCTGTCCGGCCTCGACCAGCCGACGTAGGTTGTTCGGAACGATGGTGGCCGGGTCTTTGGACTCGGCATAAATGGAGTCGGCCACGTCGCAGACCACGTCAAGCCCAATGAAATCCGACAGCTCCAGTGGCCCGATGGGATGCCCGCAACCGAGTTTCATACCGTCGTCAATGTCTTTCGCGGAGGCATAGCCGGCGTCCAGCATGCGAGCCGCCGAGAGCAGATAGGGGATCAAGAGCCCGTTGACCGCGAAACCCGGTCTGTCATCAATGGTCAGCGGTGTTTTGTGCAGGCTCGCGCGCACAAAATGTTCGACGGCCGTCACGGTGTGCGGGTCGGTCAGGACGGTCGGGATGACCTCCACGAGGTTCATCCTGGGAACGGGATTGAAGAAATGCAGCCCAAGGAACCTACCCCTCCGGGTCAGGGCTCCGGCGAGTTTGGTAATGGGAATCGAGGAAGTGTTGGTGGCAATGATGGTCTCGACAGGAACGCATTTCTCCAGCCGTCCCAGCACGGAAAGCTTGATCTCGAGGATTTCCGGCACGGACTCGATGGCCAGGTCACACATCGAGAATTGTGACAGGTCCTCCACCGTGTGCAGTGCGGACAACCAGGATTCGGTGTCCTGACCGCTGCTTTGATGCTTGTCGACCGAGCGTTGCAGCGCCGCCTCAATGTGCGTTCGGGCAGCCCGCAGCGCATCTGTTGAAGTATCATGCAGCAGCACCGTCCTGCCCGCGCGGAGGCAGCTTTCGGCGATTCCGCGGCCCATGGCACCCGAGCCGACAACACCGACCGTTTTGATCCTCGATATTGCCGTTTGAGGCGTCATGCCTCGTACCTCCTGATCAGAGCGGCGAGTGCCTGACCGCCGCCGATGCACAGCGTGACGATGCCATATTCCGTGTCGCTGCGCTGCAAATGCCGGGCGGCACGGAGGGTCAGGATGGCGCCGGTCGCTCCGATGGGGTGGCCCAGGGCGATAGCCCCGCCGTAGGGGTTGGTCTTTTCTGGATCAAGTTTCAGGTCACGGATGACGGCGACGGACTGGGCCGCGAACGCTTCGTTAAGCTCGACGATCTCAATATCTGCCGGACTGAGTCCGGTCTCGTCAAAGAGTTTTCGCAGCGCCAGGGCCGGGGCATAGCCCATCAGCGCCGGATCGATCCCCGCCGTCGCGACATATTCCAGAGTGGCCAGGCCACCGAGTCCTCGTTCGCGGGCCGTGCTGTCCTTCATCAGAATAACGGCCGCGGCGCCATCGTTGATTCCCGATGAGTTGCCGGCGGTCACGCTGCCCCCCGTCTGAAACGCCGGGCGGAGCCCCTGCAGCGTTTCAAGGGTAGTGTCCGGGCGCGGTGCCTCATCGACGGTCACAGTCACCGGCTTTTTTCCGGGAACCAGAACCGGCGTGATTTCCTCGAGAAATACCGCCTGGGCTTCCGCGGTGCCCGCTCTGCGTTGGCTCTCCCAGGCAAACTCATCCTGTTCCCGCCGAGACACCCCGTATTTTTGGGCTACGTTTTCGGCGGTGACACCCATGTGTTTTTCGCTGAACGGGTCGGTGAGCATGGCCAGTGTGCCGTCGATTTGGGTGCGGTCCCCCAGCCGGGCATTGCCGCGGGCGTTGTAATCCAGGAAGGGCATCCGGGACATCGATTCATCGCCGCCGGCCAGGATGGCGTCGGCTCCGCCCCAGCGCAGCTGCTGCGCAGCCGACCAGATGGCCTGCAGACCGCTGCCGCAGAGCCTATTCACGGTGAAGGCGGGGGTGCGCTCGGGCACGCCGGCTGCCAGAGCGACGCGGCGGGCGTTGTAGGCATCCGCACCGGCTTGGCCGACGCAGCCCATGATGACCTCGTCGATATCGGCCGCGGTAACGCCGCTGCGCGCCATTGCCGCGGCCGCAGCAATAGCGCCCAGCTGGTGTGCTGGCACGGCCGCCAGGGCCCCGTTGTATTTCCCGACGGGCGTTCTGGCTCCGTCAACGATAACTATCTTCTGCTCTGACACTGCAATCTCGCTTCTATGACGTGAATGTGCTTGGCGTGAATGGGTTCAGGATGCGACGGTCGAGCCGACGCCGGCAAACTGCCGGGCTCCGTCCAGTAGCCTCGGGATGCCTTCTTCCAGCGAGGGGCCGAAGCCGGTGTCGCCCGGTCGTTCACCCTTGAGCCAGCGGGTGTAAATGGCTTCGCAGAAGATGGATGCCTTCCACAGGGCCAGCGTCTGGTACCAGGGCAGCGCATCCAAATCCAGATGCATTCGCTCGCGGTACCGCGAAATGAGCTGATCACGGGAGAGATATCCGGGTTCGCGGGTCACGCTGGTCAACTCGAGCGGCGTAGGAAAACTTCCGGGTTCCGAATAGGTTGCCGTGAGATAGCCAAGATCTGCCAACGGGTCACCCACCGTGGCCATTTCCCAGTCCAGGATGGCCATCACGCGTGCCGGGGACGACGGTTCAAACATCAGGTTGCCGGCTCGGAAGTCACCGTGGATCACTGTGGCGGCCTGGCTGGTGGGAATATTGCGTTCCAGCCAACCACCGATGCTGACGACCTCGGGCAGATTCCGGGTGGTGTTCACCTCCCACAGGGCAGAAAAGCGCTCGACCTGTCGCTTCAGGTAGCCTTCCGGACGCCCGAACGTAGCCAGCTCACCGGAAGAAACATCCACCTGATGCAGCTGCACCAGGGTGTCGACAACGGCGGTGCTGGTTGCCTCACGCTGCGTCATGGAACCGAGGTAGTTCGGAATGCGATCGGTGATGACGGTGCCGCCCAGGAACGACATGATGTAAAAGGGAACACCGAGAAGCGACTCATCGTCGCAGACAGCGAGGATTTCCGGAACCGGTACTCCCTGCTTTCTGACCAGCTGCTGGATTCGGGCCTCACGGACCATGTCATGGGTGGAACGCGGCAGGGGGGGACGTGGCCCCCGGCGCAACACAAACACCTCGCTGCCACGCTGGAGACGATAGGTGATATTGGATTGCCCATCTCCAATCCGACCCCAGGACAGCCGGCCGGCACCGAGGCCCCTAGCATCCATGAACTCTTCGACTGCGTCCAGAATGAGAAGCGCCGGTGAGCCCAACTGTGCCGCATCGGTGCGGCTGGCGACGACTTCGACGCCGTCGGGAGCGGTGTGCATCAGTGAATTTCCGCCAGCTCGGTGTTGAGATCAGCGGCGCGCAGAATACGACGGTCCGTAGTGGAACCGTGCACATCGGCCAGGTACGGCTCGCCCGCATCGACGGCCCGCTTCCGCATCGACGAGGCGCGCCGGGAGATGGCCCATTTATGGGTCTCGTTAGCGCCGTCGTAAATTCGGAACGGACGAACCTCGTTCAGGTACGCGGCCAAGGGAAGCGCGTCGGAAACGCCGTCGCCACCGCAGAGCTGGATGGCGCGGTCGACCACCCGGAAGATCGCTTCCGAGCAGTGCACCTTGGCAATGGAGGACATTGCGGATCCGGCCCGTGGATCCGTGTCGAGCAGCGCGGCGGTCTTAGTGATGATGGCGTCAGAGGTTTCAATATCGATCACCGATTGGGCAATCAATTCCTGGGCAAGGCCCAGGTTCTTCATCGGAGAGCCGAACAGCTCACGGCGCTCGATCCGGTCGAGGGCAATGTCCAGCGAGCGCCGCGCCAGGCCAAGCCAGCGCATGCAGTGCGTGAGCCGGGCGGGGCCGAGGCGCACTTGGGCATATCTGAAGCCGAGTCCGACGGCCCCCAGTACCGCGTCATCCGCCACAAAGCAGTCATCGAGATAAATGTGGGGATGACCGCCAGCTATGGCACGGTCCATGGTGTGGATGCTTTCGCCGAGCCGGATGCCTTGGTTGTCGAGATCGACCAGGAACATGGTGGCACCGGTCGGGGCGTCTCCGACGGCCTCGGTGCGGGCCATCACGATGCAGAAGGCTGCGCCGTCGGCGCCGCTTGTGAACCGTTTGTGACCTTTAATGGACCATCCACCGTCGACCTTTGTCGCCACGGTGAGCAGGGCGGCCGGATCTGAACCGGCACCAGGGTGCGGCTCGGTCATTCCGAAGCAGGACCGCGACGTGCCGGCGGCCAGGGGTACAAGGTATCGCTGTTTCTGCGCCTCCGTAGCGATCAGATTTAGCATGTGCATATTGCCTTCGTCCGGCGCCATGCAGTTGAGCGCGGACGCGCCGATCGGGGAATATCCGGCCTCTTGAAAGATTGCGGACCACTGCTGAATGGGGACGCCCTGGCCGCCGAATTCCTTAGGGACGTGCGGGGCAAAGACATTGGCGGCCTTCGCCGCCGCTTGTAGCCGGTCCCGGGTGGCCTGGCCCAGGCGCTCGCCCGGCCTCGGCTCGGCGGGAATGACCGTGCTGCGGATGAATTCGCGGGTGCGGATTCGCAAATCTTCGATGTCGACGGGCAGTGACTCGGTGCTCATTGTTCTATTTCCTTTCGCGGGTGGGGGCCGATGAGTGGGGATGTTAAGCGGTGCCGCCGGCCGCAAGCAGGCCGCCGTCAAGGTTGATGACCTGACCGGTGATCCAGGCCGAATCTGAGGACGCGAGAAAAGCAACGGTGGCGGCGACATCCTCTGGATTGCCGAGGCGGCCCAGAGGATATCTCGCGGCGACTTCTGCTTCCTTACCTTCGTACAGGGCCTGGGCGAATTGCGTCTTGACAACCGCCGGTGCGACCGCGTTCACTCGTATCTTCGGCCCCATTTCGACGGCGAGAGTGCGGGTCAGATGCGCGATGGCCGCCTTGGTCACGCCATAGAAACCGATGCCGGGTGCCGGTGTCTGTCCGGTGACCGAAGACACGTTAATCACGGTGCCGCCGCGGCCGGCGAAATCCAGGGCAACGTGGTGGTAAGCATCCTGAATCCAGGCCAGGGTACCGAAGACGTTCACCTCGGTAATTTTGCGCGCGGCGGACAGATCTAGATCCATCACCGATCCGTAGACGGGGTTGATGCCCGCATTGTTGACGAGGACGTCCAGCTGGCCGAAGGTTTCGGCGACGGCATTGAGAACCTCGAGGCGGTGGTCCGGATCGTGGGCTTTGCCGGCGAGCGGAATTACGGATCCTTTCGGGAATTGGGCGGCCGCATCGTGTAACGCCTCGGTGTTACGGGCGGTGATACAGACCTGAGCGCCCTCCGCCACCAGCCGCAAGGCGATGGCCAGCCCGATACCGCGACTGGCGCCCGTGACGATGGCCGTCTTGCCCTCAAGGCGGTGCGCTTGGACGGGGTGCTCGCTCATAATCTGTCTTTCTGGGACGGTACGCCCTGGGCTGCCGTGTTTTCATCACGGAGCTCCTGGCGGCGAATTTTTCCGGTCTGTGTCTTGGGTAGGTCGTCGATGATGTGCACGATGCGGGGGTACTTGTAAGCTGCGAGGCGCTCTTTGGTGAATGCGATGAGTTCTGCTGGAGTGGCCGATGCACCTGATTTCAGGGACACGAAAGCGACGACGGTTTCGCCGCGGTACTCATCCGCCTGGCCGATCACAGCGGCCTCATGGACTGCGGGATGTTCGTATAGCGTGTCCTCGACCTCGCGGGGCCAGACCTTATACCCGGAGACGTTGATCTGGTCTTTAAGCCGGTCGACCAGATAAACCCAGCCTTGGGTGTCGATGATGGCCACGTCGCCGGTGCGAAACCTGCCTCCGGGCATTGCGTGGGTGGTAGCGTCCGGATTATTCCAGTAACCCGGGATAATTTGGGGTCCAGATAATTCCAGCTCGCCCTGGGTACCCGGCGGAACGGGTTGACCGTTCTGGTCGATGACTCTGGCTACAACGTGTGGTAGTGGAATGCCGATGGAAAGAGTGCCGCTGGAGGCGTCGACCGGCGCCTCGGCACAGGGCGGGACGGCAATTACACCGGACGTGCTTTCGGTTAATCCATAGGCATTGTGGATGTAGACGCCGAAGCGTTTTTTGAAGCGTTCCACGGTGGCCGGCGGGATTGGCGCCCCGCCGGAATACAGAGTCTTGACGGCGGTAAAATGGCTGGCGCTGGCATGCGGAAGCGCCAAAATCGCGTTGAACACAGTAATCGAGCCGATGGTAAAGCTGACCCTATGCTCGGCGAAGGCCTCCAACACGACATCGGGGTCGAAGCGGCCCGTAAAAACCAAGGTTGTGTCGGTGAACAGTGAGATCGCAGCGTTAATTACGGCGCCAGTAATATGAAATAGTGGGGCCACGGCCATGACGACGTCACCGGGGGCCAGCCGTGCAAAGCGGCCAAACGTCGTGGCGACGGCCAGGACGTTTTCGTGGGTGTTCATGGCGCCCTTAGGCGGCCCGGTCGTTCCAGAGGTATAGGTCAAGAGCGCCACGTCGTCGCGGGTCAGCTCAATGTCAGCGGGTCGCAAGCCGTCGAATTCGCGAATCAGAGCCGCAACGTCCCCGTCAGCCGAAGCTGCCGGGCGTGTTGTCATGTCACAGCTGCGCGGATCGTTCCGCGTCTGAAAGTCACGTGCAGAGGTACTGATGAGCCAGCAAGCGGTGCCTCCGGCAAGCGTTTGACGAGTTTCCGACACAGCCGTATCGGCACAAATAACACCGATGGCACCCGAGTCGTCAACGAGACGGCGCAGCTCTCTACGTTTGTACATGGGGTTCAGCAACAGTGCCGTCGCCCCCAATTTCCAGAGGGCCAGCAGGGCGAGCGCATAATGGGGCGTGTTCTGGAGGTAGATACCTACCCGGGCACCGCGAATTGTGCCGCGGGCCTCGAGCGCTATAGCGAGAGCGTCGGAGGCACGGTCGACTTCGGCGGCAGTCATCCTGCCATCGAAATAGCGAAGTGCGACGCGATCCGGATTGGCGGCGACGCGGGCCTTCCACGCCTCTACGGTGGACTCGTACCGCATCTCTGCACGTACATCCATGCTAAGAACGTCTGGTGCGGTCTGAGAATCCTCTACGGCGTTGATCCCAGAACGACTCTCTACCGAAGAGCCGATCTCACAACGGTTGGTCATAGTTGAACGAGTCACGACAGCCGCCCCCCTCCGGCATCTTCGCCGAAATTGACTTACTAACTCCTACCGAGCGATCGCTCGGTAGGAGTTAGTCTGGAGTAGACGCCATCATCTGTCAAGGCAGACAATAGCAAGCAGGCGTTTACAGTTGAAGGAGTATTCGTGAAAGTTGAGACTGCGAAAAGAGTCGGGAATGCGTGCGTGTGGCGCAAATATTCCGAAAATATTCTGCCACCCCTGCTCCAAGCCGCTTTGGATAGTTTTGTGGAGCACGGCTATCACGGCACGACGATTCGCACTGTGGCCGCTCGGGCCAAGCTCTCCGTACCGGGCCTATATCACCACTACGCCTCCAAGCAGGCACTGCTGGTGGCGATCGTACAGTTTGCGATGGAGGATTTATTGGTCAGGAGCGAAGACGCTATAGCGGAGGCAGGTTCCTCAGTGGAGGAACAGTTTCGCCTGCTGATCGAATGTCTGGCGCTCTTTCACGCTCACCGCAGTGAGCTCGCCTTCATCGCTGCTAGTGAGATCCGAAGTCTGGAAGGCGAGTCGCGAACGGCGCACATCAAATCCCGCGATAAGCAGCAGCAGATGGTGGACAACATCATCAATCAGGGTATGCGGGAGGGGATCTTTGACGCTGAGCACCCCAAAGACACCAGCCGAGCCATCGTGACTATGTGTACCGGTATTGCGCAGTGGTACCGCCATGACGGTGAGCTTTCGCCCGAAGAGCTGGCCATCAGATATGCCAACATCGCCCGAATGACTTTAGGGGTTGGCTCAGGCTCTCAAAGACGGAGTGTCCTCACGGCGCCCACGCCTTTACGAACAGATGCGCGAGGCAGGCCGGACCGCGGCTGACAGTGAGCAGCGACCAGTGAATTTTGGCTATCTCGTCTGGCCGCTGCACGGAGCGACCAGACTGCCCTTAGGTTCGAGGATTCGGGTCACGTCCCGCTGTGTGGTTTCTCGACACCGTGCAGGAACCAAGGCGACGAATGCGACTCTGAGCGATACGTCATTCCCAAAGGTCCCTACTGTCAGGGTTTCTTTGGTGCCCTACGAACCCGGCTAGCCACCTGCATTCAGTGAAAATGACCGCAACCGCCGCATATTTCACTTTTTTCACAAGCCGCCCCTCCAAGACGAATTCGGCCAAAATCGTGGCTATAACCATTCAAACGGACATTTTCACGGGCCTCCGCTCACTGTCGCGCCTGCCGACCACGAGACTTCTACCCACCGGAGACATCCGGTCTACCGCCCAAGCAGGAGATGAACTGTGAGCGACCAGATCACCGAGTTGTCAGCATCCGCGCTCGCTCTAGCCATTCGCCGACGCGAGATCTCGGCCAACGAAGCCCTCGACGCGCACCTCGCCCAGATCGACCGGGTGAACCCTCGCATCAACGCCATCGTCACCCAAGATCGTGAAGCGGCCCGCGACCTTGCGGTGGCCGCCGACACCCGCACCCTGAGCGGCGACGATCTGCCTCCACTGCACGGCGTTCCGATCACGCATAAGGACACGCATTCCACCGCCGGCCTGCGCACGACCTTCGGGTCACCAGTGTTCGCTGACCACGTGCCCGATCACGACGATCTGATCATCGAGCGGTTCAAGGCCGCCGGTGTCGTCACCACCGGTAAATCCAACGTGCCGGAGTTCGCGGCCGGGTCGCACACCTTCAACGAGGTCTTCGGAACGACCACCAACCCGTATGACCCCTCTCTCAGCGCGGGCGGCAGTAGCGGAGGGGCCGCCGCAGCTCTGGCCGCACGCATCCAGGCCATTAGCGACGGCAGCGACATGGGCGGCTCGCTGCGCATTCCCGCCTCTTTTTGCAACGTGGTGGGATTCCGGCCGTCGCTCGGCGTGGTCCCCCTGCAGCCGAGCCGTAACGCCTGGAACTGGCTCTCTCGCAGCGGTCCCTTGGCCCGGGAGGTGACCGATATTGCCCTGGCCATGTCGGTGATTGCGGGACCAGACGCCGCTACACCGTATTTCAACCCGGTGCCGGCACACCGGTTTCTTGAGCCGCTGCAGCGCGATCTCACAGGGCTCGTCATCGGCTGGTCCGACGATTTCGGTCTGGGAATTCCGGTGCAGAAAGAGGTGCTGCGCGTGCTGCATCAGCAGCTGCAGGTGTTCGAAGACCTCGGCGCGACAGTGGAGCAGGCGGCCCCTGATCTGCGTGACGCCGATGAGGTGTTCAGCACAGTGCGCGCGTTCGACTTTGCCTTGTCCTACGGCGATCTTGTGGCCCGGCACGGCGACAAGATTAAACCCGAGGTGCGCTGGAATGTGGAGCGCGGCCTTGCTCTGAACGGAGCCGACGTCGTCTCGGCCGCGCTGGCCCGCACCCGGTTAGCGCAAAAGACTCGTATCTTCTTCGCCCGCTACGACGTTTTCGCGAGTCCGGCCGCCCAGCTGCTTCCCTTCGATGCCGCCCTGCGGTATCCGACCGAGATCGACGGCGTGCCGTTTGAGAACTACCTTGAGTGGATGCGTTCCGCCTGCGTCGTTTCTGCGACCGGGCTTCCCGCGCTTTGCGTGCCAGCGGGTTTCAGCGAGTCCGGTCTGCCGGTCGGATTACAGCTGGTCATGGACCACGGGCAGGATGTCGAGCTGCTGCAGGTGGGGTACAGCTTCGAACAGGCCACCCGCTATGCGTGGCAGGCTCCCGATCTGCGCGACATAGGTAGCTGAGATGCGTCGTCGACGTTCAGATTCGCGCGGGCTGCAGCACTCGTCCGCCTCGTTTGAAAGCCTCGAGCAGCAGACTGACATCAATCGATTTGGTGTGAGCAACCCAAGGCGCGGACGTCACGCAGGCATAGAGGGCAGCTTGGTCCTTCGCCGTGACATTCGCTACGATCTGGTAGTCGCCGGCGACCGCGGCTGCGTACCTCACCAGCGGCGAGGCCGCGAGCTCTCGCCCGACCGCCTCGACGTTCTTCGGGTCGCTGCGGATCCACAAAAACGCTTCGACGGGAAGGCCGACACTCGCCGGTTCAACGACCGCCCGAATGTAAACATGGTTGTTCTGCAGCAGCCATTCCGTGCGGCGGCGGGCCGTGGCGTTGGACACCCCAGTCAGGCGGGCCAACCGTTCGCAGGACACCCGCCCGTCTCGGCAAAGCGCCTCCACGATCTCGTTGTCGACCCGGCTCAGCCGCTGCGGCTCCTGCAGACTCCACGTGTCCGTCGTTACACCGGCCCGCAGGGCATCAGCTTCGACCTCCGTCAGCAAGTCAGGCTGCCAGCCGCGGATGGTGCGGAAGTAGCGCATCACGGGGTAGCTAACCGCGCGCACCAAACCGACCGTACCGGGGATCTCGTCCGTGAGCAGTGCCGGCATCAGCTCGGCCTCGGTCAGCACTTCGACGACACAGTCCACGCCGCCGGTCATCGTGTACGAGAAGGTCGAATCGCGACGCTGCGCCAGTGCGTTCGCGGTCGCGCGCGTGGTGCCCGGCGCGGTCTGAACGCGGATGATCACCGAGGTGGATTGTGGGCGGAGTCCGGCCACCTGCACCAGCCGGGCTTCGATCAGTTCACTGCCCCGGCGGGCGACAGTGCGCTCCGGTTCGCCGAGCACGACGGCGATTTGGCTCCAAGAGCTGCGCCCGTCGAACTGCAGCGCGGCCGCAATCCGCCGCTCCAAGGGATCCAGTAGCCGCACAATCCATCCTTGCTCGTACGCCGTTCCTTGAAAATACAAGGATTTCCTTAGCGCCGAACTTATCATCACTCACTGCCCCACCCGCATTCCAGCACTGGAGCACTTATGATTACGTCCCTACCCGGTGACCCTGACTCAACCGACATCCTTGCCATTGCCAACCTGCCAATCCTGTGGATTTTGGCTGTCGGCGTGTTCGCCGCCATCATCCTGCAAACGGTCGTGTACATACGTGCGGCCCGGATCGCCGCGCCGGCGGCCGGCATCAGCTCGGCCGAACTGAAAACCTCGTTCCGCGCCGGCGCCGTGGCCGCAATTGGCCCCTCCCTGGCGGTAGTGCTCGTCAGTGTGGCCCTGCTCAGCCTGTTCGGAACCCCGGCTGTGCTAGTGCGCGTCGGTCTGGTCGGGTCGGCTGCCACCGAGACTGCTTCGGCCAGTATTGCCGCCAGTACCATGGGAGCAGCCCTTGGCGACGCGAGCTACACCCAGAGCGTGTTCGCCGTCGCATTTATGGCGATGAGCCTCTCCGGCGCCATGTGGATGATCGCCACCCTGGTGTTGACCCCGCTGCTTAAACGCGGCGACTCTCGGCTGCGCAGCGTGAACCCCACCCTGATGGCCATCATCCCCGCTGCCGCGCTCCTCGGAGCGTTCGCGAGCCTCGGCATCGGCGAGCTCGGCAAAACCCCCGTGCACATCCTGACCGTTGTCACCTCGGCCGCGGTGATGGGCGCCTGCCTGTTCCTGGCACGCCGCTTCAACTTGGGCTGGCTACGCGAATGGGGGCTCGGCTTCTCCATCGTGATCGGCCTCATCGTCGCATACACCGCCCACACCACCGGCCTCGCACCGGTCGCCTGAACCAACATCGAGAAAGGCCAGCATGTCCTCCACAACAGTGATCACCACGCCGTCCGCCGATTTGGCGACCTTCGACCGCACAACGAGCCGCTGGGGTCGGTCCACCATGATCGCCGCACTGGTCATGTCACTCGCCGCGCCGCTCTACCTGGTGCTTTTCGCCGACCTTGGCATCACGCAGACACAGGTCTGGATCGCGTTCCTCGCCGTTGCCGCCGTGTTCTCGGTGCTGTGGGTGGTCGAACCGATCACCTACTACCCGATCCTTGGTCCCGCGGCAATGTACCAGGCGTTCATGATCGGCAACATCGCCAACAAGCTGCTCCCCTCTGCACTGGTCGCCCAAGCGGCCATCGGCGCTAAGGCTGGCACCAAGCGCGGCGAATTCTCAGCCCTGATGGCCATCTGCGGCGCCGCGATGGTGCACGTGTTCTTCATGCTGGTGTTTGTCGGTCTATTCGGCTCTTGGCTGGTCAACATCGTGCCAGCCGACGTCACCGACGTCGCGCGCCTGTACATCTTCCCCAGCATCATCGGCGGGGTCATCGTGCAGCTCGTGGTGTCATTGAAACAACCTCGCGTCACGCTTATCGCCATCGGCACAGCCGCGTTCGTCTTCTTTGTGCTCGTGCCCGCCGTCCCCAGCGTCGCAAACCTCGCCACCGGAATTACCGTCGTCACCACCGCCGTGCTGGCCTGGTTCCTTCGCAGCAAGCCCCGTTCCGACTCCACGAAAGAGATCTCATGACCGTGACCCTACTTCCGACTGATGACACCACGACCCGCACGATGCAGGAGCTGTACCGGCACCTGCACGCGCATCCGGAACTGTCCATGCAGGAGACCGAGACCTGTGCGTTCCTCACCCGGCGCCTTGATGATCTCGGGCTCGAGACCTTCCGCTGCGGCGGGACCGGCGTCGTCGGTATCCTGCGCAACGGCGCCGGTCCCACGGTCGCCTACCGCGCCGACATCGACGGCCTGCCTATCCAGGAAGAGACCGAACTCGACTACGCGAGCACCGCCCGCGGCACCCTGGCCGACGGCACCGACGTGCCTGCGATGCACGGGTGTGGCCACGACACTCACATGACAGTCGCGTTGACACTGGCCGAGCACCTCGTCACCCACCCGTCGGCTTGGGCAGGCACCGTGGTGTTCATCTTCCAACCCGGGGAAGAGACCGGAGCGGGAGCGGTAGCCATGCTCGCCGACGGGCTGTGGGACCGCGCCCCCCGCCCCGAGATCGTCTTCGGCCAGCACGTATGGCCCGGCCTCGCTGGCACCGTCGACATCAGCAGCGGTGTGGCGATGGCGATGGCTGATTCCTGGAAGGTGACCGTGCACGGCCGTCAGGCCCACGGCTCCCAGCCCGATCAGTCGATCGACCCGATCGTGATCGGCGCTCACATGGTCGTGCGTCTGCAGACCGTCGTGTCGCGAGAGGTGCACCCGATGAAGGCCGCTGTGGTCACGGTCGGCACCTTCCACGGCGGACTCAAGGAAAACATCATCCCCGCCACTGCCGAGTTCACTGTAAACGTGCGCACTTTTGACGTCGAAGTGCGGACCCGCGTACTGGATTCGCTGCGCCGCATCATCGCGGCCGAAGCACAAGCATCCGGAGCCCCCGATCCGATGATCGAGGTGCTCTCCACATTCCCCCGCTGCTACAACGACCCGGCGGCTACCCAACAACTGATCGCTGCGCTCAGCGGCGCCCTCGGAGCGAACGGCGTAAAAGAGGTTCCGCCAGTGATGGGAAGTGAGGACTTCGGACTGCTTGCCGAGGCCATCGGCGTACCCTCGGTGTATTGGATGTTCGGCGGCTATTCCCAGCAAACCATCGACGCAACCGAATCCGTCGCCGGCAACCACTCCCCACATTTCGCCCCCGACTCCGAGCCGGCCTTGGCAGCCGGGCTCACCGCCGCCCTCACCGCCATACTGTCGCGGGTCGGCACGCCGGGCGGCGCCGCATGAACACCTCAACAGCCCGACTCTCGGTCAACGGACCCCGACTGGTCGCTGACCTCAAAGCACTCGGCAGCATCGGATGCGGGCCGGGCGGCGGCCTGGATCGCACTTCCTTCTCGGCAGCGGATGGCGAGGCTCGCGCATGGCTGCTCGGGCGCTGCGCCGAAGCCGGTCTCAGGGCGGAAGTGGACGGCATCGGGAACATCGTCGTATCGCCCGACTACGATGCCCGGACTGCGGCCCAGCCCGCCGTGTGGTCCGGGTCGCACATCGACACCGTGCCAAACGGGGGCGCATTCGACGGGGCGCTCGGTGTGCTCGCCGCGCTGGAATGCCTGCGCCGCATCCAAGAGGAACGCCCAGCCCTAGACCGGCCGGTGCGGGCGGTCATGTTCACCGACGAGGAGGGCAACTACGCCCATCTGTTCGGGTCGAGCGCACTCGCACGAGGATTTTCCCGCACCGAGCTGGAGTCGCTCACCGGTCGAGACGGCGACCGGTTCGCTGACACCTTTGCGGCCACCGGCGGAGACCTCGATGCGGCCACGGCGACCAAGCTGGACCCCGCTACGCTGCACGCCACGGTGGAGTTGCACATCGAGCAGGGACCGACGCTCGAGCAGCTCGGGCACGACATCGGCGTGGTCACCGGCATCGTGGCGCTCGGCGGCGGCGTGGTGTCGTTCCGAGGCCGGGCCGACCATGCCGGCACCACCCCGATGAACCAGCGCCGCGACGCCCTCACTGCCGCCGGCGCGCTGCTCGTGGCGTTGCCCGAAGTGGCCTCAAGCGTTAGCGAGCGTGCCGTCGTCACCTCGGGAATCGTGACGGTCGAGCCGGGAAGCGCCAACGTGATCCCAGGGCTGGCCAGGGTTACGGTGGATTTTCGGGAAGCGGAGACGGATCTGGTTGACGCCCTGCAAACGACCATCGTGGATGTGGCCCGGGAGATTGCGCTGCGCTACGGGGTGCAAGTGGAGTTCGATTTTGAGGTCACGATCCCGCCGGTTCGGCTCGACGCCAGCATTCAGGCGACCATCGAGGCCGCGGCCGCCGCGCGTGAGTTGTTGTACAGCTCGCTGCCGTCCGGGGCTGGCCATGACTCGCAAAACATGGCTCAGCTGGCGCCGACGGGCATGATCTTCGTGCCGAGCATCGACGGACGCAGCCACTGCCCCGAGGAGAACACTGCGTGGATCGACGTGGAGAACGGCGCGAATGTGCTGCTCGACACCCTGCTGAGCCTCGCCCGCGACTGATGGTCCCGCCCCGCGCCTTCAAGGTGGCCAGCGAGAAGTGCTCCCGGGATTCTATAGGCCAACATGTGGTTCTCGAGCTGACCCAGCGCGACGCACCCCAGGAGTACATTTCCGCCGTTCAATAAAAGAAGGCAGTCAAACAGGATTCACGCGTTCCGGAGAAGAAATGGGTGATGCCTCTTTTCGAGATGATGTTTTTCCCTGGAACGTGCCTACGCAGGACCGATCAGAATGCTAGCCGACCATACATGTTCGTGACATTGCGGGGAGTCACATGATTAGATACCGAGGGGCAAGCCACGATTCGCCATCACGTTTGGTTAGGCATTCCGGTGACCATTGATATTTCCCGCAGGTATAGAACGCAGCCTCGGAATCCCGCCTCCGCGCCACGTTCTCGTCGCGGTCGCTGACGTCGTCGTCGTCTGCCTTCGCAGGCGGTTCGGCGGCCAAGCCGTCTGGCGCGTCGGCCGATCACGCTCCAGCCGCGTCCACCCAGTCGCGGAGGCGCTGGCGGGCGTCGCCGAATTCGCGGAGCCATCCGAACGGGGCCGAGCAGTGCTGGGCGGGGTCGTAGGCGCGAGCCCGTGCAGATGCACGGCAGAGAGTTCTCAGACGAGTTAGGAGTCCCGGTGCCAGAACGGCGGCACAACGGATGCCGGCAGCCCGTAGGTGCGTCGAAGACACTTCACGCACTAGTTGAGTCCGATCCATTCGGCCTCGGCATCTTCGGCGTTGAGGAGGCTTCTGCCAACTTGTTGGGGTGTTGCTAGTGCGTTCGTGCCTAGCCGCAGTCGATCAGTCGACCAGTCGAATAGAATTATAACTATCGTGCCGCCGGGGCTCAGCCGGAATCGCGCCCAAAAGAATAGGTGAGCGAGCAGGTAAATCAAATAGAATCCAAAAAGTCCCAGTAAATCTTGCGATCTACCAGCACTTTTTTGTCTCGTCGGGCTGACGTGATTCGAACACGCGACCCCTTGCAGAATCGGGGCGATTCTGGCCGTGACCGAATGTCTCGGGAACTCGCGGATTCCCTTGATCTTGCAGGGAACCGGGCGGTTCACTTCATCTGAGCGTACGCGTCCATGTTCGGTCGGTCACGGTTGATTTAGGTGGGTCAATGGTGGGCATCCGACCATTGATTGGTCCGACCGCGTCGAGCGCTCTCGTCTGGCCATGGAACTGGAATCTCAGTGCCGCTCGATCATTGCATCGGAGGCAGGCACAGCGTGCCGCCGCTAGACCCCTGGGGCAGGATTCGCGACGAGTGCCCTGATGAGCGCCGCCAGTCGGTCAGCTGGTACGCCCGAGTGGGCCACGACAAGGCTCTGGCGTGCCGAGTCCGCAAGGGCATGCAGGGTTCGAGCGGCGTCGAGTCTCGTTCCGGATACGGGAGGAGTTCCAATCTTCCAGCCACCGATCTGGTCGACTGGATACTCGAACGCGATCGACAGGAGGTTGTAGAGATCGGTGATGTCCTTGGGCGCGTGGCGTGACTGTGCGGCATAGGCCTTGAAAAGGAGGGCGAGCTCGACCGGGGGCACGCGGACCACGAAATCAAGCCGCGTTCCGTCCGTCAACAAGACGCCAACTTCGAGGACGATCGGATCAACGCGGTGAGCAACAGACTCGCCAGGTGGCCGCCGATGATGCGGACATCGCCGATCCGTTTTGTGATCTCGGCAACGTCGGCGAGAGCGCGGAAGGCCGCGTCGTCCGCGTTCGATGTAGCGACGGTCTCGATCCGACGCCTGATCACGGGAGCCAACCCGCCAGAACCGCTCGCCGGATTCTCTCGACAGCGTCGGCCGCGTCGGGACCCCCCGTCCGCTGCACATCCCACGCCACGAGGACCGGGTCGGCTATCCAGCCGGACCCCGTCGACGTCCAGGCACGGGCGGTCGACCAGATCGTGGGATCAGCTGGAACCACACATTCAAGGGTGGCGTTCTCTCGCGTGGTTTCGGAAAAACCGAATTGGGCCAGGTCAAGGCCTGTTTGCGCGTAAACGACCGCGCGGCGGCCCATGCGCCACGGCGCTATCAGATCAGCGGCCGGGTCCCCTGACAGGAGCACGTTCAACTCGGCGGCAGCGTCCTGAGCAGCTTGCGCCTGCCGCGTGATGGAGTCCAGCCCCATCCAGTAGCTGGTAATGCCTTGCGGCCCCGGATATTTCGTTAGGAATTGCTCCCACAATGCGTCGGGCCGCAGTGCGTGCCAGCCGCCCGTTTCGCGAGTCACCGCGGTGTCCAGCGCGCGGAGTGCGTTGGAAATGGCTACCTGCGACACACCGCACTCAGCGGCGAGATCGATCTGGGTTCGCGGTCGCGGCGTCCGAAGGAGCACCCGGAACAGAGCGAACCGCCCCCACGCGACTCGCCCACGTGCCGGCGCAGGTCTACGGGATGGTGCGCGCCCCCTGAGCAGTCCGTCTTCCATGCGCTCACCGGCAAGAAAAACGACACGATCCTGCACAGAGACAACAGAAATCCGCGGGTCGAGTGATGCGGCCTCAGCCAATCCTGCAGTCGCCACCACGCGTAGATCAGTCACCCCAACCGATCGAAGCATCACCGGTCTTCACAATTTCTCTGGCTAAGGCAGCAATCACTGCGCAAGCGCGAGAAATTGATGGCGAGTTCACCGTATTGCAGGGTTCAGGGGCCCGGCCGATGTGGGTAGGAAAGCGGCACGGCTATGGGGGATTGCACGCAAAGCTCCTCGGTGACGGGTCTATTGTCGTTGACTCGTCCGGAACGGCGATGTTCACTCGAGACGTGGCTTTCGCGTCGCCGTCGGCCGCCGGGGCCGTGATTACCGGGCGAGCGTGCAACGGTCGCACAGCGTGGCTGAGCACGGAAGCCGGCGAAACATTCGGGCATTGGCAGAGTCGCGGCCTCGGTGATGGGCAGTTAGCCGGTGTCTGAGCCCACGCCCTCGAAGAGCCAGTTTCTTGTCTACCGGGATGAATCCGGCCAGGCGCGCATCGATGTCCGCTTCGATGGAGACACGGTGTGGTTCACGCAGGCGCAGCTTGCCGAGCTTTTCAACACGTCCCAACAAAACGTCAGCCTGCATATCAGGAATATTTGCGAAGAGGATGAACTGACCCCAACGGCAACTCACAAGGAATACTTGTCGGTTCGCAGCGAAGGAACCCGCGACGTGTCCCGCAAGCGCGCGCACTACAACCTCGACATGATCATCTCGGTCGGCTACCGGGTGCGGTCGAAGACAGCCACGGCCTTTCGGGTCTGGGCGACCAAGCGGCTGCGTGAGTACATCGTAAAGGGGTTCGTTCTCGACGATGAGCGGTTGAAGAACCCCGATGTCCCCTTTGATTACTTCGATGAGCTGCTGCGGCGCATCCAGGACATCCAAACTTCGGAGCGGCGCTTCTACCAGAAGATCACCGACGTATACGCGACGTCCGTTGACTACGACAACGACGCCGCCGTGACCCAGACGTTCTATGGCACGGTGCAGAACAAATTGCATTGGGCGATCACCGGTCAGACAGCGGCCGAAGTGGTGCAGTCACGGGCGGATGCGACGAAGCCGAACATGGGGCTCACCATCTGGCGCAAGCCACGCATCCACAAGTCCGCTGTGTCGATCGCGAAGAATTACTACACCGAACCAGAGTTGTCTGCCCTGCAGAACTTGACCGAGCAGTACCTGGTCTTCGCTGCCGGGCAGGCCGAGCGGCGCGTTCCGATGCGCATGGCTGACTGGGTGAGCAAACTCGACGGGTTTCTGACTCTGAATGATCGCGAGATTTTGCGGGATGCGGGTAGGGCATGATCTCGCCGTCGCGCACGCAGTACGCGAGTTCGAGGCGTTCAAGCGCCTCGACTCTGCCAGTGCGATTTCGGATTTCGACGAGTTCAGCAAGCGGATGATTGAAGGAGGCACGCCGCCGAAAACGGGGGATAGATAGTTGGGGGACAAAACGTGAGCGTCAGGCAGGTCGAAAGAAAAACTCAAGAGCGCGTCGTCGAGCTCTTTCAGGCGCGAGGCTACGAGTGCGCCGGTAATTGGGATCAGCGCGTGGGCACCTCTCACATCGATGTTGACTATCTGCAACAGAAAATTCAGTCCCGCGTCTACGACGTGCGTCAGTATTGGCCAAGGTTAAAGCAACGCCGTGAAGACTCCGTTCTTGCGCCATGACGGGAAGCACGCTCGTTCTGGCGGCAAAACCGCTGCGGAACGCACAGCTGGCGTGCGGCCGTGAATCGCCGGATCCCAGGACTTGAACCTGCGACGCCGCGACTCTGGGTCCAATGATCACTCGATCAGCTTGCTTGGATGAATCCAGCGATTAAACACCTTTTGATCAGGACAAATATGCGCAATCGACAAATCTGAACGAGGATAAAATGCGCGAATTAGACTCCAAAACTGGGCGAAAATGCCCAAATTCGCGCCCATAAACAATGGGTGAACAATGGCTTTGCAAGTTCTTAAACGAAAAGAGTCCTGATAAACCTAGGTTTATCAGGACTTTTGTGGGCTGTTCGCGAAACCCTTCAGGGCACGGAACTCAGGCGTCTGGCAAAAGCATTTTCCTCCGCCCTAGGACACTTTTTCCTCTACTTCTGTTTCTTCGCCTGAAAACAGGGACGAACGGGGTTTCTGCAGTTGCCTAAAACGCGTCGACCTGACGCGCGGTGGTTGCTGGCCATGGTGCTATCCGGATAGGCGCTTGCAGCTGCAGGCGCGCGCCTGTCGGCCTAGTTCTCGTCCCGGGCCGTGTAAACGTCCGCCGTGAGCCCGCGCATTCCGGCACGCATCTCTACCAAGAGCTCTTGCCGGTTTCGGTCCCCGACTTCATGGAGAAGGTACCTGATTTGGTCGCCGTGGGTGCGCCGTTCTTCGTTATCGAACAGGGCGTCGCGTAGGCCAATCGCGGTGAGCTTCCCGCCCAGAGCTTCCGATAAATTTATGCGCACGTTTTGCGCTGTTCCGGAACATTTGCTGCACCAAGGCCGGTCAATGGCTTCGAGAATTGTGAGCGGCTCGCCGTAGAGGTAGACGCCGACCTCGAGGTAACTATTCGGTCGGTGAATCGGGGTTCTTCTGACCGCATTGCAGGCGAAAGTCGTGCCCCAATGCTTCGTCCGCGCAGTACCGCCGGACGAATCGACTACCGATGGGTTTGGGCGAAGGACGCAAGCGACAGTCGATTCACCATAGATGTCCGGAAGAATCGCGTGGAGTGACAGCGTCCCGTTGCCACAGAATTGGCAGTGCCCGGTCTTCGTCAGCGATTCGGCGAGTACAACGGAAGCGGCAAGGTCCTCGACCGTCGGCGCGTCGACCAGGGTCGTGAACGCCCGTTCGCCTGAACCTATTTTGTGCGGTGGGTCTTGCTGGATGAAACCGGTGCCGTACGGGTTTGACCGGAGCCAAGTCCGGTCAGTCGGGTTCCATCGCAAGCGAACCCCCGACCCGTGGTCACTGTAAAGAACGACAGCGAACATTTCAGACAGGATGCTGGGAACTGCCGACGGGGGGATTTCTGACATGAAGCCATCATGCCGTAAGGCCTCACGAGGACTGGCACACGGAAGGTTAGTCTCCGCCCACGTCCGAGCGCGTGACCTTGAACTGTGCTCGCATTAGGCAATGTAGGTCAGCCAGGCGCGGTCAGGTCTTCGTTTCTTATCTCTTGGATACGTTCCGTCGTGTGAACTAACAACTCGGCCACATTCCAGGACATCGGCGCACCGACGCCTCCGGTGACGTGTCGCGGTAGAAGTCGCAGAATGAGTACGAGATTTGCCGCCGTGAGCGTGCGAAGGATGTCGTCTAGCTCTTTGACCGACTGGGACACTGCACGGTATCCATTTACAGTGATTTCGCCAGCGATTTCACTGTATTCCTGAAGTGAGGCCAGCGCTTCGTTGGCGATTTCGAGCCGCTCCGCTCCCATTGACGCGAGTGGGTAGCCGATATTGCACTGAGCCGCGTTCGACAGTACGTTCCACACTTGTGCGCCAGAAGCAGCGTCCTTGAACAGAATTTTGTCCTCATCGGCCGTGGTGACTATTCGGGTCGGGCCCACCGGTTCAGGTTTATTCTCGTCAAAAAGTGACTCGGCCCAGCTTTCATGCTCCGTCTTAATCTGGAGCACACGGTCTACCGGGTAGGTCCATGGCATGTCATCGATTGCCTTGTGGTGGTTCTTGCACAGGAGGATGACGTTACCGTACCCGTCGATGTCGGCACGGTCGCCGTCACCGCCTCGCGGCCCTGCCGGCGAGCGAGCGATGATGTGTGCCTCGTCCGCAACAATGGCTTCCTCGGGCTCTGAGTCCGAGTCTGGCGTCAGGACCGAGCGACACATCGCGCAGCGATTGTGGGCGCGACCCCAAAGCAATTTCCTGTCGCGGTCCGTGATTGCCATGTCACCATCTTGGTCTGTATTCCGCCTAGATACCGCACTACAGGAGTGGCTGTGACATGTACGCCCGAGGAACGCAATAGAGTCACCCTGGGGGAAAAATGACTAAAGACACCTGGACGATGCAGCTTGAGGTTCTCGCAGAGTACGTGCGCGTGAACAACAAGCTGCCCACTCACAATGCACGTATACCTAAGGCGGAGCGAGACCCCATAGCGGTGAAACTCGGGTACTTCGTCACCGACCAGAGGAAGAAGCGGGACTCTCTTTCATCAGAGCAGCAGACTTCTATGGAAGCAATCCCTGGTTTTGTCTGGGAACCGCTCGACGAAAAGTGGGACGACAACGTCAAGTATTTCAAGGAGTTCGTTGAGCAACACGGTCGCCGACCGTCGGCATCTTCGAAAGACAAGCGGGAAAAGCGTGTTGCCGGATGGGCTTCCGAGCAGCGGGCCCTGATGAAGGGCGTCGCGGACCGCAATCCACCGACTGTTGAACGTCAGAAGCAACTGACAGCGCTTCCCGGGTGGGCCCCGACGACGCACGCCCAAGTACAGACGCACCGCGTTCAGGAGTTCACACACTTCGTGACCGAAGTTGGGCGTGCTCCGCGGCGGGTCGAGGGTAAGCCAGCTGGTGCGCTGGAACCGTCCGAAGTCAGCGAATCATCGCTTCACACTTGGCTGACGAACCAGCGCAAGAAGCAGCGCGAAGGTACGTTGGACGTTGACGTGGCCCAGGAGATTGAACGACTGCTTGGAAGTGCGGCATTCCCCACGCCGAGGTAAGGACGGGCTGTACCTGACCCACCTTTCCCAGCAGGGGTGCTCGGCAGAAGCTAGCGCGCAACTGGACGCTGCCATCGGGGGCTCGCCCCTGAGCGTTCCTATGCCCTGACCACTCCAAATTCTGCGAAGTCCTGGCGATGCCAACGACGGTTGATGACGTAATGCCCATCGAAGCGAAAGCCACCTACGTCGAGTCCGGCTACGGAGGCACCGGTGCTGCCCGTCCGGCGTTGTGGCCAATGTTCCGGAGGTTGGCCTCAGGTCGGAGCCAACCTTTCATCGATGGACTGGTCAGTCTGTAACGCACCCTAAATTTGCGCATGCCCTGTTTCGGATTCAGTGCCGGTTGCAGGGTTCAATTCCTTCATGGGCGTGAGACCACTCCTAGGGGTTCCCTCGATTCGTTGGCGCGCCTTATCTATGTGCTAATACAATAGTGACCAAGTGGTACTCACAATCGAAGGAGATGAAGATGGCTGATTACGACGTCTATAAACGAGGCGACGAATGGGTGGGCAAGCGAGACGATGCCTCACGCATTTCCACGCGGGCGGACACCCAAGCCGCAGCATATGCGGCAACCCGCGACATTTCGTCGCGCAACGGCGGCGGCGAAATTTCACTCCATGGCGTTAATGGGCAAATTCGGGACAAGAACACAATCGCGCCTGGCAACGACCCGCGCCGAACCAAGGGTTAGCGGACCGGCTCTACCGGTCGATGGGAATGCTGACCGGGCGTTCCGTAGGCGGGCACGAGCACGCCATCGCCTTCGTTCCTCGACAGCGCAGTTATTGGATGAGGCCGGCAGATTGCGCGAAGATTCCTTTCACACGGTGCGTCGTGTTGAGAAGCATATAAGCCAGGCCTGAGGCAGTGCGCCCGCGCGGCCCCGCCAGAAAGAAACAGCCCGAATAAATGACGAAAAGAATCCCAAGCCGTCGCGACAGCATCTTGACATTTCTGAGTGACGGTGCCGTCCCAGAGATTGCACCGTGGATTGGGACCACCGTTGGTAGCGCTGTCATCTCTGGCGCAAGTGAGAATGTTTGGCAAGTAGCTATCGGAGCCACAATCGTTGCTCTGGGGCTCATTCCGCTTTGGCTACGCTCTTGGGTTCTCCGTCAGGGATGGCGTGCAGATGACATGCTTGATGCCCGCGAGCGTCTTGTCGGTGAAGCTGCTGCCCGTGTGCTGAGCGATGCAGCAGACTTTGAGGTGATGCCGCGAGCAGGCAGGGTGGACCTCGTCCAAGAACGAGTCGACGAGTTGCTTGACGAAATGGGAACGTCAATGTTTGAGGGCTTCCCCGGCGTTCGTATCGTTCTTTACGATATCTCCGCCGATAAGACGAAGTTATCCGCGACAGCCGTCCGCGGGCGCAACGATGCCCCTCGCGGGTTCGACGTGTCGGATGTGCATGGTGAAATTGCGATAGATAGGTTGTCCGACGTTGAGGACCACTTCTTCTGCGCTGACACCTCTCAGCTCCCCGAGACCTGGGGAACAGCCGGGCGGCCCTATTCGACTTTCATCTCGCTGCCTGTTCGTTCGTCGGACGAAGCGTATGGGATGCTGACGATGGACAGCCCGAAGATTGGCGACTTAACGCTGCGAGACGCTGAGATGATGGAGACTCTCGCCTCAGCGTTTGCTTTCTACCGAGCGGCACAGGCGCGCGGAAAGCGCAAGACGATTAGTATTGAAGGAGAGAAGGAGGAGCACAATGACTAGCATCCAACTGAGTATGGAGACGAAGAAACAGCGTGCAGCAATGCGCGCAACTCGTTCAGGCCGTACTCTCTCTCAAGTGACGGCTGAGGTTCGCCAGGAACGACTGCAGCGGGAGCGTGAAGTCATTCGGGACCTCTTCAAGAGCAACAAGTCTTAACCTCTTCAACTCGCAGGCTGGTTTACGAAGCGCAGGCGAATGACGCCCGGCCCAGTTCTACTCGTCGGGCCGTTCGCGAAGCCCGTCAGGACGCGGAAGCCAGGTGTCGAGCGAATTCGTTTTCCTCCGTAGGCTGACGCTAATTTCCTCCAAACCGACTCTCTGCATCGTGGGAGCCAGCGAGCGTAGGATATTGCCCACCCGCCGGCTCATGCAACCGCGGCCACAACCCATGCCAACGTCGGAGTGTAGGTGGAGGGCGAAAATTTAACTGCGCTATGACGACTGAATGACCGCAGGAGACGCCGCCGGAGTGGCCGTCCCGCTCGGCTGATTGTTGATTTTCGATAGGTCATCGCCAAGCGGCACTCGATACTGAAGACGATTTGGCCAGAACCATCTCCGGGCGAAGCCAAAGGTCTGCCGCCGCCACCTCAGCGTGATGCGAAACTTCGCCATCTCGAACATGGTGGCATCGCCGCTCATGTATGGACGGATTCGCCGGTCCTGCAGGGCCCGTTCATCTCGCCGCACATGCGCCTGTATCAACACCTGAATCTCTCCACCCGGTTCAACGCGAAGGCGTCCTTCAGAGGGGAACTCGCGTAGCCCGTCGAGGTGGGGTGCTCGCATCACCGCATGGGAGTCCTCGGCCGCGGCCGTTCCGACATTCCGGAAAACCAATGCAATCATATTGAGCTCGGAATTGCAGTCCCGAAGCAGGATTCGGTTGAGTGACCATCGCACCCTTGGCCTGTAGACAATGGACCACGCCACGGTCCAGACGAACGAGATGATTCCGACGACACCACCTACGACCCCGAGCAGCGCTGCTGATTCGGGTAGTTTCAGAATGTCCATCCGTTCAGAATACTGGTATCAAAGTAACGCCTTGCCACGCTCCCGGTCGGAAGTCCGGTCCCCAAAATTCAGTGCGGATGCAATCCTCTGTGAGCCTGGATAGCGCCTTCTCGTGCACGTCAGGAGACACCACGCGAAGCGACCTATCATCATTTATCGGCATTCCGACGACGAAGGAATTCTCGCGGGAATCTGGCCGAGCGCGTCGCCGAAGAAAGCAACGTTGCAGAGAAACGCACGCTGACACCCTGACCCGCCGCAGAACAAAGCTATCCGTCTGTTCGTGCGATGCGCATACCAATCGCCGTCAAACGGATGCGCCTTGCGCCGAGTCGCTGAATGGGATGAGCGCAATGTGTGAAATTCTCGCTAGCCGGTTAACTATTCATCAGCGGCGTCAGCGATTCGGTTTGGCGACCAAATTTTGTTTGCCAAGTCGAGCAGCAGCTCGCGTCGCTCGACCTGTTCGTCTTTTCCGAAAACTTCATAGGGGTGAAAGTTGAGCTGCTCGCTCGTTCGAAACGACTCGAACTGGGGCTGATGCGCGTACGCGGCAGATGTGAGGCTTGCCGCATAGAGGTTTTGCTTTGCGTAGTGGGGTGCTTTTTCCTCGAAAGTTTTCGCTTGGTAGCTGCGATTTACATCGGCCGGCAGCAGGAGAAGCCCGGCGGCGTTGTTCCGCCAGTCGTCAAAGTCCTGAGGCGATGTGCACTCGGCTTCGTATCGTTCGAATTTATCGGCCCAGATGTGTTCAATATCGCTCGGGTTCTTGACCTTTCGGTCTACGTACTTGTCGAAGAGGTCTGGCTTTCCGGAACTGGTCTCGACGAACGAGGTCACCCGCGCGAGCAAATGGAAGATATACCTGCGGGTGGCTTGGTTCAGCCGCAGGTCCCTTATTCCTTGACGCCCACGGCTCTCGCTACCTTCGAAAGCGGGGTCGCTCTCCGCTAGTCGTGTGGTGAGAGCGTCCACGAGCTCAGGCAATGTATTGCGGCGAATTTCTTTGACGAGGAGGAACATTGTGTAGCTGGTCGTCGAGTATCCGACGCGGATATTATTCGTGGTTCGCCGCATGAGCCAGATGTCCAGGAAGGTGGCCGTCGCGGCGATTTTTTTCCGCACCGTGGTTTGGTCGTCACTGGGGTCCAGCGCTGCGAGCAGGACAGTGCTCTGCCACGTGAAGTCGTTGTGGGCGTTGTAGAAGACGGCCTCGAGGCCGGGGGTGTAGTGCGTGCTCGCGTGAAGGATGAGCTGGTATGCGTTCGCGAAGAAGGGAAGTTCTTCAGTCATGACTTCGTAGTTTCGTTGCGCGACTCCCGTTCCGATTCGGGAC
This sequence comes from Cryobacterium sp. Hh38, assembly GCF_004403235.1. Taxonomy (NCBI): domain Bacteria; kingdom Bacillati; phylum Actinomycetota; class Actinomycetes; order Micrococcales; family Microbacteriaceae; genus Cryobacterium; species Cryobacterium sp. Hh38. The sequence goes on along the minus strand of NZ_SOHD01000003.1, from coordinate 13,062 downwards.
TCGTTGTCGCGAATCCAGCGATGAAACGTCGTGCCGATGAGCTCCCAGTCGCGGTCGACTGACCCCGCTTTGCGCTCGCGCACTGAGTTGGCGTACTGAGCGCGGAGCCAAGCTTTCATTGCTGCTGCGTCGCGTTCAGCGTCCGGTTCCTCACCCCAGGAGACGAGGCCGAGAACTGTTTTTCGCCAGGTGGAGTTGGCCCTATTGCGCAGGTCTTCGTCGGTGATGGGTGCAAGCAGGTATGCCTTGAGCATGTCAACAGGGCTGAGCGGCTTGCCGCGGTCGTTCATCGTCTCGAAGATTCCATAGGCTTGTGAATCGTTCGCCGCTTCGATTTCAATGAGGCCGACGTTGTTCATCAGCCAGTAAATGAATCCTTGAAGTGCATCGCCGAGTTCTCCGGCTAGGTCAAGACTCTCAATGTCGTCGTACCGCGCGAGAATATTGCTAATCGACTCATCCTTACCCTCGGCTTTATACGCTTCGCCGTTGAAGAGGGCGCGGATGACAGGAACGCGTTCCTTGATATCGAGGTTGAATTGCTGCTCTCCGAAGTTGTCGGAAAAAATCAGAGGCTCAATCGTCGCCGAAACATTCAATTCCTTTGCTCGTGCAATCCGGTACAGATGAATCATGAGCAGGGTCAGAGATGTGACGCGCTGCTGACCATCCACGAGATAACTTTTGCCGCCCCGCTCGGTCACAATGATTGAGCCGAGAAAATACTCTCCATAGCTGCTGACATCCTTGGGCAAATGCCCCTCTCGATATTCTCCCCAGAAGCGCGCAAGCAAATCAGAGACGAGCTCCTCAATGTGCCGTCGCTCCCACTTGTACTCGCGCTGGTACTCGTCGATTGCAAAGGAACGGCTCTGCAGCAACTGCGTCACGGACCGATAGTGCGGGGTAATGCTGCTCACTTAAGGAACCTTTCATTCAAACAACTGACAAGCTTGCGTTGCCTACCAGCGTTACGCTGCGACTGCGGCAATTACTTCGGCCTGCTTGAGTATTGTCAACGTCGCGCTCTCCTGCATGTCTGGTGGATACCCGTGCCGGCGCAGTAACCGTTTGATTGTGGCGCGCAGCTTCGCCCGCACTTGCTCCTTGACTGCCCAGTCGGTCTTGGCGTCACGACGCACAATCTCGACTAGGTCGTGGGCGATGGCCTTCAGTTTATCGTCGCCGAGTTCAATGACGGCAGAGTCGTTTGTGCGGATGGCATCGTAGAACGCCAACTCGTCATCAGTCAGTCCGAGTTGCTTCGCACGGTTCGCTTCGGCCGTGAGTTTTTGTGCCAAGTCCGCAAGCGCCGACATGACCTGCGCGGAGTCGAGGGTGCGGTTCTGGTAGCGCAGCAGTGAGTCGGTGAGCATCTCCGAGAACTGTTTGCTGGCGATGATGTTGCGCTTGGCGATTCGCTTTATCTCGTCGTTCAGCAGCCGACGTAGCATCTCCAACTGCAGGTTCTTCCGGTCGGACTTCTTGAACTTCTCGATGAAGTCATCGTCGATGAGCGACAGGTCAGGCTTGCCAAGCCCTGCCTCCGCGTAGATGTCGATGACGCCAACTCCGGTCATGGCGTCGGAGACAATCTGACGGATGGCGGTGTCGACCTCGGCGTTGGGGTCGACACGAAGGTCCCCGCCCTCGATTTTGGCAAGCTGGGCACGCACAGCCTCGAAGAACGCGGCGTCGCCCTTGAGCGCTTCCGCCTCATCCGTTCCGGCACACATCGCGTAGAGCCGCACAAATCGGCCGGCGTGCGCCAGAAAACGATGCTTCAAACACGGGCTGTCCTTGGTGCACTCGTCACCGACCTGCGTATGTGCGGAGAGCAAGTATTCAACCGCGCCGGTCAGAGCGGTTAGGAACGCCTTCGCTCCACCAGCGGTCAGGCCACGACGCCAGGGGTAGCCATACAGAATGGTGTCGACGATTCCGTGCGCCTCAACCATGCCTGGGATGGCTTGCTGGCGCAGGTCCTCGCCGAGCTCTTCGTTGTCGCGGTCGCGGTCTGTGTATTCCTTGAGCGCTGACTTTAGGTCTTCGGCAATGCCGAGGTAGTCGACGACGAGGCCAGCCGGTTTGTCTTTGAAGGTTCGGTTGACCCGTGCGATGGCCTGCATGAGGTTGGCACCACGCATCGGCTTGTCGACATACATGGTGTGCATGGACGGGGAATCGAAACCGGTCAGCCACATGTCCCGCACAATGACCAACTCAAGCTCGTCTTTGGGGTTCTTCGCGCGCTGCTTCAAATCGCGCAGGGCTTGCTTTGAGCGAATGTGCGGCTGCAATGCCTGGTCGTCAGCCGCCGACCCAGTCATCACGACCTTCAACTTTCCCCGTGCGTCGTCGTCATTGACCCAGGCCGGACGAAGGTCAGCGATAGCGGTGTACAGCGCAGCAGCGATGCGACGCGACATTGTCACAATCATCGCTTTACCCGCGAGCACTTCACGCCGGGCTTCCCAGTGCGTGACGAGGTCGGCTGCCAGCTCGGCGATACGTTTGTCGGAGCCCACAATGGCTTCAACCCGTGCCCACTTCGATTTCAACCTATCTTTGGCTTCATCCTCGGAGCCAGAGGTCGCGTCACGGAAAGCATCATCGACATCACCCAATGCGCCCACAGGCAGCTCTACCCGGGCTAGACGTGGCTCGTAGTAAACCTTGACTGTGGCACCGTCGGCGACGGCCTGGGTGAGGTCGTAGGTGTCAATGTAGTCACCGAACACGTTCCTCGTCGACTTGTCAGTCGATTCAATCGGTGTTCCGGTGAAGCCGATGTAGGTGGCGTTCGGCAGCCCGTCGCGCAAGTGACGGGCGAATCCGTCGATGAAGTCGTAGTTCGAGCGGTGAGCTTCATCGACCATCACGACAATGTTCATCCGGTCTGACAGCAACGGGAACGCGGTGCCGGCGTCCTTCTCCTCCTTCGAGATACCGAACTTTTGAATCGTCGAGAAGATAATGCCACCGGATGCCCGGCCGCTCAGCAGGTGCTTCAAATCATCCCGCGACCCAACTTGCACGGGCGATTCCGGCAATGGTGCCCCGATTCTGGCGGCCGCGAAGGTGTCGTCGAAGAGTTGGTCGTCGAGGTCATTCCGGTCGGTGAGCACCACGACGGTCGGATTCTCCATGGTGGGGTCCCGCATGATTTTGGCCGCATACCAGAGCATCTCGTAGCTCTTTCCCGACCCCTGCGTGTGCCAAACAACACCCGCACGACCGTCACCTTCTACAGCCTCAACGGTGGCAATAACTGCTTTGTTCACCGCCCAGAACTGGTGGTACTTCGCCACAAATCGCACGAGGTTGCCCGCGTCTCCGGTGTAGACCGTGAAGTTTTGCACCAAGTCGAGGAGCCGCGCCGGGTCAAGCATGCCCTTGGTGAGCACTTCATACTCCGGCAAGAGCGGGGGAGCGAGTTCGCCATGAACCGTCTTCCACGGCGCAAAGTGCTCCCAATTGCCCGCGAACGTGCCAGCTCGCGCCTGCACCCCATCACTAATGACGGCGAGCTGATTCCAGGTGAACAGGTCTGGGATGTCATGCGTGTAGGTGCGCACCTGGTTGAACGCACCTCGCAGCGACGACGCTTCGTTGCCCGCCCGTTTCAGCTCCAACAACACAAGGGGCAGACCATTGACGAACAGCACGATGTCGGGACGCCGCTTCGCGGAACCAACGACGGTGAACTGATTCACAGCGAGAAAGTCGTTGTTGAGAGGGTTCCTCCAGTCGATGAGCTGCGCCCGCGTCGTGCGCGGCGCACCAGAGGAATCCCGCACCTCGACCGGCACACCCTGCGTTAGCAGCTGGTACGCCCGCCAGTTCTCCGTCATGACCAGTTGCGACTCCGGCCGTAAGACCGTTTTCACGGCATCCTCGACCGCTAATTCGTCGAGTTCAGGATTGAGACGACGGACACCGTGAGCCAGTCGATGCTGCAGTACCACCTCGCGGAAGTCATGGCGTTCAGCCTCACCAGATTCTGGGTCTATGTCGGGCCCGTAGGCGACCGTCCACCCCAGGCCCCGCAGTTCATCAAGCACGAGCTCCTCAAGCTCGGCCTCCGTCGGAATCCCGCTCATTCTTCCCCCAGTACTCCGGCTTGAGAAACGTCACCCACTCGCACCTTCCCCGACATTAGCAACGGCAGCAACTCGTCCCGCGTGAGACGAAGCTGCGCGGCCATCGTTCGTGAGGCCTCACTCTCGCTCACGAGGTTCCGAATAAGCAGTCTCTTGTCGTCTGAGAGGCGCCGCACGTCTGGGACCTTAAGGTCGAGGAGGGCCGACTTATCGACTCGCTGATGGCTACCGGTTGTGCCGGTCACCCTCATGCGCATCTGCTCAACAAAACTCGTAGTAGAAGCGACGGCAAAGACTTCTTCCGTCGTAACATCCGTGCCGACAAGGGGCACGAACTCCGTTGAAGCGAGATTCTTCTTGTCTGCTACAGGGTATGCGGTCCAGATTCGGGGGATGTGCGGGTTCAGCCTGGAAATAAGGACCATGCTCTGGCCAAACGCAAGTTTTGCGCTCTTGATGGTGGAACCATCTACGAGCTCGGGTGCTGGACCTGAGTCGAACGCCGGAAGAGAGAAGTGTGCCACTGGTCCGAACGGAGTCACGGTCTTTGCCACTCCCGCCTTCGCGAGCCGACTTAGCTGAACTAGGTCGCTTATGGTGGCAGCGATGGAACGCGCGAGGCGCTCACACCCAGAAGCAACTGCCGCGTTTGTGTCGATGAGGTCGTCGAGCACACCGAGCACTCCCGCAATTCGCTGCTGCTCTTCGAGCGGCGGTAGCTCGACCTGATATGCCTCGATGCGTGAAGGTGCCGTGTGGAGAATCTTCGAGCCGCTCGCCGTCGTAGCGAGGTAGTGGTTGAAATCATTGGTGCGAAATAGGTACTCGAGATAATCAATCGACACACGAGTACTATCTGTCACTTCGACGCGCCCAATACGCTGGTTATGCAGGTAGTTCAGCTCATCCGACGGCACTCGCATCGGCCAGCCCAGAATCTCTCCCCCCGGCGTCTGACAAGTCATCGCCATGAGCAAGTCTCCAGGCTTCAGATTGAACGCTGTCGGGTACTCGCCGCGATAGCTCTCAGTTGCACTCCGTTTGAAGACCGCGCCCCTTGACCCCGCGAAGTTGCCAATTCGTATCAGCCTGGGCTCGTCCGGCCGAGCCGGACCAGCTTCTAAGCTACGAAATGGCCACCCATGGTGAACCTTTGCAACGTCGCCAAGCGAGCTCAAGACGCGTCCTGCGTCGCAAGCGAACCTAGAGCCGCCATCACTTGCTCTTGGAGCTGCACCCGGCGCTCGAATCCCTCACGTACCTCGACCGTCAGCCGCGAAATCTTGTCATCAAGGGGCTCCTCGTCCTCATCAACCGCTTCGCTCCCAACGTAACGACCCGGTGTGAGCACATGACCGTGTTCGGCAATCTGCTCAAGGCTGACGCTCGCGCAGAACCCTGGCACATCTTCGTACGTGTTCTCGCCGGGCTCACCGCGCCACGAGTGGTAAGTGCCCGCTATCCGTTCCAAGTCCGAATCGGTCAGCTCCTTGTTCGTTCGAGAAACCATAGAACCGACCTGACGCGCATCGATGAAGAGAACTTCGCCCTTACGGGAACGCTGCGACCGCTCACTCTTGACGGTCTGCCCTGACTTGTCTTTCGTCAGGAACCAGACGCAAACGGGAATTTGAGTTGTGAAAAAGAGCTGCCCAGGAAGCGCCACGATGCACTCGACAAGGTCCTTCTCCACCAGATTCTTTCGAATCTCGCCTTCGCCGCCAGCCTGAGCAGAAAGCGACCCGTTCGCGAGGACCGTGGCCATGGTTCCCGTGGGATTCAGATGATGCAGCATGTGCTGAATCCAAGCAAAGTTCGCGTTATTGGCGGGAGGGTTGCCGTGCTGCCATCGGACGTCACCAGCCAGTTTGTCGGCGCCCCATTTCTTGACGTTGAAAGGCGGGTTGGCTATGACGAAGTCAGCCCGCAGGTCGGGGTGTTGGTCGTTCGTGAAGGAATCGCCCCATTCTGGGCCGAGGTTTGCCTCAATACCCCGCAGGGCGAGGTTCATTTTCGCGAGCCGCCACGTGGTCGGGTTCTGTTCTTGCCCGAAGACGCTGATGTCGTTGCGGACGCCATCGTGGGCTTTCACGAAGCGGTCAGCCTGCACAAACATGCCACCCGAACCGCAGGCAGGGTCGTAGACGCGGCCGTTGAAGGGTTCGAGCATGTCGACCATGAGCTTGACGACGCTGCGGGGTGTGAAGAATTCACCGCCGAGCTTGCCCTCAGCGTTCGCGAACTTGGAGAGCATGTACTCGAACACTCGGCCAAGAACGTCGAGGCTTTCGTGCTCTTCTGCGGCAAGATTTTCGTTTGAGAACAGGTCGATGAGCCCGCCGAGCATCTGCGGGGTGAGTTCACGTCGCGCAAAGTTTTTCGGAAGCACACCCTTGAGGGTGGGGTTCTCCTTTTCAATGGACTCCATCGCGGCGTCGATTCGTCCACCTACGTCGGTCTGCTTCGCTGCCTTGCGAAGGTCATTCCAACGATTGCCCTCGGGAATCCAGAAGATTCCCTCGCCGGCATACTCGTCACGGTCTTCGAGAAGCTGTTCGCGCGCGTCATCCGTGGGCATGAAGTAATCGCTCGAATCGTCAGCGGCAAGGCGCTTGAGTTGTGAGTGACGTTTCTCGAAAACATCTGAGACGTATTTTAGGAAAATGAGGCCAAGCACGACGTGCTTGTATTCGGCAGCGTCCATGTTCGAACGCAGCTGGTTCGCCGCCTCCCAAAGCGTGTCTTCTAGACTCGCCGCTGCAGTCTTATTAGTCTTGCTGGCCAACAGAATTCCCCCTACGGCCGAGCAAATGATTGGGTGCGTGAAGAAGCAGCCCGGCCTCATATTCACCCTAGCGAGTCGGGCCGACACTACTTACACGACGCGGCGCAGGGGCGCTTCGACGCACGGCTCTGTAGTCATTGGACGCGAGTCGCGGCGGCGCTCGTGTCGGAGGCAGCCAGTATCGTGCAACCACACGAGAGGGCCTTCAACGATGCGAGCAATTTGTCCGGTCTGCGACCAAACTGCCACGGTAAGCACCACACAAGTGATGACGGCCCACGAGTCCAGCGGAGGTCGCTGCTCAGGAACAGGCGGGCCGCCGGGGAAGTTGGTCGTGGACACCTTGCGCCCTCGACCAACAGCGGCCCAAGAACGCAACTTACTTCGGGCATCTCGAAAGGCCCTGGCGCCGAAGCCCCGCGTTCGTCCGCGACTCGTAGAGCCGCCAGCTTCGTCCCGCCAGCGGCGGAACGCAGTTCCAGCCCGCGAAATCAAGGCGCCGGCACCGAGGCCGGCTGTTGCCCGCCGCTCCACCACAAAGCCAGGAGGAGTGGGCAAAGCAAAGTCCTTCGAATCACGTCGACAAGCGTCGCTTGCATCCCAACGAATCTACGAAGCAGAGGCCGCCGCTCGCAAGAAGGCGAACCTTGAACGTGGAACCGTGCCCAGACGCAAGTCAGCGCCGGACCCGAAGAAGAAGAGGTGGGTTCAGTCGATAGTCGGTGGAGGGTCTCCGGGGCTGGGTAAAAGGTAACTACTTGGCGTTGGCCGCCAATACATTGCGCGTGCTGCGCTGATTGCGGCGTCGCTGGGGGGTCGAATCGTTGGTTGGTTGCTGACTGCCGCCCTGTCACCACTCGATGCTCGCATGAGCGATGAATGCCTCGACGAGGTGTTCCAGTTCGTCAAGGTGGTTGAGTGGCCGGTCGCCGGCAAAATATGTGGTCGGCGTGTACAGCCAGAACGTCAGGCTGAAGCCCGTGATGTCCAGGCTGGCGGCCGCTGAGACGAGTGGGAGCACGAAGGGCTCGATATGGTCTCGGTTGGGTCCGAATTGAAGGCCGGGGAACACGATTTCATCCCTCCAGATGAGCGCAATGAGCTGGTCCGTAGCGAGCATCACCCTGATGTGGGGCTCGTCCACCTTCAGCATGGTCGCGACCTCGTCCATGGAGTAGAGCCCATCCAGGGCGTTGATATTTTGAAGGGCAACGTCCGTGGCTGCCTTCCCAAGTGCCGTTCCGTTGAGAAGCTCAATTCGCACGATGGTCGTGCTTTGCTGCGTGTAGTAGTCGGCGAATGAGTCGTCGGATTTCATCGTCCAATAGCCGGTCTCGCCGACTTTGCACGCATTGAGGGTACGCAGCGGGCGTTCGAAATCGTTGAAGGTGATGTTGCTGTCGATACCTGGGATGCGGGTGACGGTGCCTCGCTGGAAGTTCATGATGTAGCTGCTGCAGACTGTCGTGACGCGCCAGACGCCGCCTTCATCGCCGTGCAGTTCTTCGACGGTTGTCATTGGTGGTCCTCCGTATCACGTTCTGCGGCGCTTGAGATGAACTTCATTTCCGTTGGGACTCGGTTGATGAGGCGCCGGGTGCGGGGTGCTGCTGAACACTATGTGCAGGGAAAGGAGGTCGGCGTGGTCTTCGTGCGGGAGGCCATGGGCCGCGCCGTCAAAAGCACAAGGCTCGTGAACGGCGCGGCGCATGGGACTCTGTTCGGTGTTACGCGGCCGAAGCTACTGCGTCAGCAGTCCGTTTGTGCTGAGCCGGTCGAGTTTTGTCACAGAGTCGGTTTTTCGGCGACGTCCGTCGGCAGGGCCAAGAGCGCGCTGATGTGCGCCTCTCGGTCCCGCGAAAGCGTTCTAGATTTCAGCTGCCGCAGCTGGCGTCCAAGCCATCGCCCCAGCGCAAACTCCGCCGGGTCAGCGGAAGTGAGGCGCGGCAACCGACCATTGGTTTGCACGTGGTGGATGCACGCGGCGAGGTTGATTTGCCAGCGGCTCTCGTGGGGGTCCCACTCGAACGCGGGGGAGACGTCTAACCGGATGCGTTGATAGGCGCTGAGCCTGTCATCGAACCGGCGCTGGTGTCGCGCCCATTCCCCGAGCCGGCGCTCGTGGCCCGGCAGGCTTGAACGCTTTCGAGTGTTCTCGCGCGGTGGGTGCTCGTTTGCTCGCCAGAATTCTTCGTAACGGTGGAGCGCGCCTGCCCAGTTGGCTGACCGCCGGAAACCCACCGCTCCGTTCGTCTCAGCGCCGCTCGCACGCCGTTGGTCCGCTGTCTCATATTGCTCGGACTCCATGTCCACGATGCCGACCTGGAGCCAGAGCGTGCGTGCTTTCTCGTGGAGTTCTATTGGGCTTGTTCCTCGTTGCATTGTGCCGCCTGTTCTGGCCGCATGAATTGCGGCCTCACTGCAGCTATGCGCTGTGCCCAAAAGGACTAATTCGGCCCGGGTTTGTCACTGAGTCGGTGGTTTGAAACCGGGCGAATCTCTAATGTTGTGCTCCAGAGCCCGAGACCACGAGACGGACGACGTGATGCCGACAACTGCGGAACACCCACAGAACGCACTGACGGATGCCGACCGCGGCCGATACCTCGTTACGACGGCGTCCGCGACCTGCTACTCGCTCGACCTCGACGCACGGGTCCTTCGACGGGTGGCCAGCGCCATGTTCAATGACACGCTCAGCCTCCGACGGGATGGTGATGACGTCGACCTGCTGGAAATTGTCACCTGCTGCGTCGGCAATCCCATGGTGGTGCTGATAAACCTGCACGTACCCGGCGTCTGGCTCACCACCCGAGAGACCACCAGAGTGGTCTCAATCGAGCCGATTAGCGAACCACCTCAACGGCCATGAGCAACTCTGATGCGCGGGCCTATCAATACCGCCCCATCTACGCGCTGGCCTACTGGGAAACTATTGGCCCATTCATCGAAGCTGCGGTTGCCGATGCTGCTTCCGCGACGGGGCGCGCACCTCGCACGCTGTTCCCCGCCACAGTGGCGTTCGTGCTCTGGTGTTGGCAAACACGAGGGACTCCGCTCGAGCGGCGACGCATCTTTCGGCGCCGCGTCGTTGAAGGGTTCATCCACCGTGGAATGGGCAACTACCTCAGCGGGAGCAAGGCCACCCACCGGGCGACGCTCGCTCTGATGGTGGAGTCGCTGAACCCCGCTGACGGCGTTCGAGAGCGCCGGCCCATTCCCCGGTCCGCACCGACCAAGCCGTACGCACCGGGCGAAATCGCCGCCCTCCACAGTTGGGCGCAGAGCCAAGGCACACCGCGTCGTCAGCTGGACGCGATTGCGCTCATGACACTTGGACTGGGTGCCGGTTTGGCGACCCGTGAGCTCCTCGCCGTCCGAACGTCCGACCTCGAGCTACGCGATGACCACGTGCTCATTATCGTCTGGGAAAGCCGCCCCCGCCTCGTGCCCGTCCTACCCGAATGGCATAAACCTTTGCACCGCATCATCAATGACCTCAATCCCAACGATTGGTTCTTCTGCCCTGGTCGCACCAACGTGCACCCCGGGCAGGTCACGGATTTCTTGCAGCGTGCCCGGACGACGTTGGATGTTCGACCGAGCCGAATGCGTGCGACGTGGCTTCTCGGGCATCTCATTGCGGGTACGCCCCCGCGGGAGCTCCTGCGCATATCTGGGCTCAAGAACCTCGCGGCGCTTGACCAGCTCATTGCCCAGGCCGCGGAATCGGGCACCCAACCCACTCGCTCTACCTCCACATAGGAGCGCAATCATGATGCGCGACAAGTGACGGTGAACAGCCATGGTTCGGTCGCTGCGGCAGCTCGTGCAGCTTTTCTGCGAGCCCCCGTACACGGTTTACATGACCGACCGAAAAGACCGATTCAACAACAAATTCCTCAGCGACTCCGCAGCATATGCGCACCTCCGGGCTCTCGACCCGGAGCTCCCCGACGCGCTCTGGGGCATCATCGTCCGATATCACCCGAAGGTCTCGCTGACACAGTGGAAGGCCGTACGGGAGTTCACCATCGCTACGGCAGTGCAGATGAAGCCCCGCAGCTACGAAAGCACTCGCCGGCTCATGACAATGACGGCGAGGTTCCACAGCTGGCTGTGGGCTGCCACCGGTAGTGAACTCACCGCTGAACGCATTTACACATCGCGCAATGTGTATCGCTACTTGCAGGAATTTCTGCCTACCCACTCCGAATCGCACCGTTGGGGAATCGTTCGGCAGCTCGGCACCATCGCCGACCTCCTCGCCAATGGTGGTATCAAACGCCTGCCAGCACCTCACCTGCCCGGGCGGCGCCCCTTCAGCCTGGCCGATTCCGCCACCATGCACAGCTGGGCGGGAAGTCTCACGACGAATTTGAAACGTCAAAACGCGTGGGCGATACTGGGCCTTGCCGGCGGCGCCGGCCTACGCACCGACGAAATCATCGACGTGCGCCTGGGCGATATCGAAATATCTGACGGGCGTGTCTTCGTCAACGTTCCCGGGCCACGACCACGCCGAGTCCCCGTGATGAACCCGTGGAACCGAACACTCCTCCGCAGCCTTGACCAACGCGCGGACCCAGACGAGTTTCTGTTCCGCGGGCACCGAAGTGAGGAATATCGGCCCACCGGCATCCAGACCTTCCTGACTATGCACCCGTCAAGGGTGCGCGCCACAGTCTCACGGCTTCGCTCAACATGGATAGTCACCCAAATCGACAGCGGACTCCCGCTGCCGGTCCTCAAAGCCATCGCCGGTTTCGCCTCAGCGCAGAGCCTCGATAAACACCTCCGCTATGCGAAAACCCTAAACATCGCCGACTACACCGGTCTCATCATCGGCGAAGAGGTCGCCCGATGAGCGCCGGCGATACCGACCACAGCTCCTCCGTGTACAACAACGATTTGGGCGGCGTCACCCCCGAAGAAGTGATGGGGCGGGGCCGAGTTCATCACGTCATCGCTGACGACATCGTGGTTTTGATGGAAGGCCGTGTTCGCAAGACGGGGGCACTCGCCAAACTCCAGGAATGGCGCGACGAAGATGTCGCTGGTGAGAGCCTTGGTGGCCGACCTGCGCTCATCTCGGACCGGGCCATCCTGACGGGAATGCTGTTGCTCGCCAAGGCAAATGCCCCAATTTTCATCACGCGCCTCGCCGCACTGTTCCAATATGAACTCAGCGACGAATCTCGCAAATTACTGGGACTCGAAGCATCCATGACCAGCTTCATTGGTCACGTCGGTGAACAGAAGCGTTGGTACCACAATGCGCACCGGGCCTTTCATCGGATGAACGATTTAATGGACCCCTTCCCACAGGAGCGTCGCCATTCGAAAACGTACACCGAAATTCAACACATTCTGGATAACCATGACAAGGCGCTGGCTGACAAACGTAAAGCTCGGCTCGACGAATTCACCAAGCTGTTCCTGGTCATGACCTACAACGAACAGCCGCGCCACATTCGTCGTGTATCAAGCAAAATCGATATCTCCTTTGACCAGACTTATATCGGAACGCCAACAACAAAGGGCTACTCCAAAAGGAACCTCGCCAAGCGGGTGGCCGACGAAAAGAAAATTGAGGAAAAGCGCACTCTGACGCCAGGGCCAGTCGATGCCTTCGCTGGATGGCACGTACGCGCCGGAGAACGAGTCGACTCTCGTCGTGGCCAATCCGACCAGACGGACCCGCACGGGAAGGCCGATGCGGGGACGAATTACGCCTGGGGGTGGGAAGCGAACATCGCTGTCCGCGTCGACTCCGAAGCTCCCGGCCAGTCCCGCTTTCCGGCACTGGCCATCGCCGCAACTCTCAGCTTGCCCAACGTCGGTGTCGCCGAAGAAGCCGTCTCACTAATGAGGGCTGCCAAGGCCACCGGATTGAAGCCAGGAGTCGGAGATGCGGACAAGCAATATTGGGCAAATTCCCTCGTTGAGCGCCTCCACGACCCCGCATTCAACGAAGGATTCACACCCTCGACGGACTATCGCGTCGACAGACTGGGGGTGCAGGGCGGCGACCACGGCGCAAAATACATCGAGGGAGCGGCGTACTGAGTATTAGAGCCTCTGAGCCCCACCCGATCGTGCGGTTGAGCCCCACTGATCGTGCGGAAGAGCACCGGCGGTGGTGTGGCTCAGCACCACAGGTGCTCCCCGTCA
>NZ_SOHD01000005.1:0-68596 GCF_004403235.1 Cryobacterium sp. Hh38 | reverse complement strand
CCTCAATCGGAGATGTCAGTCCCGTCGACTTCGAACTGCAATACTCGTCACAGACCGCGGAAGTTCAACTCGCCGCTTAACCCGTGTCCACTAACCGGGGGCAAGGCCAATCCCTCGCGCATGATAGCGAGCTTATCGGCGGCTGCTCACAGTCACATCCGGCCCATGTTGCGCGTTGTCTATGAGGGCATACCTAATAGTTGTTGACGTCCTGGCTCTTGGTCCAAGCTCGCAAGGTCTTGGCAATGTGGTGCAAGCCGTGGACATCGGTGCGGATAGTGCCGAGTCGTTCATACGGGTTAATCTCAAACGATTCGGTGATCTCCTTACCGAGCCGGTCTCGATAGCGCAGGGTCGTGGTGAACGACACCACGCTCCCGGAGCGGCCCTTCATCGCCGCGGCCATTTCACGTCACGAATCCAAGTAGGTGCGAACTTCGCCTCCCGGCGGCAAGACGCTCGTCCGACCCGAGATAAACGCGGCGTCCATAAACCCATTCCCCTCACCAAGCTCATGCACGCGCACATACGGCGGATCTATCGCGATCGTTAGGTCACGGGCCGCGGTCTGCCCAATGTTCCTCACCACGAAGTCAGCGAGGGTCCATTCTGCCGCGGAGTCTTCGATCATCGCTAGGAGGTACGGCCGGGCCTGATCTTCGGCGAGATCGCGCGCTTGCTTCAATTGGCTAAGCACCAGGAAGGCACCGACGATAGCGGCACAGAACGCGGCCACTGTGGCGATTGCAGCGATACCGTTCCATGCGGTTGATGACAGCCCAAGCCACGTGTCGGCAACGAGTTTCACCATGCCCAAACCCTATTGCACATTCACGCCTGAGAGAGGCGAAGACCCACCCACGATCGTTCGCCGTGCCAGTCGGCCCAGCGACGCACAGCCCGAGCAGCAGGGCACGAGCAATCCGCCGGAGCGAGGAGGCGTGCGACGGGGCTGTGCCCGAACCTCAAGTCTAGAGCGGAGTCTAGAGCGGAGTTGGCAAATATTCAGCTAAAAAGAAAAGCCCTCTGACCGGTATAAAACCTGGTCAGAAGGCCTTTATATGTAGCGGGAGCGGGAATTGAACCCGCGACACCACGATTATGAGCCGTGTGCTCTAACCAACTGAGCTACCCCGCCGCGACTTGTCGGCTGTTCGCTTCCAAGCCTGAGCCCCCTGTGGGAATCGGACCCACTACCTCTTCCTTACCAAGGAAGTGCTCTACCAATGAGCTAAGGGGGCAGAGCAACCAAAAAACAGTAGCAATGCCGCGTTTTTGGCAACCTAGAAACTTTATCACCCCAGCAAGGCGATCGAGACCACTTAGCCCACACCGAGCATCCACTACCGATGCCGTAGCATTTAAATATGACTGGCACCAAACTGACTTCCGGCACCGAATGGTGGCGCACGGCCGTTATCTATCAGATCTACCCGCGGTCCTTCGCCGACGCAAACGGTGACGGCATGGGCGACCTCGCCGGCATCAGCTCGCGATTGCCCCAACTCCAAGAGCTTGGCATCGACGCCATCTGGCTCTCTCCCTTCTATACGTCGCCGCAACGCGACGCCGGCTACGACGTCTCCGACTACTGCGACGTCGACCCGCTGTTCGGCACCCTGGACGACTTCGAGGTGCTGCAGCGCACCGCCCACGACCTGGGCATTCGCGTCATCGTCGACATCGTGCCGAACCACTCCTCGAGCGACCACGGCTGGTTTCAGGCGGCCCTCGCCGCCGGCCCGGGCAGCGCAGAGCGCGCCCGTTACACCTTTCGCGATGGCAAGGGCGAGAACGGCGACCTGCCGCCGAACAACTGGGAGTCCGTCTTCGGCGGCCTCGCCTGGACCCGCACGACCGACCCCGACGGCACCCCCGGCCAGTGGTACCTGCACCTGTTCGACACCAGCCAGCCCGACTTCGACTGGGACAGCGAATGGGTGCGCGAACAGTTTCGCGCGGTGCTGCGCTTCTGGCTCGACCGCGGCGTCGATGGTTTTCGAGTGGATGTCGCGCACGGCATGATCAAGGCTCCCGGCCTCCCCGATTACACGCCACCCGCCGAGGGCGGCAGCATGGGCGGCGCCCCGGCCACCCTCGAGCCCGGCATCAGCGCCGAATCGCCCATGACCGCGCCCTACTGGGCGCAGGACGGCGTGCACGAGATCTACCGCGACTGGCACAAGGTGCTCGCCGCCTACCCCGGCGACCGCGTCCTCGCGGCCGAAGCCTGGGTCGACCCGCTGAGCCAGATGGCCAAGTGGGTGCGCCCGGACGAGATGCACCAGGCCTTCAACTTCGCCTACCTTGAGACGCCTTGGAACGCAGCAAAGCTCAGGAGCGTCATCGACGAGTCGATCGAAGCCTTCGGCAACGTGGGAGCCCCGAGCACCTGGGTGCTCTCGAACCACGACGTGGTGCGGCACGCTTCCCGGCTCGCCCTCACCGGCGAGAACCTGCAGGGGCACGGCATTGGGCCCAAGACCGTTGGACTGCCGGACACTGCGGTGGGGCTGCAACGCGCGCGGGCAGCATCCGCTTTGATGCTGTCACTGCCGGGCTCGAGCTACCTCTACCAGGGCGAGGAACTCGGGCTGCCCGAGGCCGTCGACCTGCCCGACCACGCCCGCGAAGACCCCACCTGGTTTCGCACCAACGGTGAGCGGTACGGGCGAGACGGATGCCGCGTGCCGATTCCGTGGGAAGGTGCGAGCGCGTCGTTCGGCTTCAGCACCGGCGCGAAGAGCTGGCTGCCACAACCGGCTGAGTGGGCCGGACTGGCCCGCGACCAACAAAACGGTGTAGCCGGATCCACCCTCGAGCTGTATAAGCACGCGCTGAACCTGCGCCGGGAGCACTCCCTCGCCTCCGGCACGGTGGAATGGATCGACGGCTTCGGGCCGGACGTAGTGGCCTACCGGAACGGCGACGTGACGATCGTGGCGAACACGGGCGCGGCATCCGTTCAACTGCCCGCCGGCGACGTGCTGCTCGCGAGCGAAGACCTCGTCGGCCGCACCCTGCCCGGTGACGCGACCGCCTGGTTGCGCGCCGTAACAGCATGACCGACGCGCTCGACCAGCCAGACGATGCTGCAAACACCGCGCTGGGGACCATCGCCGCCATGCGCGAGCTCAAGCTCGAACTGACCCGATTCATGATGTCCTACAAGTTCGCGACCGACGAAATGCTGACCAAGATCAACATTTTGAAGGAAGAATTCAGCTCGATTCACGACTACAGCCCGATCGAGCATGTCAGCTCGCGGCTCAAGTCGCCGGAGGGCATTCTCAAGAAGGCCATCCGCAAGGGACATCCGCTCGAGCTCGACGGTATTCGTGACAATATCCAGGACATTGCGGGAATTCGCATCACCTGCAGCTTCATCTCCGACACTTATCGCATTCGCGACCTGCTCGCCGGGCAACGGGATGTCACGGTGCTGCAGGAGAAGGACTACATCCGGGAGCCGAAGGCGAACGGCTACCAGAGCCTGCACCTGATCGTGGCGATTCCAGTGTTCATGTCGGACCGGGTGCAGCCGGTCACGGTCGAGATTCAAATTCGCACGATTGCGATGGACTTCTGGGCCAGCCTCGAGCACAAGATCTTCTACAAGTACAATGGCGCCGTGCCCGACACACTCGTCGAGGACCTGCGGCAGGCAGCGGATGCCGCCAATCGCCTCGACGTGCAGATGGAGTTGCTGCACGACCAGGTCGTGGCGCGGGGGCCCGCTGCCGATGACGCCGACCTGTTCAGCTTCGACGGCCTGCCGCCGTTTCCGCTGCCAAAGGGCCTGCTCGAGTCTTTCATGCGCGGGCGCACGGAACCGGAATAGCTCTAGTTAGTGTTGGCGTAAAGCCACTCGAGGGGGTCGATCTTGGTGCCGTCCTTGCCGCCGATTCGGATGTCCAGGTGGAGGTGCGGGCCGGTCGACATGCCTGTGCTGCCAGTCTTGCCGATGACCTGGCCGACCTTGACCAGGTCGCCCTCCTTGAACAGCATCGATCCGTGAATCATATGCGCGTAAACGGTCGTGACGAGCTCGCCGTTAATCATGTGGTCGATCATCATGTGCACGCCGAGGCTGGCTTCGCCGTCTTCGGCGTAGCTGACCACGCCGTCGGCGATAGCCTGAATCGGCGCACCGATACCCGGGTTAAAGTCCTGGCCGCCGTGGTTAGCGGAGCATCCGGCGCAATTGCGCGGGCCGAAGCGGTCGCCGATGTGCACACCGACGGCAAACGGCCACTGAATGGTTCCGTTCGGGTTGTTGGTAAAGGTATCTTCCAAACGGATGCCGCTGGCCGCGGCCACCTCGGCGATCGAGCTTGACTCATACCCGTCACGTTCGACGGTGAGAATGTCGCCGTCGGCCAGGTCCATGCTCTGAGTGTCTTCGGCCGGCAGAACGCGCTGGGCTTGCAGAGCTGAGGCCTGCACGTCCTGCGCCGAGAGCAGCGCCTCAGCCGGAAGGGACGTGGCGACGGCCATCAGGGCGACGAAGGACATCGCGAGGATCGACGCACCCTTGGCGGCGCGCTTGCGCATGCTGCTGCCGAGCGGGCGCGACGGGGCCGCGCGACGCGGCAGCGTGCCGGCCGGAACGAAATCGCGGGCTGGCGCGAAGGACTCCCCCGCCGGCTGCTCGGTGCGCTGGCGGCGGCGAGGCCGGGCGCCGGCCGCGGGAATTACGGTCGGAATCGACTGGGTGGCACCGAGAACCAGCAACTTTTCGTAGTCGGTGAGCTCGGCATCGGCGACCGCGACGGCCGCGACGATGCGGTCGGTCTCGGTCACAACGGGCGGTTCGAGGTCGGGTTCGGTCAGGTCCGCAGCGACGATCAAATCGGCGGCAGGGCTGAGCCGCAGGACCTCTGCGACGTTTTCGTCGACCGGCGCTGCGGTGGCGAATGCCACGCGCTCGCGCTCCCGCAACTGACGCCGGGTCAGGGCCGCAGGTTCCACGCGGGGAAAGACAGCGTCGTCACTCTCGCTGGACACGGAAGTATCCAAGGATGGAGTGTGACGTGACAAAGTGCAGCTTTCAGCGAGGCGGACGGGAACTGGTGCTCGTACTGGACAACGCCAAACAACGACTGGCCAATATAACGAATTGATTAAGGATAACGCGCAAACCTGAGAATAGCAGAGGACGCGACGGATCACACCCCGATTTGGGCAAGTGGGTAAAGAGTCAAGCTTCCTGCACGGGAGCCGGAAAACGGTCGAATAGCTCTGCCAGCACGGGTTCGAACTGACCGTAGAGGCGGGGAGCAGCGGCGATGAGCAGGTCGCGACCCTCGGCATCCGCTTGCAGAGCGCCGACCCGGGCACCAGCCTCGCGTACTATCAGGGCGCCGGCGGCGTGATCCCAAGGGTTGAGTCCGCATTCGAAATAGAGGTCGAGCCGCCCGCAGGCGACCGAACACAGGTCGAGTGCGGCCGACCCGATGCGACGAATGTCCCGCACCTGGCCGATGAGACCGCCAACGACGTTCGCCTGCCACACCCGCCACGCCGCCTCGTAGCCGAAGCCCGTGCCGGCCAGGGCGAGCGAGAGCGGAACGTCCTGGTTCACGTGCAGGCGCTGGTCGCCGAGCCAGGCTCCCGACCCTTCGGAAGCCGTGAACACCTCGCCGAGGGCCGGGTTGACGACCGCGCCGGCGAGGGTGTTCCAACTGGCCGGATCGGGATCGCCCTGCACCACGGCGATGCTGACGGCGTAGAACGGGATGCCGTAGAGGTAGTTGACGGTACCGTCGATGGGGTCGACCACCCAGGTGAGCCCGGTCGTGCCGTCGGTCGTGTCGGATTCTTCGCCGTAGAACCCGTCGTTCGGGCGAGCGTCGGCGAGCAATGCACGAATGTGCCGCTCGACCTCACGGTCGGCCGCGGTGACGATGTCTTCCGGCGAGGACTTCGACGCGGCGATCTCGACCCCCTCGGCGCGGCGCCGGTGGGCGAGCGCGCCCGCGGTGAGGGCGATGGTGCGTGCGAGGTCCAGCAGCTCGGTCGGGGCAGGATACGTCATGCCCCCACGCTACAGGTGGCTGTGTTAACGAGAACAGGCAGGCCCTGAGGCCTGCCTGTTCTGCTCGTGGCGAGTGCGAGGTTCGAACTCACGAAGGCTACGCCGTCTGATTTACAGTCAGATCCCTTTGGCCGCTTGGGTAACTCGCCAGGCGCTCCCGACCAGGTGTAATCACTTGACCGGAGACGCGGGGTTAACAATACAAGACGAAACGCCTCACCGAGAAATCAGCACGTTTGACAAGGCGGGCGTCTACCCGGCGGGCGGCCCAACCATACCGGCCGGCGGGGTGCGCAGCTCGGTCGACGTGTCGCCGCCGAGGCCCGCGAGTCCGCTCTCGGTCTCGGTCTCGGAGCTGGCGATGGCGGCATTCAGATCGGCCAGAATCACCGTGTCACCGATGTCGATTCCCGACCTGATCTCGGTCAGTTCGGAACCGACCGCACCCACCGTCACCTCGGTACTCATCGAAACGCCATTCTCGAGCAGATCGACCGTGTAAATCGCATCGGCTAGGTGCACGGCCGAAGTCGGCACGGTAAACACCTCGTCGAGGCTCGCCACCGCAACGGCGACCGCGGCCGAGCCGCCGTTCAACAGGGCGGGGTCGGTGCTCCCCAGCGCAATCTGCACCGTATAGGACGGCGTTGACGACGATGACACGTTCAGGATTCCGATCGAGCTGACCATTCCGGACAACTCGTCGTCAACGCTTGCGACATCGACGGCTGCGCTTTGGCCGACGACGACCCCGGCGATGTCGGGGAGCGAGACGGTCGTGCTCACCACGAAACCGTCCTCACCGATGATGGTGATCACGGCACTGGACGATGACGCCGTGACGCTGTCACCGACCGCCAGGGCGACAGCCGCGACGGTACCGGCGATCGGGCTGGTCAGCGCCGCCAGCGTCAGATTGCGCTCAGCGATCGCCAGCTCCGCAACGGCCGCGTCGATCTCGGCCTGGTCGGCCACAATGGTTTCGGCCGAGGCGACCGTTGCGGCCGCAGCGCCACCCGCGGTGGTGCTCGGCACTTCGGCAGCGGATGTCGCAGCCGCGCTGGTCGCCGACGCGGCGCTTGATCCGCTGCTCGCGCTGGTGCTCGGAACCGTGGCGGCGGCACTCCCCGTCGATCCGGACTTCGCCGTGCCGGCTACCGCTTTCTGTAGCGCGCTGACGGACTGGTTGAGGTCATCGACGAGCGTGAGCACGCCAACTTGAGCCTCGTTGGTCGCGGTCTGGCCGGCGAGCACGGCGGTGATGGCGCTCTGGCAGTCGGCGAGGGCGAGCTTCGCGGCCGCAAGCTTCTCGGCTGCAGTCAGGGGGGTAGCGGCGGTCGTGCCGGTGGTCGCATCTGCAGTCGTGTCGGCGGTCGTGTCGGCGGTCGTGCCGGTGGTCGCATCTGCAGTCGTGTCGGCGGTCGTGTCGGCGGTCGTGTCCGTCGTCGTATCCACCCTTGTGTCAGCATTCGTATCCGCGGTCGCTTCCGCGGTCTCATCCGCCGCAGCCTCGTCGAACGCGGCCTCTAGGAAGGGCAGGCAAACGTCGGTCGTCCACGCGATGGCGACGTCGGTCGTCCACGCGATGGCGACGTCGGTCGCGGCGAGCGCGGTCACGGCCACGTCGTACTGGGCAAGCAGGGCGGCTTGCGCGGCGCCGACCGCCGTGACGGCTTCCGCCATAGCGGCCGAGACCTCGCCGGTCGAAGCAGAGGTCGAAGCAGAGGAGGCCCCCGAGGCAGCGCCGGCACCCGACGCAGCAGACGTCGTCGAGGTGGCCACAGCATCCGTTGTCACTGTGCTCGTCGTGCTCGTCGCCGTCTGCGAGTCGAGGTCACTCTCGAGAGTGAGCTGGGCGCTCGCGATATTCGCCTCTGCCTCGGCGATCGCGTCGTTCAGGCTAGCAACGTCGAGGGTGGCGAGGGTCTGCCCGGCGGTCACCGTATCGCGCAGGCTCACGGCCACGCTGCTCACCGTGCCGGCGACCGAAAACGATGCGTCGCTGCGGCTGGCTGAGGCCAGGGTCCCGACCAGGTCGAGCGATTCGCTGACCGAACCGAGCGCGGCTGCGACCGTTCTGTAGTCGCCGCCCTCGGCACGGGTCAGGGCGTAAGCGACGCCGCCGCCGGAGGCGACGAGCACGGCCGTGACCGTTCCCACAGCGAGCAAGCGCCGGTGCTTCTGCCGGGCTGCCCGCAGCTTCTTGGCGGATGGCTGGTGCTGCACAGCGGATGCCGCCGCGCTCGTGTTGGTCGCGGTGCGCTTACTCATTTGCGTCGCCACCCATTCGGCCACCGGAGCCGGCCATGGCGCTCACGCAGCCGTCGTCGCCGGTCACCGAGAGTGCGACAGCACTAGCTGCAAAGCTTCCGGTGTCGTCGGCCTCGCCCTGGGCGCTCGCGCACAGTCCGACCGCAAGCGCCGACGCATCAGAAGCGGATGTCTTGGTGTAGCTGGTCGAGTCGTCGACCGTCACCGTTTCGCTCGCCACCACACCGTCAACGTCGGTCGAAGCGACCGTGATGGCGGTTGCGGTGACCGCGGTGACAAGGCCGGTCGTGCGGGTACCGAAGCCGCCGGCATCCGCTGGCAGATCGGTCGGGATACCAGTCGGGGCGGTCCCGTCGGCACCCATCGGCATATCCTCGGGCAGATCGGTTGGCATATCGGTCGGCATATCGGTCGGTGGCGTGCCACCGGGCATGCCACCGCCACCCAGTTCGCCCAGGCCCGACGCGCATGCGCCGTCGACCGCGTCGGTGACGGCGACGCTCGTCGGGACGGTTGCGGCATCCGTGCCGTCGGCCGCTGCCGCACTCGACAGATTCACGCACTGGCCAACGCTGACGTCGGCCAGTGTCGCGGCGAGCGTCGAGGTGAAGGTCGTGGCGTCGGAATAGGTCACCGCGGTCTGGGAATCACTGTCCTGCAGCTGAAAGGTTTGCCCGGTCAGAGCCGCGATCTCGCCGGTAAGGCCGGGCGCGACCCTGGCTTGCTGTTCCGTTGACGTGTCCGTCGTGCTGGCCGCGGCCGCCGTGCCGTCGGTGCCGGCGCAGCCCGAGAGCAGCAGCACGCCGCCGAGGCCGAGCGCCCCGCCCGCGAATGCCGCCCGGCGCTTGAGTTTCATCATGTCAGTGGTCTCATTTCGTTCGAAAGCATGGAAGTTATTCACTGCGCAGGGCGTCAATGGGAGCGAGGCGGGCGGCCCGAGCTGCCGGGTAGACGCCGAAGCTCAGGCCGATCACGATGGCGACGCCGATGGAGAGCCCGACCGCGGCCGGCGAGACGACGATCGAGCTGCCGATCACACCCGGCAACAGCAGGGCCGCGGTGACCCCGAGTATCGCGCCGAGCAGTCCGCCGCTGAGGCCGAGAATGGCCGCCTCGATCAGAAACTGCCGGCGGATGGCGCCCGGCGGCGCCCCGAGGGCCTTGCGGAGGCCGATCTCGCGGGTGCGCTCCGAGACCGAGACGAGCATAATGTTCATGACGCCGATGCCGCCGACCAGCAAGGACAGCGCCGCGACGCCGGTGAGCAGAATCGTGAGCGTTTCGTAAACGGCCGTTGCGGTGCTCACCAGGGCGTCCTGGCTGCTGATGGTGAAGTCGGCGGCCGTGCTGTCGGTGATCGAGTGCAGGTTCAGCAACAGGGTTTCGGCCTCCTGATACGCGGCGGAAAGCTGAGTGTCGCTGGCGGCCTGCAGGTAGATGGTCGACACGGCGGAACTTTCGGTGCCGCCGACCAGCGCGCTCGCCGCGGTCGAGAACGGCACGATGGCCATATCGTCGAGGTTGCCCGAGGAATCCGACCCGGCGGAGTCGAGCACCCCGATCACCTGGAACGTTTTGTCGCTGATCACCACGGACTGGCCGACCACCCGCTGGGTGCCGAATAGTTCGTCGGCGGTCTCAGGGCCGAGCACCACGACCGCGGCCGAGGTTTCCTCGTCGTCGTCACTGATGAACGCGCCCATGCTGAGAGTGCGGGCGCGCACGTCCACCCACGAGGTGGTCGTGCCGGTAACGGATGTCGTCCAGTTCGTATCATTCGCTTCGAGCGACAGCGACAGGGTCTTTTCGGCGGCGACCGCGGAAATATCGGGAGCGTTAACGCTCGACGTAAGCGCCTGCGCATCCGCTATGGTCAGCGTCGAAGTCGAGCCGAAGCCGCCGCGCAGGCCGGCGGTGTCGGTGCTGCTGCCGGGGGCGATGATCAGCAGGTTGCTGCCGAGCGAACTGATCTGCGCGCTGACGTCTTTCTGGGTGCCGAGGCCGAGGCCGACGGTGAGGATGACGGCGGCGATTCCGATCAGAATTCCGAGCACCGTAAGGATCGACCGCAGTGCGTGCGAGTAGACAGCGCTCCAGCTGGTGCGGAAGGATTCGAGCCAGCTCATGCGGCAACCTCCTCGGTCAGTTCGTCCCGGAGAATTTCGCCGTCGCGCACCCAGACAATGCGGGCGGCCCGGCGGGCGACCTCGAGCTCGTGCGTGATGAGCACGATGGTGCGGCCGCGGGCGTGCAGTTCGTCGAATAGGGCGAGCACGTCCTGGGTCGACACCGAGTCGAGGTTTCCGGTCGGTTCATCGGCCAGAATCATGGTCGGCTCACCGACCAGGGCGCGGGCCACGGCCACGCGCTGCTGCTGTCCGCCGGAAAGCTCGCCCGGCCGGTTCTCGAACCGGTCACCGAGACCGACCCGGTCGAGCGCCTGCTCGGCGCGGGCTTTGCGCTCGTGCCGCGGCACTCCCCCATAGATCAGCGGCAATTCCACGTTGCGCCAGGCCGTCAGCGACGACAGCAGATTAAAGCCCTGAAACACGAACCCGATCTGGCGGTTGCGAATCTCGGCGAGTTCCACCTCGTCGAGATCGTTCACGTCGGTGCCGCCGAGGCGGTACTCGCCGCGGCTGAGGGTGTCGAGGCAGCCGAGAATGTTCATGATCGTGGACTTTCCCGACCCCGATGGCCCCATGATGGCGACGTATTCGCCCTCATGAATGGCGAGGTCGATGCCCGTGAGCGCTTCGAATTCGATGCTGCCGGAGCGGTAGGTCTTGCCGGCGTTACGCAATTCGATGACCGAGGTATCCGATTTCGACTGCTCACCCATTGTCGGGACCTCCGGGCATCTGACCGGCCGGAAAGTCGCCGGTGGGCATGTCGCCGGGGGGCATCATGCCGGTGCGGTCGGTGCCGGTGTTGCCGCTGCCGGGGGTGAAGGATGCCATGACGACCTCGTCGCCCTCGGCGAGTCCCTCGGTGATCTCGGTGAGGTCGCCGATCGTGGCCCCGACGGTGACCGGCGTCGAGACCTCGTTACCGTCGGCGTCCAGTACGGTCACAACGGATGCCCCATCCACGCTGGTCACAGCGGCGCTGGCCACCGTCAGCACGTCGGTGCGGCGTTCGTACACGATGTCCGCGGTCACCGCGACGCCGTCATAGAGGCCCTCAGTGGATCCGGTGACCACGACGACGACCGGGTAGGCGGCCACACCGGTGCTCGTTGCGGGCAGCAGGCCGACCTCGGAGACGGTGCCGAAAAACTCAGTGCCGTCATCGAGCGCCAATTCGACCTGGTTATCGGCCGCGATGAGGGCGGCATCCGTTTCACCGACGGTGAAGTCGACGGTCCAGGAGTCGGTGCCGACGATGGTGAAGGCGGCGCTGCTGGCGGTGGTCGTCGCGCCGGCGCCGGTTTCCGCCGTTCCGGCCGCTGCGCCGCCGCCCGCTGCGCCGTCGGTCGTGCTTCCGCCCGAGACGGCCTCGCCGACGGCGACGTTGACCACGGTGATGAGTCCGGCGACCGGCGCGGTGAGTGTGACGGCAGCTTGCGCGGCCAGGGCCTCATCGACACCGTTCTGTGCCGTGGTCACGCTGGCCTCGTTGGCGGCGATCTGGGCCAGGTCGGCCGTGCTTGTGTCACTCGCAACCTCGCTGTCGGCCAGTTTCGCTGCAGCGGAGGCGAGGGTGGCGCGGGCCGCGAGCAGCTCGGCGTCGACGGTGAGGGTGTCGACGGTAGCGAGCACGTCGCCCGCCTGGACCACCGTTCCGGCGGCCACGTTCACCCCGGTGACGTTTCCGGATGCCGCGAAGGACACCTCTTCCTGCACCGTCGGGGTGAGGGTGCCGCTCACCGTGACGCTCTGTTGCATGGTCTCGAGACTCGCGGCAACGGTCTGGGTGGCCGGGGTGGCCTCGGCACGGGTCGGCTGGGCGGCAATGAACCACCAGGCCCCGCCGCCGATCAGGGCGAGCACGATGACGCCGCCGCTGAGCACCCACCACCAGGCTTTCATTTGACGGATGCGTGTGCGCAGCTTCATTGTTCTCCTCAGATATTCACCTTCGGCACGTTGTTCACTGTGCCGCTACAACGAACCTAAGGACGCTGTCTATGCCCGAGGCATCCGTGGCCTATCAAACGCCTATCAGTAACGCGAGAGCGCGTTTGGAGTACCTAATCGCGCACTTCGTGCGCTCTCGCGGGTCAGATACCATGGGGGAATGGCAGATTCAACGTTCGACATCGTCAGCAAGGTCGACCCGATGGAGGTCGACAACGCCCTCAACCAGGCGCACAAGGAAGTCGCGCAGCGCTACGACTTCAAGAACGTGGGGGCCTCGATCGCGATGAGCGGCGAGAAGGTGCTCATGAAGGCGAACACCGAGGAGCGCGTCAAGGCGATCCTCGAGGTGTTCGAGTCCAAGCTGATCAAGCGCGGCATCTCCCTGCGCAGCCTCGATGCCGGCGAGCCGTTCGCCTCCGGCAAGGAGTACCGCATCGAGACGTCGATGAAGGCCGGGATCGACCAGGAGAACGCGAAGAAGATCAGCAAGATCATTCGCGATGAGGGGCCCAAGGGCGTCAAGAGTCAGATTCAGGGCGACGAACTGCGGGTCAGCTCGAAGAGCCGCGACGACCTGCAGGCGGTCATGGCCCTACTCAAGGGCAAGGACCTCGACGTGGCCCTGCAGTTCACGAACTTCCGCTAGCCGCGCGCCCACACCTCCCGCACCTCCCGCACCTCCCGCACCATTTTGGTCGCCGGGCCCACCTTATGGAACCGGGCCCATGATGGATCATGGGCCCGGTTTCCGGGCCCGGGCCCGGTCAGAAGAGAGGGGCGGCGCGGGCTACTCCGCGCGGGAGACCGCGACCATTTCGTCGCGATCGACGACCTTAATGCGGATGCGGCCGGCCGCCTCACCGAGCGCGAGCTCGTGCTGGTCCAGGTTGTGCCAGCCGTCAAGTCCGGTGTAGCGCACGCCGCGATCGGAGAGCAGCGCCACGATGCTCTCCTCCGACGGCGACTCGGGCCGCCACCAGTTCCCGAGGTCATTGATCAGGTGCTTGATGGTTTCCATCGCGTCGCTTTTGGTATGGCCGATCAGGCCGACGGGCCCGCGCTTGATCCAGCCGGTCGCGTAGACGCCGTACATCTGCTGGTTGAACAGCCCGCCGGTCCCGGCCGAGGGGTCACGCCGCAGCACCTGACCCTCGCGGTTGGGAATCACACCGCGCTTCTTGTCGAACGGCACGTCGGCCAGCTCCGACCCGAAGTAGCCGACCGCCCGGTACACGGCCTGAACCGGGATCTCGCGAATCTCACCGGTGCCGACGACGCCGCCGGCGGCATCCGTTATGGTGCGTTCCCAGCGAAACGCAGCCACCCGGCCGGTGCCGTCATCGACGACCTCGACCGGCTTGGCGAAGAAGTGCAGGTGCAGGCGGCGGCTGGCCGTGCCGGTCTCGCGGGCGCGCCACGCGTTCAGCGTCTTGTCGATCACGAAAACCTGCTTGTTGCTCGCGACGGCATCCTTGGCGGCTTCGTCGTAGTCGAAGTCCTCGTCGTAGACGATCATGTCGACGTCGTTCAACTCGCCGATCTCGCGCAGCTCAAGCGGCGTGAATTTAACGGATGTCGGCCCGCGGCGCCCAAACACGTGCACGTCGGTCACCGGTGACGCCGCGAGCCCGTCGTACACATTTCCGGGAATCTCGGTCGGAAGCAGGTCCTCGGCGTGCTTGATCAGCATGCGGGACACGTCGAGGGCCACGTTGCCGTTGCCGATCACGGCGATCTCGCGCGCCTCGAGCGGCCAGGTGCGCGGCACATCGGGGTGACCGTCGAACCAGCTGACGAAGTCGGCTGCGCCGTAGGAACCGTCGAGCGAGGCGCCGGGAATGTTGAGGTCGGCGTCCTGCACGGCCCCGGTCGCGAAGATGACCGCGTTGTAGTGCTTCTTGAGGTCGTCGAGGGTGATATCGACACCGAACCGCACGTTGCCGAACACGCGAATATCGCCGCTGTCGAGCACCCCGCGCAGGGCGGTGATGATGCCCTTGATGCGCGGGTGGTCGGGCGCGACGCCGTAGCGCACCAGCCCATACGGCGCGGGAAGGTGGTCGAACAGGTCGATCGAGACCTCAAAGTTGCGCTCAGCCTTGAGCAGAATATCGGCGGCGTAGATGCCGGCCGGGCCTGCGCCGACGATAGCCAGTCTCAATTTGGTCACGGAAGTTTCCTTACTGCGCGAGCAGTCGGGGCAAGCCCCAACACGCTCTAGCTGGAGCGCTCGACGATGGTCTCGGCGAATCGGGTGAGAGCTTTCTTAACCGAGCCCTTCGGCAGCGGGGCGAGGGCAGCTACCGCGTCGCGGGCCCAGCCGTGCGCCTCGGCGAGGGTTTCGGCGGTGACGGCGTGCTCGCGCAGCGCGGTGATGGCCGCATCGGCAGCCTCACCCTGTTCAGCGCCGGCCGACATGACGTCGCGTTCGAGTCGCTGCAGCAGATCAGCGGATGCCCCATCGCTCACGGCGCGTTCCCGCAACCGAAGCAGCGGCAACGTCACCACTCCCGCCCGGAGGTCCGTTCCCGGCACCTTGCCGGTCTCCTGCGGCTGCGGCGACAGGTCTAGCACATCGTCGATGAGCTGAAAGGCCACGCCGATCTTCTCGCCGAAGTCGACGACGGGCTGCTCGAACTCGGCCGGAGCGTTGGAGAACACCACCCCGCCCTGCGCGGCTGCCGCGATGAGCGAGCCGGTTTTGCCTGCGAGCACCTGAATGTAATGCTCGACCGGGTCGTCGCCGGCGCGCGGGCCGACCGTCTCCTGAAACTGGCCCATCACGAGGCGCTCGAAGGTGGTCGCCTGCAGCTTGATGGCGCGCTCACCGAGCCGGGCCATCAGCTGACTGGCACGGGCAAACAACAGGTCCCCGGTGAGGATAGCGATGGAGTTGCCCCACACCGTTTGGGCGCTCGGTACGCCGCGACGCTTGTCGGCATCGTCCATTACGTCGTCGTGGTAGAGCGAGGCGAGGTGAGTCAGTTCGATGGCCGTCGAAGCGGTGACCACGTCGGGCACAATGCCCTCGCCCAGGTGCGCGGTGAGCAGCGCAAGCATGGGACGCACCCGTTTGCCGCCCGCGTTGAGCAGGTAGCGGCTGGTGACCGTGGCGATCTCGTTGGCGTAGACCAGTTCGGCGAGCAGGGCGTCTTCGACCTGTTCAATGCCGGAATCGATGTTCGCGGCCAGGCCACGATCGGCGGAAGTCGAGAAGATACGATCGCCGAGGCCCGCCTGGCTAGTCACCGACGCGCTGCGTCGGATCACGGGGGCTCTGGATTTCACGTAAGTCAGCCTATCGAGTTGATCAGGATTTGGTTCCACGGTGCAGCGCCACGATGCCGAGCGTGAGATTGCGGTAGGCGACGCTGGAGTAGCCGGCCGAGCGCAGCCATCCGCTTAATACCGGCTGGGTCGGCCAGGCCGCGATGGACTCCCCCAGGTAGTCGTAGGCCTCGGCGTTCGACGAGGCGAGCCGCACGACCCGCGGCATCACGTGGTTGAGGTAGGCGAAATAGCTCTGGCGCACGAGCGTGAGCGGCGGGGTCGAGAACTCGCAGATGACGACGCGGCCGCCGGGCTTGGTCACCCGGTAGAACTCGGCGAGCGCCTTCTTCGGTTCGACCACGTTTCGCAGCCCGAAGGAGATGGTGACGGCGTCGAATTCGTTGTCTTTGAAGGGAAGCACCGTGGCGTCGGCCTGCACGAATTCGATGTTCGGGTTGTGCGCGTGACGGGTCTTGCCGACCTCGATCATGCCGGCCGAGAAGTCGGCGGCGACGACGTGGGCGCCACTGTGGGCGAGGGCTGCGCTGGACGTTCCGGTGCCGGCGGCGATGTCCAGAATGCGCTCCCCCGCCTGCGGGTTGACGGCCTTGGTGGTGGCGAGGCGCCAGAGCGACGCGTTGCCGACCGACAGCAACGCATTTGTGCGGTCATAGTGGGCGGCCACCTCGTCGAACATGGCAGCCACCTGCGCGGGCCGTTTGTTCAGGTCTGCTCTATTCACCCCATCATTCTAGGTCGCGCGGGCGGGGCGAAACTGCATGGTTGCCGGGGTACGCGTTCGTATAGGAGCAGCGGCGCGGGCGTAGGCTACAGAAGTGAATGTGCAGGCCTTGACGGTCGAAACCTCCCCGATAGCCGATATCCGCCAACTGATCCTGCTGCTCGATGGCCGCACGCCCCTGCTCTGGATGCGTCGCAACCAGGGTTTGGCCGGCATCGGCTGCGCGCTGCGGCTCGAATTCTCCGGCCCGACCCGCATGACGGATGCTGCGGCGGCGTGGAAACAAGTCGTCGCGCTGGCCACCGTGACCGACCCGCTGGCCCGCACCGGCACCGGGCTGCTGGCATTCGGTGCGTTCGCCTTCGACGAGTCCTCCGCGCAGACCAGCGTGCTGATCGTGCCCGAGATCATCGTCGGCCGCGAAGACGGCCAGTGCTGGGTGACGCGCATTCACGTGACCGGCCAGAGCGCCGGCGCGAACCCGCTCGCGCTGCATCCGCTCGGCGACGAGTATCGCATCGCGCTGCTCCCGGGAGCGTTACCCCCCGCAGACTTTCGCACCGCGGTCAGCTCCGGCATCGAACGCATTCGCGCGCAACAGGTCAACAAGGTCGTGCTCGCCCGCGACCTGGTCGGGCGAGTGCCGGCCGAGTCCGACCTGCGCCGCGCCATCAGCAAGCTCGCGCTCGGCTACCCGGACTGCTGGACCTACGCCGTCGACGGCCTCATCGGGTCGAGCCCGGAAACCCTCATTCGCGCCGACCACGGCTCGGTCAATGCCCGGGTGCTGGCCGGCACGATCTCGCGGGGAGCGGATGCCGAAGACGACCGCGAGGCGGCCCTGACCCTGGCGACCTCGTCGAAGGACGGCGACGAGCACGAGTTCGCCGTGCAGAGCGTGCTCAAGTCGCTGCGCCCGCACACCTCGGTGCTCGCGACCAGTGAGATTCCGTTCACGCTGAAGCTGCCGAACCTGTGGCATCTCGCGACCGACCTCGAGGGCACGCTGAGCGACGGGTCGACCTCGCTCGACCTGATCGCTGCGTTGCATCCGACGGCCGCGGTCGCCGGAACGCCGACCCTCGAAGCCCTGAGCCTCATTCGCGAGCTCGAACCGTTCGACCGCGGCCGCTACGCCGGGCCGGTCGGCTGGGTCGGCGCCGACGGCGACGGTGAATGGGCGATCGCCCTGCGCTGCGCCCAAGTCGCCCCCGAGGGCGGCATTACCGCCTACGCCGGCTGCGGCATCGTGCTGGACTCCGACCCCGACCGCGAGCTGGCCGAGACGAAGATGAAGTTTCGCCCGATCGTCGAGGCCTTCGGCTAGCTCGCGGCAGCCGAGCCCCGCGCGACACAGACTCAGCGAACGAGCGAAACCTCGAGGATGGCCGGACCGGTCGGGGCACCGGTGAGGGCGCGCTCCAGGTCGGCCCGCGTGGCTGCGACCTCGTACTCCCAGCCATAGGCAGCAGCGAGGGCTTGAAGGTCGACGCTGCGCGGCGTGTACAGCACCCGTTCCATCGCCTCGACCGGGGCCGTTGCCGCGACCTCGAGGCCGTCGAAGATGCTGCCGCCGCCGTCGACTCCGACAATGACCTGCAGCCGCGGCCGCGGTTCGCCGGGAGCGAGCAACAGCGAGCCAACGTCGTGCAGAAACGTCAGGTCGCCCATTAGCACCCGTGTCACTCCGACCGAACGCGGTTCCGGTTCGGCCTGGCTGGCCAGCGCCACTCCGAGCGCCGTCGCAATGGTGCCGTCGATTCCGGCCAGCCCGCGGTTCGCCAGCACGGTGATCTTCTTGCCGGGAACGCGCTTGTCCGCCTCCCGAATGAGCCGGGAGGCACCGAGTACGAGCCGGTCGTGCGGCCACGACGCCCGCCACACCGCGTCGACGAGCAGCGCCCGGGTCAGCGGTGCCCGCAGCACGGCCAGCTCGGCGCGGGTGATGCCGCGTTTGTCGATCGGGGCCCGGCCCTCATCGGCCGCCGCCTCGGCGAGGGCCCGGCTGGTCATCACCCAGCGCCCCAGCCACGCCCGACCGGCCGGGGTGCGCGCGGCCGCAGCGCACGAAGCATCCGGTCCAATCGAGCGGGTGAAGGCGCGCGCGGAGCGGCCGGGATTATACCACTCGATTCCGGTCGGGGCGACCACAATTGTCTCCACACCGGGGCGTTCAATGAGGGCGGGAATTTCTCGACTGAGCGTGGGGTGGCCGAACACGATCACGCGCTCGACCTCGCCGCCCAGATCCACGGCGCCAAGCAGCTCGCGATAGTGCACAATCAGGTTCGGGCCGAACCGAGCCCCGCTGGACACTTCGGCCAGCAGCGGCCAGCCCCCGGCGTGGGCGAGTTCTTCGGCCTCCGGACCGGCGCCATCGCCGGCAACGACAACCGTGCGTGGTCCAGGGGCGAGCAGCATGGTCGGGCCGTCGGTCGAGACGGCAGGTGCAACGGGGGCAGCCGGAGTCACCCTCGGCAATCCAGCAGGAAGCGCGGCCGACAACGGCTCCCGAAACGCCAGATTCAGTTGCACCGGGCCCGGTGCGGCGGTGCCTTCGCCGGTGGCGGCATCCGTCGCTTGGCGGGCCAACGCTTGGGCAATGCCGGTCTCGTCGGGTTCGCCGACCGGCGCCGGAACGTCAAGGCACAGTCGGGTGGCGACGCCGAAGATGCCGGGCTGCACGGTGGTTTGGTTTGAACGGATGCCGCGCAGCTCGGCCGGACGATCGGCCGTCAGCAGGATCATCGGCACCCCGGCATGGTGCGCTTCGAGCACGGCCGGGTGCAAATTGGCCACGGCCGTGCCCGACGTCACGACGACAAGGGCGGGCCGACCGGTCTCGAGCGCAAGGCCGAGCGCGAGAAAGCCGGCGCTGCGTTCATCGGTGCGCACATGCAAGTGGATACCGCCGGCCCGTTCCAGCTCGGCCGCGGCCAGCGCGAGCGCCTGCGAACGCGCACCGGGACAGAGCACGAGGTCGCGCAGCCCGAGACGTATAAATTCGTTTAGAAGGGAGAAACTAAAATCGGTCGCCGGGCTACCGTTGAACGGCTCAGGCATCCCGACGGCCAGGCTGCTCGCCTTCGCCCGGTTCCTTCTTCTCCTTCTTCGGGTCTACGCCGGTACCATTGCCCGGTGTCGGATCGTTCTTGTCGAGATCGGCGAGGTCCTGCTCCATCCGACGGATGCGCTCCTGCTGGTCTTTCTCGTTGAATGGCCGGTTTTCGCCGGTTGCTGTGGCAACGCCGCCGCCGTTCAGGCCGCGCAGAAAATCGAGGTCGTCATCGGGAGCGACCGATCGGTACGACCGGGTGGTGGGCGTGGAGCGTCCGTGGCCGACCAGCAGCCAGAGCAGCGGGCCGATCAGCGGTACCAGAACGATGACGAAAATCCACACCCAGCGCGGCAAACCTCGAATGCGTTTGCGGTCGAAGACGGCGCAGTCTACGAGGGTGTAGACCGTGAGAATGACCAGGGCCAGTCCTAGTCCGATCAAGAGCTTGGGCATGTCTTGATTCTATGGCGCTTGGCCGTGAGAGACATGTGCGGATGCTCAGGCGCGGCGTTCTAAACTTGGCCCATGAAATTCGTGGCCCCCTGGCTGTACTACTCCGTGATGCGCGTGCTGATGTTTGCCGTACCGCTGGCGATCCTGCTCTCCCTCGGTTTCTGGCCCTGGGCTGCGGCCGTCATCGCTGCCATGCTCGGCCTGTGCCTGTCCTACCTGTTTCTCGGCAAGTCCCGCGAGAGCGTGGCGCGTGACCTGTATCAGGCGCGGCACCCCGGCAAGGAGCCGGTAAACCCGGATTCTGAGGTCGAGGACCAGGCGCTGAATGCCGAAGAAACCACCAACTCAGAACGCGAAAGCAAGTCCCAGTAGCAGCCCGTAGGCCAGCGCCGCGAGGCTGGTCAGCTTCAGCGCAAGGAGGAGTTCCCTGGCCGACGTCGCGGTGACCGTGATGAGGCAGGCCGGCAGCGCCAGCAGCAGCACGAAGAACGTGAAGATCCCGAGCGGATAAACCAGGCTGAACAGTCCGGCGATCACGAACGGCAGCAGCAGGAAGACGCAGAAGACGACCCGGGAAGCCGTGCGGCCGATGCGCACCGCGAGGGTGCGCTTGCCGGCGGCCTTGTCGGGCACGATGTCCCGCAGGTTGTTGACCATGAGCACGGCACAGGCGATCAGTCCCATCGCCACACCGCCGAGCACGCTCTCGGTCGTGAAGTCGCCGACCTGCACGTAGGTGGTGCCGGCGGTGGCGACGAGCCCGAAGAAGACGAACACGAACAGTTCGCCGAGGCCGAGGTAGCCGTAGGGCTTCCTGCCACCGGTGTAGAACCAGGCCGCCAACAGGGCGACGACGCCGACGAGCAGCAGCCACCAGTACTGGGTCAGAATGACGAGGGTCAGGCCGGCCACGGCGGCGAGGCCGAAGAAGACCAGGGCGACGCGCAGCACGGTACGGGGGTTGGCAACGCCGCCGCCGGTCAGTCGGGCCGGGCCGACCCGAAAAGCGTCGGTGCCGCGAATGCCGTCGGAATAGTCGTTGGCGTAGTTGACGCCGATCTGCAGCAGCAGGGCCACCGCGAGGGCGAGCAGCGCGCGCACCGGGTGGTAGACGCCGGGGCCGGCCGCGACGATGGCGGCTCCGGTGCCGAGCAGCACAGGAGCGATGGCGAGTGGCAGGGTGCGTAGGCGCGCACCGGCGATCCAGTCTACGGCCGTGGCCGGCGTGACCGCGGCGGGCCCCTTGCGCGGTACGTTTTTGAAGGCTGGATGGCCTGACTTGCCGTTTTTCTTGCCACCGGAAGCGGCACCCGCCAGCGTCGCCGCAGGGTTCAGTCTTTGTTGTTTGGGCCTGACCGGCCGAGCTCCTTGTGCCACGCCACCATGCTACTTGTTGGCCCAGGACTGGCCAACACAGAACTGGCCAACGCCACCCGGTCGGGCTTACCCGAGGCCAGCAGCGGGATCTGCTCCACTCGCACGACGCGCGCGGGCCTGGCGGCACGCCCCAGCAGCGTCACAACGGATGACCCCACGACAGCCAGATCCGCCGCCGCGCCTTCCGGCCCGGCCACCACCAGAACCGGCACCTGGCCCCATTGGGCATCATCGCCACCGAGCACAATCGCCGTCTCGAAGCCCACACAGGACCGCACGATCCGTTCGACGGCATCGAGGGACACCTTCTCGCCGCCGGAGATGATCACGTTGTCGGCCCGGCCGAGCACCGTGACGCGACCGCTCAGGGGATCGACCTCGCCGAGGTCGCCGGTGCGGTACCAGCGCACCCCCTGCTCCACGATGAACCGGTCAGCGGTGCGCGCGGCATCGTCGAGGTACCCCTCGGCGAGCACCGCGCCCGACAGCTCGAGCTGCCCGTCGACGAGACGCACGAGGGTGTCCCCGATCGGAACCCCGTCGTAGACGCACCCACCGGCCGTCTCCGACGATCCATAGGTGCGCACGACCCGCACCTCCAGTTCGGCCGCCCGCGCGATGAGCTCGGGTCGGATGGCCTGCCCGCCGACCAAAATCGCGGTGAAGCGCCGCAGCACGGCCAGCAGGGCCGGGTCCTCCGATGCGTCGAGCAGCCGGGCCAACTGCACCGGAACCAGCGCGGTGTAGCGCAGCGGCTCGGTCATGGTCTCGGCCAGACGAAGAAAATTCTGCGGATCGAAGTGGCCAGGCGGTAGCACGATCGGGGTGGTCTCGGCGGCGATCGAGCGCACCAGCACCTGCACCCCAGCGATGTAGTGCACCGGAAGGGCCAGCAGCCACTGCCCCGGTCCACCGAGGGCGACCGCCGACGCCGCGGCACCGGCCAGCAGCGCATTGGTGGCGAGCATGGCCCGTTTCGGCGCCCCCGTCGACCCGGAGGTCTCGATCACCACGGCGACCCGCTTCGGCACGTCGCCGAGGACCGGCATTCCCGCAGCCCGATCGGTCGACAGCGGCAGCACGGCCGGCCCGCTGCCGGCGAGCGCGTTTCGCAGCACGGCCAAAAAGTCGAGCGGATGCTCCGGCGCGACCGCGAGCAGCGGCCTCACGTCAGTACTGCCACGGGTACGGCGACCAGTCCGGTTCACGCTTCTCCAGGAAGGAGTCCCGGCCCTCGACGGCTTCATCGGTGCCATAAGCGAGGCGGGTGGCCTCGCCGGCGAACACCTGCTGGCCGACCAGCCCGTCGTCGACGGCGTTAAAGGCGAACTTGAGCATGCGAATCGCGGTGGGCGACTTGGTCAGAATCTCTCGAGCCCAGTCCAGTGCCACGGTTTCGAGTTCGGCGTGCGGCACGACGGCGTTGATCGCGCCCATCTCGAGCGCACGCTGGGCCGAGTATTCGCGAGCCAGAAAGAACACCTCGCGGGCGGCTTTCTGGCCGACCTGGCGGGCGAAGTAGGCGCTGCCGTAACCGGCGTCGAAGGAGCCGACATCGGCATCCGTTTGCTTGAATTTGCCGTGTTCGGCGCTGGCGATACTGAGGTCGCAGACCACGTGCAGGGAGTGCCCGCCGCCAGCCGCCCAGCCGGGTATGACCGCGATGACGACCTTGGGCATGAAGCGGATGAGACGCTGCACTTCCAGAATATGCAGGCGTCCGGCGCGTCCGCGGTCGATGCCCGCTGCCGTCTCGCCCTCGGAGTATTTGTAGCCGTCCCGGCCGCGGATGCGCTGATCGCCACCGGAGCAGAAGGCCCAGCCGCCGTCCTTGGCACTCGGGCCATTGCCGGTGAGCAGAACGACGCCGATTTTCGAGTTCAGCCGGGCGTCTTCCAGAGCGCTGAACAACTCGTCGACCGTGCGGGGGCGAAAGGCATTGCGCACCTCGGGCCGGTCAAAGGCGATGCGGGCGATTCGGCCGCTCAGATCCTGGTGGTAGGTCAGATCGGTGAGGTCTTCAAAGCCGGCAACGGCCTTCCATCGGCTCGCATCGAAGATTTCGGATACCTGTTCGCTCATGCTGTCAGCCTACGGGGGCGGACGCGCAGCTTGCGGCTTCACCAACTCGTAATACCCACGGTTGTAAAGACGAAATAACCTCAGGTAATCTTTACCAAACAATATGTCAAGCCCTTGATCGCCACCCCTCTTCGGGGGTGTACTAAAGACTTGGAATACACGGGGAGGTGGCCATGAATATCACAGACAGCAGCAGCCAGTGCGGGGGCAAGCGCTCATGACGACGACTGTTGAGAGAAACACCAACGCCGCTTCGCTGCCGCGCCCGGCAGCGAATGCCGCGCCGCGCCGCGCCGCGGCATCGGCCAGCTACAGCGCCGCATCAACGGATGCCTTCGGCGATTACCTGCGCCGCATCGGCAAGGGGACTCTGCTCAACGCCGAGCAGGAGGTTGATCTGGCGCGCCGCATCGAGGTGGGTCTGTTCGCTGAGGCTCGACTGCTGCGGGACGGCGATGCCATCCCGCGCGATTCGGTGGAGCATCGGGACCTGGCCTGGCTCGGGCAAGACGGGCGCCGCGCCAAGAACCAGTTCATCGAGGCCAACCTGCGCTTGGTCGTCAGCATTGCCAAACACTATTCCGGTCGCGGGGTGCCCATCATGGACCTCGTTCAGGACGGCAATATGGGTCTGGTGCGTGCGGTCGAAAAGTATGACTTCATGACCGGCTACAAGTTCTCCACCTACGCCACCTGGTGGATCCGCCAGGCCATCCACCGCGGCATGGCCGACAAATCGCGCATGATCCGCATCCCGGTGCACACGGCCGAGAAGCTGAATAAGATCAAGCGGATCCGTCGTGATCTCACGAGCGTGCTCGACCGCGACCCGACAGCACGCGAGATCGGTGAGGCCGCGCAGCTTCCAGTGCGCGATGTGCTGCGGCTGCTGCAGTACGACAACGAACCGATCTCCCTGCACACCCCGGTCGGTGATGGCGCCGGCGATATGGCTGAACTCATCATCGACGACGACTTGCCCCAGCCCGACGAGCACGCCACCCTGACCCTGCGTGCCGCGGACATCCGCTTCTTTCTGGAAACACTGCCGCCCCGAGAACGCTCCATTCTGCGGGCCCGGTTCGGCCTCGACGGCAACGAGCCCCGTACCCTCGACCAGATCGCCCACATCGAGGGCGTCACCCGGGAACGCGTGCGGCAAATCGAGAAACGCGCCCTGGCTCTTCTGCACGTGCCCCGGCTGGAGCACTACCTGCGCGACTAGCGGGGTCAGGATCAACCGAATGCACGCGAGCTGGAGCGAGACATGGGAAAGCTGACCTACGACTCGATCCTCACCGCGGACTTCGACGATCGAGTTCTGGCGCATATCCAGGTGGTCGTCGGAGCCAAGCTTCGGCGCGGCGAATCGTTCTATTTCACCTGGCGCGATGACCCGCAGGCGGGCAACGGGCGGAGCACCATCTGGCTGCACCCCGGCATCCCAATCGCATACAAATATTTCGGCAGCCGCTCCCCCACCCTGAACCGCGAGTGGATCGAGGCGCTCATGGCCACGGCCAACTCCTCCGGCGGCCTGCAAATCGTTCCAGAACCTCGCTCCCCGTTCGCGCCACTGAGCTCGAAGGACGAACCATGAACCGCATCGACATCGTCTATGGCGGCAAGCCCTATTCCCTCGGCGGCCGTTCGGTCGAGTCGATCCAGGTGGAGATCGACGGCGCCATCGCTGCCGGGCTGCCGTACTGGTTGCGGGTAAACAGCGGGGAGGGCCGGTTCCAAGACGCCTATCTGCTCATCGCCCCCGGAATCGCGGTCGCCCTGGTCAATGTCAAGCCGAACGGCATCGACCACGATCATGAGGGGGATGACCTCTATCAGGATTCGCTCTGACCAACTACCCAGCCGGAGGCTGCCAGACTGGATCCATGATGACCTCACTGGATGCCACGGTCCCCCCCTTGGAAGAGCTTCTCGGTTCCGCGCACGTCGTCTCCCTGAAACTGTTCGACCGGTTTCGAGGCCTGGACAGCCGGGAAGCGCTGCTGTTCGAGGGGCCGCAGGGCTGGACGGAGTTTTCTCCCTTCGTCGAATACGACGACGCTGAGGCAGTCAACTGGCTGCGGGCCGCGATTGATTTCGGCTGGCAGGACTCGCCGCACCCGCTGCGCACGAGCATTCCGGTCAACGCCACCGTGCCCGCCGTCTCCGCCGACAAGGTCGCCGAAGTGCTCGCCCGTTTTCCCGGCTGCCGCACAGCCAAGGTGAAGGTGGCCAGCCCCGATCAGACTCTGGCCGACGATGTCGCCCGGGTCGCCGAGGTGCGCCGCGTGCTCGGCCCGGAGGGACGCATCCGGATCGATGCGAACGGACTGTGGAACGTGGATGAGGCTGAGCATGCCATTCACGCCCTGAGCGCCTTTGATCTCGAATACGTCGAGCAGCCCTGCCTGACCGTGCCGGAACTGGCTGAGATTCGCCAGCGCACGACCTACCTGAGCGTGCCGATCGCCGCCGACGAGAGCGTGCGCAAGAGCAGCGACCCACTCGCCGTGGCGAGGGCCGGCGCCGCCGACATCCTGGTGATCAAGGCGCAGCCACTCGGCGGCATTCGCGCCGCCCTGTCGATCATCGGCCAGACCGGCCTTCCGGTCGTCGTCTCCAGCGCCCTCGACACCTCGGTCGGGCTGTCCATGGGCGCCCACCTGGCCGCATCCGTTCCCGGCCTGTACTTCGACTGCGGGCTGGGCACGGCCTCGCTGCTGGCCGAGGACGTCACGACCCACCCTCTGCTCCCGGTCGACGGCGCGATTCCGGTGCGCCGGGTCGCCCCCGACCCTGCTCTGCTTACGCAGCACGCGGCCAGTCCGGAGCGCCGTGACTGGTGGCTGGCGCGCCTCGCGCACACCCACGCGCTCCTCGCCGCCGGATAGCGCGCAACCGAATGGCGAAAGCGGGTGAAAGGTTGATTCAGACGGGCTGAAGCAACCGTTTACCCGCTTTCGAATGACTGCAGGCTACAGGCCGGAGTAGGCGTGCAGGCCCTTGAAGAACACGTTGACGATGCCGAAGTTGAACATGACGGCGCTGAAGCCGATGATCGACAGCCAGGCCGAGCGTGATCCGCGCCAGCCGCGGGTCGCACGGGCGTGGATGTAGCCGGCGTAGATGACCCAGATGATGAAAGTCCAGACCTCTTTGGTGTCCCAGCCCCAGTAGCGGCCCCAGGCCTGTTCGGCCCAGATCGAGCCGGCCATCAGGGTGAAGGTCCACAAAATGAAGCCGACGATATTGATGCGGTAGGACAGATTCTCCAGCGTCACTGACGACGGCAGCGTGGCCAGAAAACGCAGGCGCAGAGCGGATGCGATCGCCCCGCGCGGCGCGGCAGCTCCCTCGAGCACGTGGTTCTCCCGCCGCGACTGCAACAGCTGAACGGTCGACAAGGCGAAACCGAGCGCGAACATTCCGGTGCCGAGGGACGCCACGAAAACGTGGATCACCAGCCAGGCCGACTGCAGCGCCGGCGGCAGCGGGGCGACCTCGACGTAGAACTGCAGGGCGGCAATTCCGAGCAGCACGAGCACGAGGCCGGTGACGAAGGTTCCCAGAAAACGCAGGTCCGAGCGCACCAGCACGAGCAGAAACACCGTCATGATGAGCAGGGTTCCGGTCATGGCGAATTCGTACATGTTCGCCCACGGCACCCGGTCGGCGGCGAAACCGCGCATAACGGTTGCCACGAGGTGCAGTGCCCAGGCGAGCACGGTGAGCGAGACGCCCACTCGTAGGCTCGACGAGCGACCGTAGGGCATGGCCGCATCGTTGTCCATCCGCGCGCTGAGGCGGGACAGCACCGGCCGTTTCAGGGCCGGTCGCTCAAGGGTGCGGGTACCGCCAGCGGATGCTGCGGCGCCGGCCGAAGCAGCGGCATCCGTTTCCACCAGGTCGGCCGCCTCGATCACGCCGACCGCGCTCGAGCGGCGGGCGAGGTCGATCGCGAAGGCGATGAAAGCGAGGGCGTAGACGCCCATCGCCGAATACAGCGCGTAGAGCGAGTACGAGTTGAGCAGTGCGGGGTCAGTCAGATTCACGATCTAAGCCTAAGTCGTTTCGGGGGTGGCGACGATGGGTTGGTGGGACTTGAGCAGTTTCAGATGTCGGTCGGCCAGGGCCGTGACGGCGCTGCCGAGGGCTGGGTCGTCACCACGGGCGAGGCCGGCATATTCGAGGTGAACCGTTCCATCGGCACGCGTGGTCGCCTTCACCCAGACTCGGCGACGCGGCACGAGCAGTCCGGTGAACAGGCCGAACAGCACGAGTGCGGAGAAGGAGATCAGCCAGATCTGGGTCGGATCGTGGTGAATGTCGAAGCTGGCAAAGCGCGGAACCGACTGCTTGAGATCGCCGGCAGCCGAGGCTGCCGGGTCGTTGTCGATGAAGCTGACCGTGCCGAGGTCATTCGGCAGCTCGGTGGACTCGCCCGGCTTGAGTTCGATCGAGTCGACACCGGTGGAGCCGCCGTTCTGCTGGGTCAGATCGTCGGTGACGAGGGCATAAACGGATGTCGGTACGCCGTCATCGAGACCGAGGTCGCCGGTGTACACGTTCAGGGTGAGCAGCGGATACTCGAGGTCGGGGTAGCTGGAGAAGTTCGCCCCGGACTCGGCCTTGTCCTGGGTGGGATAGAAGAAACCGATCATGCCGAGCTGTTCGGCCAGACCGTCTGGCACCTTGACGATACCGAGCGAGGTGAGGTTGGCGTCCTGCGGCAGAAACGGTACCGAATCGGAGAACACCACGGTGCCGTCGGGGGCCGTGACCTGAATGGTCGGTGCGTAGCCGTTGCCGAGCAGGTAGATGCTCGTGCCATTCGTGCGCAGCGGCCCATTGACCTTAACCACGCTGGGCTCCGCTTCTGCGCCCTTGGGAGTAACGGTCACGTCGGCGGTGAAGTCGATCGGCTGGCCGTAGGCCTGCAGGTTGAGCTGCTCGTAGGCCACCGCGAAGTCGTCGAGGCTCAGGGTGTAGGGGTCGAGGGTTCCGTCGTCGAAGAAACGTCCAGGGTTGAAGGAGTCGTACGCGAGCAGAGTGTTCACGAAAGTCTGGC
This sequence comes from Cryobacterium sp. Hh38, assembly GCF_004403235.1. NCBI lineage: Bacteria > Bacillati > Actinomycetota > Actinomycetes > Micrococcales > Microbacteriaceae > Cryobacterium > Cryobacterium sp. Hh38. The sequence continues at coordinate 40,153 of NZ_SOHD01000005.1, read as the reverse complement.
CTTCGACCAGCACGCGCTGGCCGCTGAAGCCGTAGCCGCCGCCGAATCCGACGGTGACCAGAACGCCTACCAGGGCGCCGTGAAAGATCAGGTTCCCGGTCTCGCGCAGGTAGCCGCGTTCGGCCGAGACCGATGACTCCCCCTCAGCCTCGAACCGAGCGACGCGGTAGCCGCTGGATTTCAGAAGGGTGCGGGCGTGGGTGATGGCGGCGGAGGCATCCGTTTCAGCCGGCGCGTCATGCTCGATGAAACCCGACAGGCGGGAGAGCCGGGCCGGAGTGGTCGGCGGCTTCGCGCGCAGGGCCAGAAAATGGTGTTTGGTGCGCGGAATGACGCAGCCGATGAGCGAGATAAACAGCAGCAGGTAGATCGCCGAGAACCAGGCCGAGGTGTACACGTCGAAGGCTTGCAGCTGGTCGAGGACCGGTGCCAGGTCGGGGTTGTCGGCAAAGTACTGGGTGACGCCGTTCGGGTCTGAGCTGCGCTGCGGCACTAGCGATCCGGGAATGGCGGCGATGGCGAGCATCAGCAGCAGAAACAGGGCGGTGCGCATACTCGTGAGCTGACGCCAGAACCAGCGCAGCCAGCCGGTCAGGCCGAGCTTGGGCTGCACGACCCCCGGTGTCTGCGGGCGGGAATCGTAGTGGTCAGATGGCCGGGACAAAGCTGCCAATCACCCCTTGCAGGTCGAGGAGCCAGGCATTCCAGATGCCGGTCACCATGAGGACTCCGATAACGACGAGCAAAACGCCGCCGAACAGGTTGATGGCACGTATATGCCGTTTCAGGAATGCGACCGATCCGGTGGCCCAGTTGAGGCCGAGGGCGATCAACAGGAACGGAATACCGAGGCCGAGGGAATAGAACAACGCGAGCAGACCGCCCTGCCAGGGTGAGCCGGTGCCAAGGCTGAGGGAGTTGATGGCGGTGAGGGTCGGGCCGGTGCACGGCGTCCAGCCGACCGCGAACACCGCGCCGAGCAGGGGCGCTCCGGCCAGGCCCATCTTGGGGCGCCAACTGGTTTTGATGGTGCGCTGCATCGCACCGAACTGGCCGACGAAGACCAGGCCGAGCAGAATGACCACGACGCCGGCGATCCGGGTGATCAGGTCGCGGTAGGAGTTGAGCCAGAATCCGGCCGCGCCGAAAACGACGCCAGTGAGCACGAACACCACGGTGAAGCCGAGCACGAACAGGCCGACCCCGGCCAGCAGCCGGTTGCGGCCGCGCCGATCCCGTTTGGAGGTTCCGGTGCGCCCGTCGGTGAAGCCGCCGATGTAGGCGAGGTAGCCGGGTACGAGCGGCAAAATGCACGGGGAGGCGAACGACACCAGCCCGGCCAGGAGCGCGATGGGAATAGCGAAGAGCAGCTGCCCGCTGAAGACGATCTCTCCGAAGGGATTGTTCACTCGCCGGTGCCGCTATCAATGATCGCGCCAGTCTCCGCGATCGTGTCGCGAATCAGGGTTTCCAGAATGGAGGGCGAGGTGACCTGGCCGAGAATGCGGGCGGCAACCCGGCCTTCGGCGTCGAGCACGAGTGTGGTGGGCACCGCGTTCGGCGGGATGCTGCCGCTGAAGGCGAGCTGCATGGCGCCGGTGTCGACGTCGAGCACCGAGGGGTACGTCACGCTGTAGGTCTCGTTGAACGCGATCGCGTTCGGCGCCTGGTCCCGCACGTTGACTCCGAGAAAACTCGCGCCCTCATTTTCGAATTGCGCGTTGATGCTTTGCAGATCGGATGCCTCGGCCCGGCACGGCGCGCAGCTCGCGTACCAGAAATTGACGACCAGAACCTCGCCAAGCTTGTCGGCGCTGGTGACTGTTTCACCGGTCTCGGTCACGCCGGAGAACTCGATGGCCTCGCCGCGGCTTTCGAGGGGGATCTCGGTGACGCTGCCGTCGCCGGCGATGAAGCCCTTGCTCGAGCCCTCGCGGTACTGCTCGGCGAGCGGGTCAGAGGAGCAGCCGGCGAGCAACAATGCGGCTGCGGCGAGACCGGCCAACAGCGGGGCGACCCGGCGACTCTTCACGCGGCTCATACGGCACCCACGTCGTTGCTCGGATCGAGAAGTTCTGCGGCCGGGCTGGCATAACCGGTTTCAGCGAAGTGGTCGCCGCGCCAGGACAGCGTCGTGATGCTCGACAGATCGCACCGCCGGTTGCGCGGGTCGTGGGCGAGTCGTTCATGGGCGAGGGAGCGGTGCACCATCCAGATCGGCAGCTGGTGGCTGACCAGCACAACATCGCCCTCGTCGACCGAGTTCCAGGCGTCATCGATCGCCGCGAGCATCCGCTTCGAGACAGCCCGAAACGGTTCGCCCCAGCTCGGCCGGAGCGGGTTGACCAAAGCCGGCCAGTTGCGGGGGTCGCGCAGCGCGCCGTCTGAACCGCGCATCCGCTTGCCTTCGAATGCGTTGGTCGGTTCGATAATGCGTTCCTCGCTGTCGACCGGCAGCCCAAAGGCGGCGGCGATCGGTGCGGCCGATTCCTGCGCTCGCTGCAGCGGCGAGGCGATCACGCGCACAACCGGGCGGCCGCGCTCGACCAGTTCGGCGGCGGCGGTGGCGGCCATGAGCACACCCTGCTCGGACAACCGGTAGTTCGGCAGCCGTCCGTAGAGCACGCGTTCGGGGTTGAAGACCTCACCGTGACGCACGAGATGCACTTGACTGGCTACCACCCGACTAGTCTACGGAGGCCCCAGCCTTGAAACCGCCGTGAGAGCGCTCAGACGTCAACGATGCTGATGCTCCGGGCGAGGTCATCCACGATCGGCAGCAACTTCAATACTTCTACACCGGGCTCCCCTCGGCGGGGACCTTGGGCGGCTCCGGCTAAGCTCGAACAGTGACTTCGCGCGTATTAATCAAGAACCTGTCCGCTCTCGACGACGGCCCCGTATCGGTGTCCGGTTGGGTCGATACCGTTCGAGACCAGAAAAAAGTGCAATTCGTCGTACTGCGCGACGAATCCGGCGCCGTGCAGCTGGTCAATCCCCGCACAACGGATGCCGATGGCCAGGTCGTCGCCGACGAGCCGGCGACCAGTATCTCGGGTCTCGCCCAGGGCACCTTCGTGACGGTGACCGGTGCGCTCAAGCACGACGAGCGGGTCAAGCTCGGCGGCATCGAAATCAAGCTGGCCACCCTCACCGTCGTGTCGGCCGCCATCCCCGAGACGCCGATCGCGGCCGACTCGAGCCTCGACAAGCGCATGGACTGGCGCTTCCTCGACCTGCGCAACCCGAAGCAGAACCTCATCTTCCGCATTCAGACCACGTTCGAGCACGCGCTGCGCACGTACTGGATCGAGCACGACTTCATCGAGCTGCACACCCCCAAACTCATGGCCAGCGCGAGCGAGAGTCGCGCCGAACTGTTCGAGGTGGGCTACTTCGAGACGAAGGCGTACCTCGCGCAGAGCCCGCAGTTCTTCAAGCAGATGGCGCAGTCGGCCGGCTTCGGCAAGATCTTCGAGGTCGGCCCGGCATTCCGCGCCGACCCCTCGTTCACGAGCCGCCACGCCACCGAGTTCACCAGTGTTGACTCCGAGATCAGCTGGATCAACAGCCACGACGACGTCATGCAGCTGCACGAAGACCTCATGGTCGCCGGCTTCACCGCCGTCAAGGCCCGGCACGGCGACGAGGTCAAGGCCCTGTTCGACGTCGAGGTGACCGTTCCGAGCACGCCGTTCCCGCGCATCCCGCTGGCCGAGGCCAAGGAGATCGTGAAGAGCCGCGGCTACGAGGTTCCCCGCGACGACGACGACATGGACCCGGAGGGCGAGCGCCAGATCGCCGCCTACGTGGCCGAGAAGTACGGACACGAATTCGTGTTCCTCACCGACTACGCCTCGAGCATTCGCCCGTTTTATCACATGCGTCACGAGGGCGACGCGTCGATTACCAAGAGCTACGACCTCATCTTCAACGGCACCGAGATCTCGACCGGAGCCCAGCGCGAGCACCGCATCGAGGTACTCGAAGCGCAGGCGATCGAGAAGGGCCTCGACCCGAAGGAGATTGAGGGCTACCTGGACTTCTTCCGCTACGGCGTACCCTCGCACGGAGGGTTCGGCATGGGCCTCGCGCGCGTACTGATGCTCATGCTGCACCAGGCGTCGATTCGCGAGGTCACCTACCTGTTCCGCGGCCCGACCCGCCTCGAGCCGTAAGGATCAACTAGACCTCGAGGTCGACCGCCAGGCGGTCGGCGACGACGGTACGGATGAACGCACCAGCCTTCTTGTGCTCCGGGTGCTTCTGGTAGCGGTCGAGGGCCTCGAGGTCGTCGAAGTCGGCGATCAGCGCGACGTCCCAGTTCTCGTTGCCGGCAACATCCGGCCCCACCGTCAACGCGCGAATCTCGGGCACAACCCCGACGAGGGCGTTCAAGTCGGCAGCGATCTGGGCCGCGTCGTCGGCCTTCTTGCGCGGGGTGAGAGCGCTGAGTTTCCAGCAGACGATGTGACGAATGGTCATGAGACCTCCAGTAGGGCGGTGCGCAGGCGCACCGGATCGATGCGCCAGTAATTGTGCACCTGGCCGTTAATGAGGAGCACCGGGATGTCCTCCAGGTAGAGGTCGTGCAACTCGGCGTCATCGAGAATGGAACGTTCCTCGAGCGTGATAGTGAGGGCCGATGCGTCATCGGCGAGCTTGGCCACAACGCTGCCGACCACGTCGCGTGCGTCGTCGCAGAGGTGACAACCGGGCTTGCCGATCAGGGTGAGGTGTGCGGTGGGCATGGGTCTAGCCTACGAGGCCGCGGTTACTCGACTAGACCATGCTCTGTTAGATGGAACTACCGGTTCGGAACGTCCAGGTTTTCGTTGCAAGGGGGTTGCCGGCCGCATCCCGCACCGCACTGGTACCGCCCGTAATCGTCACCCGGTACAGCGTGTTGGACGCGAGCGTCACGGAGGGATTGATCGTGAGAACTTTCGTCGTCGAATTGAAGTTCCTCACTGCCGTAATAACCGTGCCGGTCGAAGCATTCGTCAATTTTACCGTTGACGAACTCACGCCGATGATCGCTTCGCTGAAGGTCGCCGTCGCGTTGGCGGTACGGCTAACGGATGTCGCCCCCGATGCCGGGCTGACACTGGTAATAGTGGGTACCGGCCCCGACGTGAACGACCAGGAGGTGGGCACTAACGGGTTGCCGACGGCGTCCAGCAGGCCAGACACGTTGACCGAGAAGAGTCTGTCGGCGCCGAGGGTGGCTGTGGGGTTGAGGGTCGCCGTGCGGGTTGTCGCGTCATACGTGACGGCCGCTGGCACGAGCGTCGTTCCCGTCTTCATCGTGATCGTGGTCGTCGAAACCTTCGTCACCGGCTCACTGAAGGTGACCGTGACGTTGGCGGTCCGGCTGATTGCGCGGGCATCCGTTCTGGGGACCGCCGCGATGATCGTGGGTGCCGGACCCGACTGAAACGACCAGCTCGTGCCGGCGATCACGTTGCCGGCAATGTCACGCACACCGGTCACGGTCACGGTATAGAGCGTGTCCGCTGCGAGGGTCGACGACGGGTTGAGCGTGGCGACGTTTGTCCCCGAGGCGTAGGTCACGGCCGCAGCTACCGTTGCCGTTTGGGAGCGCAGTGAGAACGAGCTCGCCGTCACATTGATGACCGGTTCGCTAAACGTCGCCGAGATGTTCGCCGTCTGGCTGATCGACCGTGCATTGACGACCGGCACCCGGCTAGTCACGGTCGGCGGGGTGACGTCGCTGTTCCCCAGCGAGACGTCGCTGTTCCCCGGCGAGACGTAGAGCAGATAGTTGCTCGTTGACCGAGCGTCGAAGACCACCCCCTGCGTTGCCTGTGCGGAAAGAAAGTCGTCGATTTGCGCGGGAGTTGACGACGCGCTGACCTGTAGGTACCGCGCTACGGCACCAGCAACATGGGGCGCTGCCATGGATGTACCGCTCATCAGCGTACTGTCAGTATCCGACCCGATGAAGCTGGAGCGAACCCCGCTACCGGGGGCAAACAGGTCGACGCACTCCCCGAAATTGGAGTAGCTCGACCGGTAGTCGCCCTCGTCGGTTGCGCCGACGGTGATCGCCGCGGGCGTCTCGGCCGGAGAGGCGGTACCGCACGAGTCCTGCGACCTGTTGCCCGCAGCGACGACGACCGGCACGCCGGCTGCCGAGGCGTTTTCCACTGCCTCGTCCAGCAGGGCGTTGGACTCGCCGCCGCCGCTAATGTTAATGACCGAGGGGCCTGACCGGTAGGTAACGACCCAGTCAACGGCAGCGATCAGGTCCGAGACGTAGCCGCTCCCTCCGCAGTCGAAGACGCGGAGGGCGACCATGCTCACGGACTTCGCAATACCGTAGGTCGTACCGCCAATGGTGCCGCTGACATGCGTGCCGTGGCCGTTGCAATCGCCGGCGTCGCTGTCATCATCGACGAAGTCATAGCCGCTCGTCGCACGGCCACCGAACTCGGTGTGGGTAAGCCGGATTCCCGAGTCGATCACATAGACCGTCACGCCAGCCCCTGACGTTCCGTAGTCGTAGGTGCCAGAAAGAGCCGAAGAACGCTGGTCGATGCGGTCTAGTCCCCATGGGGCATCCGGCTGCAAGGTGTCGATGTGAGTTGCGGTATCCAGCTCGACCCGCTCGACCAGGGGGCTGCTGCGCAAGTGCGCGATTTGGGCCGCGGTGAGCTTGGCCGAGAAACCAGCGAATGCCGCGCGGTAGCGGTTGTCAATCCTGACGCCCGCTCGGCTCTGAGCCTCGGCGAGGGCGACGCCGGCAGCGGATGACGCCGCCTGCACGATCACTGATTGGCGGGGATCAGCGGGATCCGCAGCCATGGCAGCGCCTTGCGCGCTCACCGCGAGCGTGGCGGCCGCGCTGGCCGCTTGTGCCGTGAAAGTGCTGGTAGGCAGTATAATCCCAGCAAGCACCAGCAGCGGGATGATTATGGCAGCAGTACATCGACGCAAGAGCGCCGAGGGAGCGTGGTTCACGGGTGTAGCCTCTCGGACGCTAACGCCCACGTTTTCCATCAATAGTGATGCCGCGCACCATGGCACCGCCACCCCCATTCGGGGTAATGGCACATCGACGCTATGCTACCGGTGCAACGCGCAGGAACACTCCTCCGCCCAGCCGTCTCTCAGGCAAGCAAAAAGCGCCAGTCCCGAAGGGCTAGCGCTTTGCTCACAGAACAACGAGGAGTCGTTCTACTTCTTATTACGACGCTGGTGGCGAGTCTTGCGAAGCAGCTTGCGGTGCTTCTTCTTCGCCATACGCTTGCGTCGCTTCTTAATTACAGAACCCACACGGACCTCACAAGTATTGGTTTAGTCGCGGGGCCCGCGACTGACACGAAAACACCATTCTATCGGACAAAACGCTCTCCAACTACTCAACCGTCGGATCGGGCCGGTCGTGGGAACGCGAAACGCCCGATTTCAACCGTTTCTGCGCCACTTCTTCGCGGTCGCATCCTTGACCACCTGGGACATCTGCGAGGCGTCGGCGAAAGCCTTGCCGATGGCCGAGGCGAAGGCGCGCTGCTCGTCTTTCAACCCCTCACCCTCCAGATCGGCGGTCTTGACGGCCTGATCGAAGTCGACGCTGAGGAACGGGATCAGCCAATCCTCGATCTCCTCGAGCGGCGAATATTCCAGTCGGTAGAAGCGGTGTTGCCCGTCTTCGCGCACGGTGACCAGACCGGCTTCACGCAGCACCTTGAGGTGCTTGGAGACAGTCGGCTGGCTCAGCCCGAGATGACCGACGATGTCGGACACGCTCAGTTCGCTGCGCCCCGCGCTCCCGGGCTCGCCGGCGGGATCAGCCCGCTCCAAGAGGATGCGCAAAATGTCGCGTCGCGCCGAGTCTGCCACCACGGTGAAGATGTCTGCCATACCCTCAGGGTAGTCATTCGTACTGGGTAAAAACCACCGCTGGGTAGTACCATGTCAAACTGGCACAGGTCGCAGGTCAATCGGGGGTTCTTGGTGTTGTCGAGAACCGGGACAGGGCCGTCCCTCCCCCACCCACTCTCTATTTTGGTGCGCATCCGGGACCGCGTGAGGGCGTTATTGTTTACACACGGTATTAATGAGCTTGCCCTGATCGATATCGTTGGCAGTTGCGCACCAAGGTCACGACTCTCGGACCGATGGCGGGCCGGATCGATACCTGCGGCTTAATTTAGTCATTAGAGTGTCGACGAGTTTGGTCAGCGACCCTCATCGTCGAGCGGAGAATCCCCATGCACCACGCCCACTCCGAACCAAGTCAAACGCAGGAGCCTCGGTCCCTGATCCGCGAGTTCGTGAAGCGTTCGCCCTCCCGGGCCGCAGCACTCATCTTCGTCGCGGCCGCTCTTTTCTTCGCCATCGTCTTGTCTCTTCCGATCGCTGCGGCAGATGGGAACCGGACGCCCCTGCCCGATGCCATTTTCACCGCCGTCTCGGCCGTGACAGTGACGGGCCTGACGACGCTGGACACAGCAACTCACTGGTCTTTCTTCGGACAGGCGATGATTCTGCTCGCTATCCAGATTGGTGGGCTCGGCATTGTCACGATTGCCTTGCTCCTGGCGCGGGCGGTTACTCGGCACCTGGGCCTCGGCGACAAGGTCTTCGTTCAGCAGAGCCTCGGCACGTCGAGGCTCGGTGAGGTCGGCAGTCTGCTTCGCACCGTGGTGCTGACCACGCTAGCGATCGAAGCGGCACTCGTGGCAGTCCTGATCCCACGGTTCGTGATGATCGAAGACAACTGGTGGGAAGGCGTCTGGCACGGACTCTTCTACGGAATCTCCTCGTTCAACAACGCCGGCTTCGTCTCGCATGCGGGCGGCCTCGGCCAGTTCGATGGCGACTACTGGATTCTGACCCCGATCATGATTGGAGTATTCGTCGGAAGTTTCGGCTTCCCCGTGTATCTGACCTTGATCCAACACAAGTGGAATAGAAAGCGCTGGACCCTGCACACCAAGCTAACCCTCGGCACGACCACACTTCTGCTCATCGCCGGAGCGGTTGCCTGGGGAGCCATGGAATGGGGAAATGAACGGTCAATCGAACACCTCAGCATCCCGGACAAGCTCTTCCACGCCTTATTCGCCTCGACCATGATGCGTTCCGGCGGATTCGCCATCACGGACACGAGCGAATCGAACCCGATCACCCTCCTCATGACGGACGCATTGATGTTTGTCGGTGGCGGATCCGCATCGACTGCGGGAGGCATCAAAGTGGTCACGCTCGCGGTCCTCTTCCTCGCCATCGTCGCGGAAGCGCGTGGCGATAGGCGCGTCATGATCGGCGGACGGACGATTCCCGACGGCACCCTGCGGCTCGCCATCAGTGTCACATTCCTAGGCGCCACGCTCGTGCTCGTGGCGACCGGGCTCATCATGATGATCAGCGATGAGCCGCTGGATCGCATCCTCTTCGAAGTTATCTCCGCTTTCGCTACCTGCGGCCTGTCTGTTGGGCTCAGCGAAGAGCTGCACCCGGCGGGAAAATACGTGCTTAGCCTCCTCATGCTGGCCGGCCGGATTGGCCCGATCGGTCTGGCTGCTGCCCTTGCGCTCAAACAACGCAATGTTCTCTACTCGCTCCCGGAAGAACGCCCGATCATTGGGTAGTCCGTTCAGTCAGGCAACTTTGGCCAGGCTCGCTGGCCGTCGAACCGCTCGATCGCCCTGTTGATTTTCGGCGTGGTGGTTTACCGGAAGGCGTGTACGTGATGGCGGCCACGATGTTCATGGGCCGGGTTGGTACAGTGATTCTCGCGGCAGCATTGGCCGCAAGGCAGAGCAGGCAACTGTTCAAACACCCAAAAGAGAGGCCCATCGTTGGTTGATCGCATCAAACACGACGCTCCCGTACTGATCGTCGGGCTCGGGCGTTTCGGTGCTGCCACAGCCGGCCAGCTCGACCGTCTCGGCCGCGAAGTGCTCGTGGTCGACACGAGTGAGGCGCTGGTGCAGAAATGGTCGGAGCGAGTCACCCACGCTGTGCAAGCGGATGCCCGCTCCCTCGAGGCGCTGCAGCAAATCGGCGCCCAGGACTTCTCCATCGCCGTCTGCGCAACCGGTGCCTCGGTCGAAGCGAGCGTGCTCATCGTGGCGAACCTGGTTGACCTGAAGATCCCGCAGATCTGGGCCAAGGCCATTTCCAAGTCACACGGCAAGATCCTCGAACGCATCGGCGCTAACCACGTGATCTACCCCGAGGCCGAGGCCGGGGAACGCGTTGCCCACCTCGTGTCGGGTCGCATGCTCGACTTCATCGAGTTTGATGATGACTTCGCCCTCGTGAAAATGTACCCGCCGAAGCAGATCCGCGGCCTCAACCTGGTTGACTCCGGCGTGCGTCGCAAGTACAACGTCACGGTGGTCGGCGTGAAGAGTCCGGGAAAGCCGTTCACCTATGCCACCGCTGAGACGGTGGTCTCCAACCACGACCTCATCATCGTGTCGGGCGCCGAAGCCGACATCGAGCGGTTCGCGGCGCTCGGATCTTAGCCGATCCGCATCCGTTCTGGCGGAATGCACCCGGATTCGGTGAATAATCCTCCAATTCGTGGACGGCGACCGGCTATTCTCCTACTACGGATATAACTCGTCGCAGCTCGGCGAGGCTGCCTGTGGCGTCATGTCCGAGGACGGAAAGGCTCATCCATGTCACGAAACGTTCCCGCGCTCCCCGATACCGTTGCGCCCGAGGCCGGATTCACGGTGCCTGACACCACCGCTGACATCATCGCCGAAGTGCAAACCGATACGACGGGCGAGGTCACCATCAACGGCGCAACGCGCACGGTGACCGGCAACGATGAGGCCGGCGTGCGCGAGGAGATCATCGGTCTCGTCGTCGAGACTGCCCGCACCCGCGGGCAGTCTGTGCTGCTGCAGGTCAGCGACGAGCAGGGCGACTGGCCGCTGACGGTGCACCCGAACGGACGCGTCGAGTCCGCCGGACCGGTCGTCGTCGGGCGGCATCCCAAGCCCGCGCACACCGTGCCGCTCCCCGTGCAGAACAATTCGCCGCGGCCTGCCGTGCCGATCGAAGCGGATGCGCGCACCCCGTTTGCTGCGCTGCTGCAGCCGCCCGCCGCAGAAGCCGCCGCCGATGAACCCGACGATGAACCCGTCAGCCTGTTCGAATCCCTGCTCGCTCCTCTGGCTGTTGCCGTGGAGCCGCGGGCATCCGTCGGCGGAGCAGAGCGGACACCGTCGCTGCCAGTCGCGTCAGCGCCGGTCACATCGGTGCCGGTCACATCGGTGCCGGTCACATCGGTGCCGGTCACATCACGTCCAGCCACCTCGCCATTCGTTACCTCGCCCGCTGCCGCGGCCGCCGCGACATCGACCACCGTCCCGCCCAACCTCGCCGATTTTCTGAGCTCGCGGCCGCCGGCACCGACCGGTCCGGCCGAGCACGGCTGGCAGGGCGCCATGCGCCGCCTCACCGGCGGGCTGGTCTCGCTCGCGCCGAGTCCCACCGAGCAGATGCAGCGCAGCGCCATCAGCGCCGTGCAGCGCAGTCTGAACGGCCCCCGCACGATCGTGGTCCTCAACCCCAAGGGCGGGGCGCACAAAACAACCGCAACGCTGCTCATTGCGGCAACGTTCGGCATCTATCGCGGCGGCTATACCCTCGCCTGGGACAACAACGAGACCATGGGAACCCTGGGCGTACGCGCCCAGGCCGCTCGGCACACCAATACGGCCGTCGATCTGCTGCGCGACCTGGATCGCTTCGGTGATGCTCGCTCCCGGGTGGGCGACCTCGACAACTATGTACGGTCGCAGGGCGACGCCCAGTTCGATGCACTCGCCTCCGACCTCGATCCGGCCGGAGCGGCGAGCATCGACGATGTCGCATTCCGCAAACTGCATACAACGCTCAGCCGCTTCTACCGGGTGCTCGTCATCGACACCGGCAACAACATGCGGGCCAGTAACTGGGAGGCGGCCGTGGAGACCTCCGACCAGCTCGTGATCGTCTCGACCATCCGCGAGGACACCGGTTACGGTGCAGCCTCGCTGCTCGACGGCCTGCGCCAGAAGGGGCACGCCGACAAGGTCGCCCAGGCGGTGACCGTACTCGCTTCACCGTCGAAGACCGCGGATGAGCAGTTGTCCGCGCGCCTGCACGACCACTTTCGCCAGCTCACCCGCACCGTCGTCGACGTTCCCTACGACGCTTCGCTGGTCGGCGGCGGACCGCTCAACGTCGACGCGCTGGCGCCCCGCACCCGCTCAGCCTGGCTGCAGGCGACGGCCGCCATCGCCGAGGGGCTGTAGGCGCTAGGAGGCGGCGAGTTCCTTCGCACGCGCCAGGGCGGCATCCGTTGCGGTGTCGAAGAGTTCCTTGAGGCCACCCTTTTCGAGCTCCCAGACGGCGCGCTCGGTGGTGCCGGCCGGACTTGTGACCAGGCGGCGCAGTTCGCTCGGCGACTTGTCCGAAACGGCGAGCAGCGAGCTCGCACCGAGGAAGGTTCCGTTGACCATGATGGCCGCTTCTTCGGGCGTGAACCCCTTGGCGATGGCCGTTTCGGTGAGCTGCTCGATCAGGTAGAACACGTACGCGGGGCCGGAGCCGCTGATGGTACTGAGGGCGTCGAGCTTGCTCTCGGGAACGACCAGAACGTCGCCGACGGTCGCGAACAGGGCACGGGTGAGTTCGAGGTCAGCGTCGGTCGATCGGGTGCCAGCGCTGATGCCGGTGACGGCCATGCCGACGACGGCGGGCGTGTTCGGCATGGTGCGGATGACGTGCACGGTGCTGGGCAGGAGCGATTCGAAGGTGTCGATGGTGACGCCGGCCGCGACGCTCAGCACGAGCGTGCCGGGAGCGAGCGACGTGCCGATTTCCGCCAGCAGATCGGCGACCATGTACGGCTTGACGGCGATGATGACGATCTGGGCGCCGTCGATGGCTTTGAGGTTCGCGTCAGCGTCGATTTCGGTCGCGTAGGCGGTGACACCGTCGGTGTCGGCCAGCTCGGCGGCCTTGACCGCGGTGCGGTTGGTGACGCGAATACCGCCCTCAACGGTGACGCCGGGCTTCAGCAGGCCGGCCAGAATGGCGCGAGCCATGGAGCCGGCGCCGAGGAAGGCGATCGTGGGCAGAGTCACATTCGGGGAAGAAGTCATCCGATCAGTCTACTTTTTCCGTCATCGAGGTGCCCAAAACGCCCCACCTGAGCGCAGCCTCCGCCAGCTGGCGCCGGTTCTAAGATGATCCCATGAGCGCATCGGGCGGAAACAAGGCAATCGTGGCGGCCTTCGCGGCCAATCTGGGCATTGCCATCACCAAGTTCGTGGCCTGGGCTTTTTCCGGCTCCTCCTCGATGCTGGCGGAGGCGGTGCACTCGGTAGCGGATGCCGGCAACCAGTTGCTCCTGCTGCTCGGTGGTCGCAAGGCGAAAAAGCGGGCCGACCTGGAGCATCCGTTCGGCTATGGGCGCGAACGCTACGTCTACGCCTTCGTGGTGTCGATCATCCTGTTCTCGATCGGCGGTGTGTTCTCGCTCTATGAGGGTTTCGACAAGCTGCAGCACCCGCATCCGCTCGAAAATGTCTGGCTACCGATTCTGGTGCTCACTATCGCCATGGTCCTCGAAGGCTATTCGCTGCGCACCGCGATTCGGGAATCGAACCATGTGCGAGGGAAGCAGAGCTGGGTGCAGTTCGTGCGGCACGCGAGGGCGCCCGAGCTGCCCGTCGTACTGCTCGAAGATGTCGCGGCGCTCACCGGCCTGGCCTTCGCCTTCGTGGGTGTCGGCCTGACCATCATCACCGACGAGCCGATCTGGGATGCGATCGGCACGCTCGCCATTGGCGCGCTGCTCGTGCTCGTCGCGATCATTCTCGGCATTGAGACCAAGAGCCTGCTGGTCGGCGAAGGCGCCAGCAGGAGAGATCTCGATGCCATCGAGGCGGCCATTCTCGACGGCCCGGAGACCAGGCGCATCATTCACCTCAAGACCCTCTATCTCGGCCCGGACGAGATTCTGGTCGGCGCCAAACTCGCCTTTGACGGCGACCACCGCTTTACCGACGTCGCCGCGAATATCAACGCCGTGGAGACCCGCATTCGAGCCGCCGTGCCGTTGGTCCGCACCATCTATCTCGAGCCGGATATCTACTTCGACCCGAACCTGGCCGACCCGCCGACCGACAGCTTCGTGATCAAGGGACTCGAGTAGGACTCAGCGCCGGCTTCTGCGCGCCGGATCCTCGAAGAATTCCCGCAGAATGGTGCCGCACTCGACCTCGTTGACGCCAGCGAAGACCTCGACCCGGTGGTTGAGTCGGCGGTCGCGCAGCACGTCGTAGACCGACCCGGCCGCTCCCGCTTTTTCATCCCAGGCGCCGAAGACGACCGTGGGCAGCCGGGCGGCGAGGATGGCGCCGGAGCACATGACGCAGGGTTCGAGCGTGACGATCAGGGTGCATTCGGTCAGGTGCCAGTCCCCGGTGTGCGCGGCGGCCTGGCGAATGGCGACGACCTCGGCGTGCAGGGTGGGGTCCTGGTGCAGTTCGCGCTCGTTGCGGCCCCGGCCGATCACCTGGCCCGCGCTGTCGACGATGATGGCGCCGACTGGCACGTCGTCGGAAGCCAGGGCGGCGCGCGCCTCGGTCAGGGCCAGCAGCATCCACTCATCGTGTTGGTCTCGTGCACCCATGTCTCACCTCAACCCGTCTAGTAGAATCGAGCCTATGCGAGTCCACGTTGCCGACCACCCGCTCATCACGCACAAGCTCACCGTGCTCCGCGACAAGGACACGCCGTCGCCGCTGTTCCGATCGCTGGTCGAAGAGCTCATGACGCTGCTCGCCTATGAAGGTACGCGCGGCGTACGGGTGGAAGCCGTGACCGTGCAGACCCCCGTATCGGCGGCGCAGGGCGTGCGGATCAGCGACCCAAAGCCGCTCGTCGTGCCGATTCTGCGCGCCGGCCTGGGAATGCTGGAAGGTATGGTCAAGCTGTTGCCGACCGCCGAGGTTGGTTTTCTCGGAATGGCCCGCAACGAAGAGACGCTGCAGCCGACGACCTACGCCGAACGCCTGCCCGACGATCTGTCGGATCGGCAGTGTTTCGTACTCGACCCGATGCTCGCCACCGGCGGCTCGCTCATCGCCGCGATCAACTTTTTATTCGACCGCGGCGCGGTCGACGTGACGGCCATTTGCATTCTGGCGGCCCCGGAAGGCCTCGCCGCCGTCGAGGCGGCACTGGCCGGCCGCGAAGTGACGATCGTGCTGGGCGCCGTCGACGAGAAGCTGAACGAGCTGGGCTACATCGTGCCCGGCCTCGGTGATGCGGGCGACCGATTGTACGGCCTGGTCTGATTTCATGCAGGTCCTGCGACCGACGACACGCTAGGCCCGGGTCACATCAATAATCTTTGATCAATCCACGTTTCGTCATGCAATATTTCACAAAGACGTGATTTTGCACGGAATCGCCTAAACGGGCAGCACGCTGCGAACGTGTTGCACGTCATTCGGTGACTTACCGCGACGCCAAATTGACACGCGGCGTCACATTCCGCTTTACTCACAGTTATGACAACCAGCGCACGCCCCCTGACCTCCCTCGAGGCCCCCGGGACTGCCGCCAGGATGATGGCCGGCACCCCCGCCATCCGCTGTTGCCGAATGTGCCGCTAACCGCGACTTTCCCCCTCGCGTTCACTGCCTGACAGTTCAGGCTGACGCCCCGAATGCTTTTCGATGCATTCGCCTTCCGGCCCCACGGGCCACACCTCGAGTCTCAGGCACGGAATAGGCGCTTCGCGCATCCGTCGGGCTCCCGTCGATCGAACAGTCAAGGACCTCTCCCATGTCTCTCGCACACATCCACGCCACTCGCCCCACGTTCAACCGCCCCGACCTGACCCTGGCCCCGCCGGTGGCCACCCCCCGCATTCGCGCCGTGCCCAGCGGCACCGAGGCTCGCGGCTTCGTGCTCTACGTCGGCATCGATGAAGCCAAGGCGGCCGCGGCCGGCACAAGCCTGAACCGCATCGTCGAGGCGCTCAAGGCCCTCGCCGCCGACATCGCCCCCTCGTCCGAGACCTACGCCGCCGTCGCTTTGGCCCCCCAGGGCGCCGGCGGCCGCGACGTTGACGTCGTGCGCCTGGCCCTGCAGGATCCGGCCGCACTCGCCGCCCACCGCGCCGAGCCCGAAGAACTCGACCGAGCCCGCAGCGGTGTCGTCGTCGACATCTCCCGCAAGCGCGTCATTCTCGATAACGAGACGGCAGCACTGACCTACAAGGAGTTCGAGCTGCTGCAGTACCTCGTGCTGCGTGAGGGCCGCACCATTGACCGGGCCGAAATCATTTCGTCGCTGTGGAACTCCGCCGACGAGGAAGACACCCCGAACGAACGCACCATCGACGTGCATGTTCGCCGTCTGCGCTCCAAGCTCGGCCGCTACGAAGACATCGTGCGCACAGTGCGCGGTGTCGGCTACCGCTTCGACCGCCACGCGGACGTCGCTATCCGCCAGTCGACCACGCCGAGCCCCGACCTGTTCTGAACGGCCGCTCACGTGCTGCCGGTTAAAAGGACTGAGGGCCAGTCGCAGAGGCTACGACTGACCCTCTTCCCTTGCACCAAGAGTGTCCTGCAATCACATTTCACGTCGTCCGCCACAGCAAACGGTTGACGCACCTAAAACATATAACGAATAGGTAACGGGCGCCACCTTTGGGCCAGAAAATCACCTGCGAGTTTCATGCACGGCATCCGTTTTTTCTCAGCAAGCGGATGCTCCCGGCCCAGCCACCGACCCTGGCCCGGCCTGCCCCGCCGAGTCTCTATCCTTGATAGAACGAGGTTAGGAGCCGCAGGTGGTGGATCGAACAATCGCGGTGGGCGCGTGGGAATCGCTGTTTCGCGCCCAGGTGGCCATCATGCGCAGCCTGGCCGCGAATTTTCCGTCCAAGGAGATTTCGCTCAACGAGTACGACGTGATGTTCAACCTGTCTCGGCAGCCGGAGCGACGCATCCGCTTGCGTGATCTCAATCAGCACGTGCTGTTGACTCAGCCGAGCGTGAGTCGCCTCGTTGATCGGCTCGTGTCGCGCGGATATCTACACAAGCTCAGCGACCCGAGCGACGGGCGCGGCGCGATCATCGAGCTCACCGAGGCAGGCCTGGCTCTGTTTCGACGGGTCGCTGTTATGCACATGGGCGCGATCACCGAGCGCATTGGCGAGTCCCTGACTCAGGCCGAACTGCTGCAGCTCGCCGCACTGTGCGACAAGCTGCGCGTCGACTGCCCTGGCGAGCGTGACGAGGACCCAACACTCGACGTTTAACCCACGCCGGCCATCGAAAGGTCGGGCGATGGAACGAGGGCCCTACCCCTCGTCCCACCGAGGCAGCCCCTCGCAGGAATGCCTTCCTCACCGTGCGCCCGAACATTGCCCGGCGAGAAAATCGGGTGCAACCACGTACCGGTCCCTGGGAACAAAACGAACGCCGACAAGTTGAGAAATGCTCGCTTTGGTCGATGCTATCCCAACTTGGGGACGGAAACCCTAATCTTGCGCAAGCACTCAGCATCTCGTTTATCATGAAGCCATGGCTTCCCTCTCCGGTTCATCCGTTCTTATCGTCGGCGCTACCGGTGGCTTGGGCCGCGAAATTGCCCAGCTTCTGAGCGAAGAGGGCGCTCTGCTCACCCTGCACGGGCGCAGCGCTGAGCGTCTCGCCGAACTCGGCATCTTTGGAGCGACGGTCACTGGCGACCTGAGTGATCCGAGCACGGCCGCACAGCTCGTGTCCGCCGCCCTAGCCGCACACGGCCGCCTCGACGGAATCATCAACGCCGCCGGAGTCGTAGCGTTCGGCCCCCTAGCGGATGTCGCTGACGAAACAATAGATACGCTGATGGCGGTGAACGCGGCGGCACCGATGCGCCTGCTCCGGGCCGCCCGTCCCGCTCTGACCGAATCATCCGGCGGGCATCGTGATCCGTTCTTTGTCACGCTCAGCGGCATTGTGAGCGAGCGCCCAACCGCGAACATGGCGGCATACTCGGCCTCGAAGGCAGCCCTCGCGGCCTTCGCGCAAGCGGCGGGCCGGGAGATGCGACGGGACGGCATCCGCTTTCTTGATGCACGACCCGGCCATACCGAAACGGGACTGGCCACCCGACCGATCCAGGGGTCAGCACCGCCACTACCTACCGGCTATCAGCCAGCGGATGTCGCCCGACGCGTCGTCGACGCGATCATCTCCGGCGAACGCGACCTGCCGAGCACCGCCTTCGCCGGATAGTCCCTACCAGTCCGTGCGCGTGCGCTCCTGAGCCACAACCTCGTCGCGGTCCACAAGACGCCTCAGGCCGGCGAGCGGCTGGGCCATGCGGTGATTACCGCGGATGCGCGGCTCCACGCGATCCAGGAATGCCCAATATCCGGCCGTGAACGGGCAGGCCTCCGGACCCAGCCGAATTTTCGGATTGAACCGACAGCCCCCGCAGAAATCAGTCATCTTCGAGATATAGGCGCCACCGGCGGCGTAGGGCTTCGTCGCGACAATGCCGCCGTCGGCGTGCTGCGACATGCCGACAACATTGGCCGGCATGACCCACGGTGTTCCGTCGACGAAGGCATTGATAAACCAATCCGACAGTGCCGACGGTTCGTAGCCTCGCTGCAATGACCAGTTGCCCAGAATCATGAGGCGCTGAATATGATGCGCGTACCCGGTGCGGGAAACCTCATCGAGCACGTGGCTCAAGCACCGCGCTTCGACGGCGGCACCGTTCAATTCCAGAAACGCTGGCGGAAGCGGCTCGTGGGCTCCAAGAAAATTGCTCTCCGCGACGTAGTTCTCACCGAGGTGCCAGTACAGGTGCCAGACCCAGTCCCGCCAGCCCATGATTTGGCGCACCACGGCCTCGGCGCTGGGCAACGGAACCTGACCGGAGTGGTACGCCAGGACGACCGCGTCGATGACTTCCTGCGGATGCAGGAGGCCGAGGTTGAGTGGGACGCTCAACCTCGAGTGGGCCATCGTGCTATCCCCGATCAGCGAGGCATCCTCGAAGGGCCCGAAGTCCGACAGTCGCGTTTCGACGAAATCATCCAGCGCCGCGAGCGCTTCCTCGCGGGTGGCCGCAAATCGGCGCGGGCCATCCGCTCCGATCAAGTGCACTCGGCCCTCGGCGACGAGGCGGTCAAGGTCTCGGCGCACCTCCTCGTCGATGTCGTCTTCGACCGGGGCCCACGGGTCGGGCAGGCCGAGACTGGCCGCACGTTTCGGTGGCGGCTGTCGATTGTCGTGATCGAAGTTGAAGCGCCCGCCCTCCGGCTCAGGGCCACGCATAAGTGTGCCGGTGGTCGTGCGCACGTGGCGGTAGAACTGCTCCATCACAAGCCGGGATGCGGGCCGGCCGTCGGCCCAACTGGCGAAGTCCTGTTCGCTCGTCACGAAGCCTCGACTCGGCAGAACGGATGCGCCCAATTCTGCGACCAGCGCGCGTGCGCCCCACGAGGTGGGGTTGATCACCTCGAGATTACGGCCCTTGAGCACGTCCCGGTAGTGCTCGGCTCGCAGAAACTCTGCGCGATCACCCAACTCCCGCGCGCGGTGGCGAAGTGCGCTCAGGATGAGGTGGGCTTTAGCCCGGTGATACGTGCGTCGCCCCAGAACGGCAGCCGCCTCGACCAGCACAATGGGCCCACCGTCGTCGTAGTGGGGACCGAGCTGGTCGGCAAACAGAAAGCGCGGCAGGGACATGATGCCGATTCTATCCCCGCCGATAAAAGACACAAAGCACCCCGTCCGACACGTGGCGAACGGGGTTAAGCGGTGCGCCGGAAGGGATTCGAGCAGTGCTCCCGCCAACATCAAGAATCCAAGACCCACTGTCTTCGTCCATGTAAATACCGATACTGCCTTCCGTATTTTTATGAGTATGCGATGACGAACGTGGAGATAGTGTGGCGCACTTTGGCCGATGCCGCGCTGGACGGTCAACGGGACTGGGCCAGCATCCGGATATCGCTGGCGCAGCTTCTGTCGCGCCGTCCACCACAACCTGCGTGCCGACACGATGGTGTCAACGACCCTGCCCGCTACCCAAAACCTCTTTGACGACATCGAGGTCGACTACGTTCAACTCGGCATCTACCTGCTCTACGAATCTCAATTCGGCGCAAACTGCGCCCAAAGGTTGAAGTCTTCGCGGAATACCCCGATGAGCTCTCGTTCGGTGGAATACCCGTTGGGACCATCCTGCTGCCGTGATCCTCTACACGAGCAACGGTCTCTGCCGCGACGGGGACCTCAGCAGCAGGAACCTGTCGTGGCGGAGGGACAAAGCACGCCGCAGTCGAACCGCCCTCCCGGCCACCGAACAACGCAAATTTGTGGCATTGCGAACAGGTGGCTTAGGGGTCCGGGTGCCAAATTTTCGTCGCTTTCAGAAAATCTGCTCCTCACGGCCGTCGTCGCGCGAGCCCGCTTTCTCAAGCTCATACAAAGGTCGCCCGCTCCGGGCAGCGGGGCGTGCTGAAGAACTATCCGCGAACAGCCGATCTGGCGAACCGACTCAGCCGCGGGCAAATCAACGTCACTTTGCGGGTCACGAACCTACCGTCGTGGCGACACGGATGCGCCGTCGTGCAAAACAGCGTCGGCTTCCTCGTCGTCGATGGCTTCCGGATGCCGTTTGAGATTGAGCAGGGCCATCCCCAGCCCTCCCCATACGGCCAACAGAGCGATGATCATCATGACGATCGCGGAGGTACTCATGGGTTCTTCCTTTCCCCCGCTGAGGATCCGGATGCGGCGGTTTCGGGCAGGCGAGTTTCGCGATCCATGGTCTCATCCGCGGCGGATTTATTCGCATCGAGTTCGGCGTCCAGGATCGGTTCATGGATATTTTTCTCATAAGCGGCGGATCGATGACTCCACGGAATCTTCGAGAGCAGGTAGGCGATCAGCACCAAGGCAATCACCATGCCCCAGCCGAAGACGCCGACAAACCAGTCCGGTAAACCGCCGTAGCCCTCGCTGATCCTGGTGGTGACGGTGTCGATCAGGATGTAACCCAGGACCACCGGAGTGACACCGCCGATGAAAATCTGCCAACTGCGGCCCAGCTTAATCGAGGACGTTGCATTGATGTGTTCGCGCAGCCGGGGAAGAGCGCTGAACCCAGCGGACATCGCCACTACGGCCACCAGTGCGACGGCTACAATTCCGAAGCTATTGACAAAGGCATCGGTTACATCGAGCAGGTTCAGGCCCGTCGTCGTTGGAAACAGCAGGATCGATATCAGGGCAATAGGGATGCCGACGACCAGCACTGCCTTCACCCGCCGCCAGCCTAACTTGTCCTGAACGGCGGCAATGATGACTTCGACGATACTGATCAGCGACGTTAGACCGGCGAACACAAGCGAACCGAAGAACAGCACTCCCAACAGAACACCCGCCGGCGCCTGCGCAATGATGGTCGGGAACGCAATGAATGCCAGACCGATACCGCTGACAGCGACTTCGTCCACACCAACCCCGCTCGATGCCGCCATGAATCCCAAGGCCGCGAAGACCCCGATGCCGGCCAGCAGTTCGAAGCCGGAATTGGCGAAGCCGACGACGAACCCGGAACCGGTCAGATCGGTTTTTCGCCGCAGGTAGGAGGAATACGTGATCATGATCCCGAAGGCCACCGACAGTGAGAAGAAGATCTGCCCATAGGCAGCCACCCAGATAGAACTGTCACCGAGCCGGGTCCAGTCCGGCGTGAAAAACGCGTCCAGTCCGGTCCAGGCACCCTCAAGGAACAGCGCTTGGACGACCAGAATGAGGAACATGATCAACAGCAACGGCATAAACACGATGGAGGAGCGGGCAATTCCCTTTTGCACTCCCAAAGCGAGGATGGCGATAACCACGCCCCACACGAGAATCAGCGGAATGAGCACGGAGGGCACGAAGTCGAAGCCCAGGTTCACCTGATCGCTGACCTGGAGGAACTCGCCGGTAAAGAAACCCGCTGCGTCGTCGCCCCAAGCGGTGGTGAAGGAGAATATGAAGTACATGCCGGCCCAGGCAATGATCACCGCGTAGTACACAGCAATGACGAAACAGATTCCGACTTGCCACCAGCCAATGGCTTCGGCTTTGGGATGCAGTCTCCGCATTGCCAGCGGCGGTGACCCACGAAATCGGTGCCCGATGGCATAATCGAGGAAGAGTAGCGGTATTCCGGCAGTGAGCAAGGCGACCAGGTACGGGATAATGAACGCCCCGCCGCCGTTTTCGTAGGCAACGTAGGGGAAGCGCCAGATATTACCCAGTCCCACGGCGGACCCGATGGCAGCGAGAATGAACACTCTCCGCCCGGACCACATTTCACGTTCCGGCCGCGCACTCACAGTCGAGGGCGGTTGTTGTGTCTTTCCCAATGCACTCACAATTATGATCCTCGCTACAGAAACTCTTGGTAGGTAACCTTCTTCACGGTATCCCCGCCCCAGAAATCATGTCAAGACGCACGGCTACATTGATTCGTAGAATCATTCGAAAGAGAACCTCACATAAGTCGATATCTTCTGATTTCATTTCTCGTTATCGGTGTCACTGGCGCTTGCGAACGCGTAGTAATGCGTCTTTTACGGGAGGCTGAGTGGGACTGTCTCTTAAACGGTGTTGCCGGCCTGACGCGCTGGACGTGGGTCTGGCGGGTACGGTGCCGTGATGACGACACTTGATGCTGTGACGAAAAAACGAAATCTGAGCCGACCCGTGAGGCGGTGGCGGCGAAGGAATGGGTGCGCCTGGCTAAGGAGCAAGGCTTGGCCCTGGACGGTCCGAATGGGCTGCTGGGCCAGTTCACGAAAACATTTCTTGAGGCCGCGCTGAACGAGGAAATGACCGATCACCTTGGCCATGAAAAGAACCGTGCCCCGGACGAGCGCGACGACTCGAACGGGCGCAACGGGACTCGGCCCAAAACGGTGATGAGTCCCACGACAGGGCCGGTGACCATTCAGGTGCCCCGCGACATGGACGCCACGTTCACTCCGGTGATCGTGCCGAAACGACAACGCCGTTTGACCGGGGTCGATGAGATCGTGCTGTCGTTGTATGCCCGCGGCCTCACGACCGGGGAGATCAGCGCACGCTACAACCAGATCTATGGTGCGCAGGTATCGAAAGAGACCATTTCCCGCATCACGGACAAGGTGATCGCGGAGATGCAGACGTGGCAGGCACGCCCGTTGGACGGCGTCTACGCGGCGATCTACGCGGCCATCGGCGCGACTTTAGATGGCGATAAGGATATTCTCAGGTTGTGGGCCGGCACTGGCGGTGAGGGCGCCAAGTTCTGGATGTCTGTCCTGACCGATATCAAGAATCGTGGTGTGTCCGACACGTTCTTCCTGGTCTGTGACGGGTTGAAAGGATTGCCGAACGTTGTCGGGAACGTGTGGCCGTTGACACGGTGCAGACGTGCATCATTCACCTGATCTGGAACACGTTCACGCTCTCCGCCAAGAAGGGTTGGGATGCGATGAAACGAGCGGTGAAACCGATCTATACCGCTCCGACCGTTGACACGGCGCGGGCGGCGTTGGATGATCTGACCGAGATCTGGGGCAATAAATACGGTGCGATCATCCGGTTATGGGAATCGGCGTGGGAAGAGTTCACTCCGTTCTTGTCCTACGATCCCGAGATTCGTCAGGCGATCTGCTCCACCAATGCGATCGAGTCGCTTAACGCCCGGTACCGGCGGGCGGTGCGTGCTCGAGGGCATTTCCCCAGCGAGCAGGCCGCACTGAAATGCTTGTATCTGGTCACGCGAAGTCTCGACCCCATCGGTGAGGGCCGAGCTCGTTGGACGATGCGGTGGAAGCCAGCTCTCAACGCGTTCGCCATCACCTTCCGAGACCGCTGGCCGAACGCAGAAACCTACTAATGAAAAACGCCGGAAACACCGTTAACGAGACACTCCCGAAAAGCGTGCCGGCTCCTCGACCAGCGGGGCGGCGGCGACCAGCGGGCGGGGAGCTGCGGGCGGGGCTAAAGGGTGGGGTGCTTGGGGACTTGGATTATGGGGATAGGGAATTGGGAAGCGCGAAGGGGGTCGAGAAGGTCGTCGGTGATGCCGGCGGTGAAGTCTTTCACCTCGAGAACCTTGAAGAGTGCCTCGCGACCGAACTTGGAACTGTCAGCCACGAAGAAGGCCTCTTTGGCGATGGATCGCATCAGCCGTTTGAGCTCCACCTCGTAGCTGCTCGTGTGGTACAGCCCGTCGTCGCAGACGGTGTCTGCCCCAAACACGGCCACATCCACCCGCAGGTTGGAGAGCTGCAGCACGGAGGCGGGCCCCCACATTGTGTATACGTCGGGGAGCAGCTCGCCGCCGATGAACACCAGGTGCGCCGACCGCTTCTGCGCGATTTCCATGGCCACGGCCAGGTCGTTGGTCACCACAGTGAGGCGCCGTTTTGTAAGGTGACGGGCGACCTCGAGCGTGGTCGTTCCGCCATCGAGCAGCACAATCTGGCCGTCGAGAATGCGATCCGCCATGGCCTGCCCAATGGCCGACTTCTCGGCGTGGTGCAGCGGACCGGTGAACGTGTCGAAGGCATCCGCTGGCTCAACGGGAATGGCTCCGCCGTGTGTGCGCTGAATGAGCGACTTCGATTCGAGTCGTTCCAGGTCTCGCCGAATGGTGGAGGTGGTCACGGCAAAGTGCGTGGCGAGGCTGTTGACGGACTGGAACCCTTGAGCTTTGAGAATCTCGGCAATCTCTAGCTGTCTGGACATGCGTGTGGCTCCCCTGAGGTTGTTCTGACGAATGTTCGCTGCGCCATCATTCCACTGTAAACCTTCTGCGCGAAAACGCGCACATTTACGAATAAAAACGCGCAGACGAAGGTTTGTGAGATTTCTTTTCTCGTGATGGCATCCAGCGGCCTTGCTCGTGATCTGGCACGAATACATAGATGATCAGGATTTTTCATGCACTCAACCCGGCGGATGTGGCATTCGTGCGCGTAGAATTTGGTCACAGTACGCACACAATTGCGTGAAACTGCGCAAATTATGCTCGTTATCGCTTGACGTACCGTGCAGTTTGCGGATAAGTTCCTCGAAGAGCGCGCATCGCAAACGTGCCGCCCCCGATCGTGGCCGAGTCACGAAGCGTTTACAAAGGAGTTAACGGAATGAATCACAAGCACGCCCTTCGGGGCACGGCACTACTCGTCGGAGCCGCTCTCGCTCTCACCGGTTGCTCTTCAGTGGGCAGCGTTGCAAGCGGATCGAGCTCCACGCCGGCCGCTGACGACATGGTGATGGTCACGGTCGTGAAGGCCCAAACCATCCCGTGGTTTCAGCGCATGGAGGTGGGCGTCAAGTCCTTCGCCGACCGCACCGGGATCGATGCACGTCAGGAGGGCGCCGACGACGTGAGCCCCGAGAAGCAGGTGCAGATCGTTCAGGACCTCATTGCGCAGCAACCCACGGCCATCACCGTGGTGCCCAACTCGCCCGAGGCGCTCAGCTCGGTGCTGAAGCAGGCACGGGACCAGGGAATCATCGTGGTCTCGCACGAGGCAACGGGCATCGAAAACGTGGACATCGACATTGAGGCGTTTGACAACCCCTCCTACGGTTCCGAGATCATGGACAACCTCGCCGAGTGCATGGGTGACACGGGTGAGTACGTGCAGTTCGTGGGTGGACTGACGGCCAAGACCCACATGGAGTGGGTGGGTGCCGCCTACGACAACCAGCAGGCGAACTTCCCGAACATGACGCGCGTGGAAACGCCGATCGAAAGCACGGATGACCAGGGCACGGCCTACGAGCGAGCTAAGGAAGTTCTGGCCAAGTACCCGAACATCGCTGGCTTCCAGGGATCGGCCGGAAACGACGTTCCCGGCATCGCCCGCGCCGTGCAGGAAGCCGGCCTCGAAGACCAGGTGTGCGTGATGGGAACCTCCATCCCCTCGGTCGCCAACCAGTACCTGGCCGACGGCTCCATCGACAAGATCTTCTTCTGGGATCCTGCTCTCGCCGGTGAAGCACAGCTGGCCATCGCCTTGATCCTCGCCGACGGTGGAACCATCGAAGACGGCACCGACCTCGGCATTGAGGGCTACAACTCGCTCAAGAAGCTGGACGGCTACGACAACGTCTTCGTCGGTGCTGCTTCGGTAGCAGCTGACGCGGCCACGGCGGCCAAGTACAACTTCTAAGTAGTTCGACCGGCTGGGGTGTGCACGATACACGTGCACACCCCAGCGCTCTGGTGAGAAAGGTAGTGCTGTGGATTCCACGACGATTGCTTCGACGACAACCCCGTTCGTTTCGGCACGAGGAATTAATAAGAGTTTCGGGGGCGTGCCCGCACTCAGAGATGTGTCCATCGATCTGATTCCCGGCGAGGTGCACTGTCTCGCCGGCGAGAACGGCTGTGGCAAATCCACCCTGATCAAGATCATTTCGGGCGCCGAGCGCCCCGACTCCGGTGAAATCATCATTGATGGTGTCTCGTTCGACCACATCAATGCGCATGCGGCCATTCAGGGCGGCATCCAGGTGATCTACCAAGACTTTTCGCTCTTTCCCAACCTGACCGTGGCCGAGAACATCGTGCTCACGGCCGAGGTGGCCGGCCGGCGGCGCCTGTATTCGGCCCGCTCCGTGCGGCCCCGTGCGGCGGCCATCATTCAGGAACTCGATCTGGACCTCGATCTGGACCGCGAAGTGGGCTCCCTGTCGGTGGCCGACAAGCAGCTCACCGCCATCTGCCGCGCACTCGTGAACGATGCGCGCGCCATCATCATGGACGAGCCCACCACGGCCCTCACTCACACCGAAGTCAGTCGACTCTTCGCTCTCGTAGAGCGCCTGCGCGCCCGGGGCGTCGCGTTGATGTTTGTCTCGCACAAGCTCGAAGAGGTGCTCGCCATCTCCCAACGGCTCACCATCATGCGCTCGGGTCAACGCGTCGTGAGCGGTCCGACATCCGATTTCGATCAGCGATCCATTTCACACCACATGACCGGGCGTCAGGTTGATGAATCCCGGGTGGTAAGTGAGCTCGATGCCTCCGCACCGCTCGCTCTCGAAGTCAGCAACCTGTCTCTGGCCGGTGCGTTTCGTGACATCTCCTTCCAACTGCGCCGCGGCGAAATCCTCGGCGTCACGGGTCTGCTGGGATCGGGCCGCACCGAGATTGCGGAGGCGCTCTTTGGCGTGACGCCCGCCGACGCGGGGGAGATTCGGGTGGGCGGTGAGGTGGCGACCATTCGCACCATTCAAGACGCCGTTCGGGCCGGAATCGGTTACGTACCCGAAGACCGCCTGTCCCAGGGGTTGTTCCTGAACAAGTCCATTGCCGACAACATCGTGGCCGCCTCACTCAACTCCCACCGCACCCGGTGGGGGATGCTGAGCCGCACCGCAACCGCGGCCACCATCAAACGCTTCTTTACGGGGCTGAAGATTAACGCCCCCCACGCAGAAGCACCCGTTCGAACGCTGTCGGGCGGAAACGCCCAGCGCGTGGTTCTCGCCAAGTGGTTGGCCACGGCCCCCACCGTGCTCATGCTGAACGGCCCCACTGTGGGTGTCGACATCGGCTCGAAGGAAGAGATTCTGGAGTTGCTGCGCGGTGAGGCGGCCACGGGCATGTCGGTGATCATCATCTCTGATGACGCCCCGGAACTCGTGGCGTCATGCCACCGCGTGTTGGTGATTCGAAATGGTCGACTCACCCACGTTCTCGACGGAGATCAAATCTCTGTCGACACCATTCAAGAGCGGATGTCGGCCTAATGGATCTCGTGCGCAAACTCCGCGGCACCAACAACGAAGGCGTCCTCGCCCTGGTGCTCCTCGGGCTCATTGTGGCGATGTCGATCGCCAACCCCACATTCTTTACCCTGAACACCGGGTTCTCCATCTTGAGAAGCTCCATCGTTCCAGTGATCTTTGCCCTCGGCGTTCTGATCGTGGTGATTACCGGCGGCATCGATGTGTCCTTCGCCGCGATCGCCATCTTTGCCGGCTACTCCACGGTGACGTTCTGTCTGAGCGCCGGCTTCGACCCGGGTTTGCCCGGCATCTTCCTCATCGCCATTGCGGTGGGAGCGGCACTGGGGCTCATCAACGGCGTGGTCATTGCCCGGTTCAACCTGCCCACGCTGATTGTGACCCTCGGCACCCAGGGGATCTTCTTCGGCGCGATGTACACCTACGTGGGAGCCACCTACTACGCCGACCTGCCCAAATCGATGGCCGACCTCGCCACAAGCAACCTGTTCGACATCACCACCGACATTGGGCGGGCCTACCTGCACGTGCTGGTTGTTCCCGTTCTGGTGCTGTGCTTGGCCGTGGGGTGGATGTTGAAGCGCACCATGTTCGGGCGTTCCCTCTATGCCATCGGCGGCGACATTGAAGCTGCCCGCCGCGCCGGGTTTCAGGTGAAGCGCACACAGATCTCGGTGTACATGCTGGTCGGTGCACTCGCCGCGATCGCGGGTGTCATTCATATTGTGCTGAGTCGCAGCGCCAATCCCCGTGACCTGGTGGGTGGAGAACTCGACATCATCGCCGCCGTGATTCTCGGTGGTGCAGCCATCTTCGGTGGTCGCGGTTCGGTGACCGGCACCGTGCTCGGGGTTCTCCTCGTGCAGGTGATCAAGAACAGCCTGCTGCTCGTGGGCGTGCCGAGCGCCTGGCTGCGCACCGCCGTAGGCGTGTTGCTCGTCGTGGGTGTGGGTATCCAGGCCATTGCCGCGAGACGGGACGCCCGACGCATGCGCGTGATTCAGGACCTCGACACGGAGCAGAAGACAGAGCAGGAGATGGCCTCATGACGCCGACAACAGACAAGCGCGCCAGGGCATCCGCTCCGAACCCCCCGCCGCTGCGCAACCTCAATGATCAGCTGGGGCGCTTCACGAGACGCCTCGTGCGCCCCGGCGGCGCTCAACGGGGAGCCGGCCGCATGGTGGCGGCGCTCCTGCTCGCCATGGCCCTCTTCACGTTTCTGAACCCGCGGGTGTTTTTGAGCCCGATCAACCTGCAGAACATTGCCGTTGCCGCTCCCGAAATTGGCATCATTGCCATCGCGATGATGCTGGTGATGCTCACCGGCGGTATTGACTTGTCTCTCGTGGCCATTGCCAACTTCTCAGCCATCACCATCTCGACCCTGCATACGGCCATTGCCGCCACGAACCCGGATCTGGCGAACAGCCTCGGGTTTCTGATTGTGCTGGCCGGGATCGTGGCGGGGATGCTCGGGGGAGCCTTTAACGGATTCCTGGTGAGCGTGGTGGGGATTACGCCCATTCTGGCCACGTTGGCCACCATGCAGATCTACAACGGGATCGCGATCGTGTGGACCGGCGGGTCGACCCTCTACGGGGCGCCGACGGTGCTGGGCGCCATCGGTCAAGCCGCGCTCGCCAACGTTCCGGTGCTGTTCATCATTTTCGTGATCACGGCCATTCTGGTGGCGGTGCTCGTGAACCGCACGGCGCTGGGTCGCATGATTCAGCTGGAGGGCGCCAACCCCGTGGCAGCGCGCTACTCGGCCATCCCGACGCGCGCCGTGCTCATGAAGACCTACACCGTGGGCGGCATGCTCGCGGGCCTGGCTGGTGTGCTGTTTCTGGCGCGCAACCCCACCGCATCCGCTGATTACGGCTCGTCGTACGTTCTGCTGGTGATTGTGATCGCGGTGCTCGGAGGCACGAATCCCACCGGCGGCTTTGCCTCGGTTTTCGGCGTTGTGCTGGCCACCCTCACCCTGCAGGTGGTGTCGAGCGGATTCACCGCCATTCGACTCTCGTCGTATGAGTACGCCATCGCCCAGGGTGTGATCCTCATTGCGGTCATGATTCTTGACTCGGTTATGTCAACGCGAACGAGACGACCCCACAAGACCATCCCTCCGACTGGTGTTGCGACGCCGACGTCTGACACTTCCCTGATACGAACCTGAGCTGGAAAAGGACCAAGATACACATGAAAAAGATAATCAATGAGCCGAGCGCCTTCGTGGACGAGTTCGTCGAGGGCATCCTGCTGGCTCACCCCCGCCTTCTCAAAACCCCGGGAGAAGACCGACGCGTGCTGGTGCGAGCGGATGCGCCCGTCGCCGGCAAGGTAGGCATCGTCACGGGTGGCGGTTCCGGACACCTTCCCCTCTTCAAGGGCTACGTGGGCCGCGGCCTGTGTGACGGCGTGGCGATTGGAAACGTGTTCTCGTCACCCTCGTCCGCTCAGGTGCTCGAAGCGACCAAAGCCGTGAGCGGCGGGGCTGGAGTGCTCTACCTCTACGGCAACTACGGCGGCGACGTGTTCAACTTCGACCTCGCAACCGACATGGCGGAACTGGAAGGAATCGCCACGCTCACCGCGGTGGGCCGTGACGACGTGGCGAGCCAGCCCAAGGAACGCGCGGCAGACCGCCGCGGCGTGGCCGGGATCATGTTCGCCTTCAAGGCCGCCGGCGCTGCTGCCGAGCGGGGAGATTCCCTCGAGCAGGTTGCGGCGGTGGCGGAAGACATCATCAACAACACCGCCACCATGGGCATTGGCCTGTCGCCGACGATTCTGCCCACCACGGGCAAGGCGAGCTTCGACCTCGATGACGGTGAGATGGAGGTGGGCATCGGCATCCACGGGGAACCCGGTTTTCATCGTGGAGCCGTGGAAACAGCCGACCGAATCGCGGAAACCCTGATGGAACGCCTCGTTGCCGACCTTGGAATTACCGCGGGCGCCCGCGTGGCCGTGCTCGTGAACGGCATGGGAGCGACACCGCTCGAGGAGCTGTACCTGCTCTTTCGCCGCGTGCACCAGCTGCTCACCGAGCAGGGAATCACCATCGACAAGAACTACATCGGTGAATATGCCACCAGCCTGGAAATGTCCGGAGCCTCCATCTCGCTGCTCGCGCTGAACGACGAGCGCCTCGCTCTGCTCAACGCGCCAGCGGAATCCCCATTCTTCAAGGAAGCGTGACACCCATGAACGGAAACGACCTCAGTACCGCAATTCGCAATTGCCTCGGGGAGTTCACCAGTTATTCGGACGAACTCGGCGAGCTTGACCGTGCCCTCGGCGATGGTGACCTCGGTATCACCGTGTCGCTCGGAGCCGCAGCCGTGGAAGAGGCCCTGGCCGTGCTTCCGGCCGACTCGACTCCCGCCGAGGTGGTGCTGGCCTGCGCCAAGGCGTTCGCCAACGCGAACCCGTCCACCATGGCTGCTCTGGTAGCCGGTGCACTGCTGGCCGGCTCGAAAGTGTGGGGTGCCTCCACCTCGCTCGCCGATGGCCAGATTGGTGCCTTCGCGGTGGCCGCGGCGGAATCGATCAGCCAGCGAGGCAAGTCGAAGATCGGCGACAAGACCATTCTTGATGCCATGTTCCCGGCCGCAGACGCCCTGGTGAACGCTGCGGCGGGCGAGAGTGCCCTCGACGCGGCGATCAACGCCGCCG
Organism: Cryobacterium sp. Hh38; assembly: GCF_004403235.1. Taxonomy (NCBI): domain Bacteria; kingdom Bacillati; phylum Actinomycetota; class Actinomycetes; order Micrococcales; family Microbacteriaceae; genus Cryobacterium; species Cryobacterium sp. Hh38. Next base: position 8,651 of record NZ_SOHD01000005.1, on the reverse strand, counting down.
AAGCGGGAGTAATCGCATCAAAGGAACTGCAGTCCCGTCGAGGCCGTGCCTCATGGCTGCAGGAGCGCAGCATTGGGCTGCAGGATCCGGGCGCCACAGCATTCCTTCGTTTCTTACAGTCCTGGAAAGCCACGAACACCCCGGCAGCGCTCATCACAGCAGGAGAGAACACAAAATGACCACGATCGCATTCCTCGGCCTCGGAACCATGGGGCTCGGCATGGTGAAAAATCTGCTCGCTGCTTCTCACACCGTGACGGTATGGAACCGTTCGGCGGCTCCGGTGGCAGAAGCGGTTGCCGCGGGCGCCACCGCTGCCCCGAGCGCCGCTGCCGCCGTGGCGGGGGCCGACATCGTCATGTATTGTCTGAGCAATGACGCCGCCGTTCGCGCGGTGGTGCTCGGCGAGGGTGGTTTGGCTTCCGTCGTGGAGACCAGCTCGATCATAATTGACCTGTCGACCATCAGCCCCGAGGTGAGTGCGGCTGAGCGTACGGCGTACGACGCGCGCGGCGTCCGCTTTCTCGATGCACCCGTTTTCGGTTCCCGCGGTGAGGCCAACAGTGGCGGACTGTGGATCGTGGCGGGCGGTGACGCGGACGTGTTTGCGGAGGCGGCGCACGTGTTCGAGCCGATCAGTGAGACGGTGCATCTGATGGGCCCCGGCGGCTCGGGAGTGCGCATGAAGCTCGTGGGCAACCTGGTGGTGGCCTCGCAGCTGCTGGCACTGGGGGAGTCGCTCGCGCTCGCCGCGAAGGCGGGGCTGGATCTGCCGAAGGTGCTTGAGGTGCTGAAGGTGACCGATTTTCGGTCGCCGATCTTTGATGGCGTCGGCCCGGCGGTCCTTGCCGACGACTACGCGCCGTCATTTGCACTGAAGCTGATGCAGAAAGACGTGGGCCTGATTCAGGACTTTGCGGCGGGACTCGGGGTAGCCGTACCCAGTGTCACCGCCGCAGCACACTATGTGGATGCTGCCGTGGACGCGGGGTGGTCGGAGGAGAACGCATCTGCTCTGATCAAGGCGCTCGCCGCCGAGTCGGGCGTGTCCCTGGCCCGCGGCTAGCGGCTGCTCGCCCTCCTCGCGCGGCTCATGAGGTCTCGAGGCGCCGGCGAGGTGCGTGCCGCTGGTTGAGCGCGAGCGTGCGAGCAGTCAAAACCTGGTGAGCCGACCTCGAGACGCCGGGGAAGTGCGTTCCGGCTCCTCGACCAGCGGGGGGCTACTCAGGCTCGGACGGCGACGCGTCGGGCCGGGTCTTGCTGGAGCGCACGCTGAGGATGGGAAGATCGCTGAGTCTGCTCTCGATCAGGGCAATGCGTTTTGCGCGGCTCCAGCCTTGGACCTGCTTTTCGCGGGCGTAAGCATCTGCTATGTGAGAGCACTCTTCGAGGTAGACGAGCCTGACGGGTCGGCGGCGTTTTGTGTACGCGGCGCCCTCGCCGGCGTTGTGCTGCCAGAGGCGGCGGTCGATGTCCCAGGTGCTGCCCACATAGAAGGAGCCATCGTGGCATTCGAGGATGCACATGTAAGGCATGCGGCGATCGTGGCACGGGGTGCGGCCATGGTGGGGGTTATGCACAGGAGGATTGTTGGCTCGCGGTGTCTCTGTAATGGTTGTAGCTGGTCTGGTTATCAGCTGGCAGGCTGGTCATGATTCGTGTGGGCTGCGTGACTCTTTTGGTCTCTGACTGAACCGTCCCTGATTTCCTGCCGCTTTCTTTCTGGTGAAAGGATTCGGATATGCCCAAGAAACACCCAACAGAGGTTCGCGAACGAGCGGTCCGCATGACTCTTGATCGTTTGAAGGATTACCCGTCAATGTGGCCCGCGTGCCGTGACCTGGCCCCCAAGCTCAACATCGGCGCCGAGACGCTCCGGAAGTGGGTCACCCAGGCGCAGACCAACGCCGGCGAACGCACCGGGCCCACGACCGAGGAGCTCGAGGAAATCAAACGCCTCAAGCGCGAGAACCGTGACCTGCGCGAGACGAACGACATCCTCAAAGCAGCCGCGTCTTTCTTGAGCTCAGGGAGCTCGACCCTCGCAACCGTCCCTAGTCGCTTTCATCGTCCAGATGAAGGCGAACGGCCATGGAGTCGAGTTGACGTGCGGCGTCCTGCGCGAGCAGGGCGTCGCTGTCACTTCACGGTCATGTCGGGCATGGAAGACCCGCGCCGCCGCCGCGCAAGTTCAGAGCGACGCGGTCCTCGTCGACCATCTCAAAGCATTGAAAGTGCGAGACGTCCAGGGTCGTCAGCAACCCGAGATCCTCTATGGTCGGAGGAAGATGACGGCGTGGCTTCGCCGCGCCGGGTTCGCTGACGTGTCCAAGCACACGTTCGACCGTTTGATGCGCCTCGAGGGCATGAACGGCCTCGTCCGGGGCCGGAAACCCCGGGCGTCGGCCTCGACCGGCAAGGACTCACCTCAAGCCCCTGACCTACTCAAACGAAACTTCAGTGCACCCCGGCCGAACCACAGCTGGGTAACGGATTTCACGTACGTGCCGACGTGGGCGGCTTCGTCTACGTGGCATTCGCAATCGACCTGTACTCTCGTGCGATCGTGGGCTGGCATGCGTCAACGGTCAAAGACACACCGTTCGTTGAGGTCTGTTTGAATATGGCGCTCTGGCGCCGCGACCATGCCGGCCACGCCATACGGCCCGGTTTGATACATCACAGCGATGCCGGATCTCAATACACATCGATTAAATTCACCGAGACTGTCGCTCTGGAAGGCCTCGTCGCCTCGAGCGGAACCATCGGCGACGCCTACGATAACGCGGCCGCGGAGACGGTCATGGGGCTTTACAAGAACGAGGCCGTGGCAAAGACCTCACCATTCGTGGCGGGCCCATTGAAGACCCTCGCTGACGTCGAAAAGCTCACCTTCGACTGGCTGGATTGGTACAACAATCGGCGCCTGCACAGCGCACTCGGGAACATGCCGCCCGAAGAATATGAACGCAACTACGACGCTGAAACAAACGGCCCGATAAATATCGAAGCCGCCAACAAAACGGCGGCATGAAACCCGGGACGGTTCAACACTCAGGAGCGGGAAACAACACAGAGATACTGGATGTGACTCTGGTGCGGGGTGACCCAAATCACTGTCAGCGGAACAGTTATTCAGTTGCCCAAGAGTTTCGATGGCGGCCCCAACGCTCGGCACCAAGGCAAGACGAAGACACCTCGCTCGCGCCGCACCGTCGATGTGCCGGACTGGATTGCGGACAGACTCCTCACGTTGCCGCGCAGCGGCGAACTAATCTTCTCCACGTCGAGCGGCTAGGCGTACAGCCCGAAGAATGTTGCGCGTGCCTGGCGATTCGTTTGCGCGACCGCCGAAATGTCTGGACTCGTCACGCACGAGCTGCGCAAAACTGCCGCCACAGTGACTAGCGAGGATAAGGGCTCGCAAACAGCGGCCGATTTGCCCGGGCATGCCAGTGACACGCTGACCAAGGAGAGTTATATCAGTTGCCCGAAGTCAGTGACGGGGGCCCGCGACGCACTGGCTACGTTATTCAAAGCGGGACAATAGCGGGACCTTACCCAACGAGAAAACCCCGTCCACCAAGCTAAAAGTCTGATGAGACGGGGTTTATCTGTGCGCCCGAAGGGATTCGAACCCCCAACCTTCTGATCCGTAGTCAGATGCTCTATCCGTTGAGCTACGAGCGCATGTCGATTCCGCGAACTTTAACGCCCCGAGATCACTTGAAAACTATACCAGCTATCGAGACCTCCCCGCGCCGCGCGGGCATGCCCGGCCACGCACGAGACACCCTTTTGGAGTTTTTAACGCCTTTTAAGCGGTCATCGCGTTTTGAGATTTCTGGGGATGACACCGATTCGTTGGCGCTTCTCAAATAAGAAAGTAATTACCGAAGTCTCTATCTCCCATAAGGGTGGGTGTGTCTCATGGACGAAATAATTTCGGTATTGCGTGGGCACATCCTGCGACTGGCCCTGCTTCGCACCGGCGTCGCCTTGCTGTGCGCCGCTGTCACCCTGCTGCTCGGCGCTCTGTCGCCAGGCTCCGGCGATACAGCGGATGCCGCACCCGCGCCTCACCTCGATCGCGACAGCGCTGCTTTCCGGGCTTCCCACCGAGATAGACAGCGTGGCGGGCAACGTCGTCGCGTTTCCCGGCGCTGCGCCGGTAACGCCCATCGTGGCTGCGGTCGCCGCTCCTGTCGCGCACGTCACTCTGCCGTAGTTACATGGACCAGCCTCAACTCCGGCGGTGGCCACACGACCGGCGCGGCATCCGATCTTCCGTCGGGAGCCTCTCGCTCATCGGCATCTGCGCGGCCAACGCCGCCGAGGCACACGGCATGCCCGGAGCCGGCTGAATCATCTAGGCAGCCAGATCATCAGCGACGTGTCCGCAACGATCACACTCAGCGACAGTGCCGGGAGAATATTCGGTGATTCCTCAGCCAGCAAACCGTTCTCAACAACCAGCACAATTCCGGCTGCCTCGACATTGGTCTTGTTTCGCGGCACCGATGCAGCCTCGGTGAGCACCGGCAACTCCTCGCCCGCAGCGTTGAACATGACACCGCTCTTCGGCTCGACTCTGGACAGTGCTGGGACCAACGCGTTGCCCCTCTTGGTCCTGATCCTGCTGCTGGACCTGGCCGGTCTCGGCCTGGTCCTGCGACGCGCGGCGGGACGACGCGGGCTACTGACCCAGTAGCGGGCAGCATCCGCTGATATCAGCCGGGCGCTTCGGCTTTCAGGTCGCAGCGCCGGCTGTTGCGCGCCATCGACGGTAAAGTCAACCCCTGTTATCGGCCTCGGCCGGGTGATTTACTCATTGGGTGAATGAAACCAGCCGCGCCGACACGGCAGCCTTTGACTACTCCGACCTGCGCGCCATCTTCATCAATTGCACCCTGAAACGCAGTCCCGAGGTGAGCAACACCCAGGGCATCGTCGATCTCAGCGCTCGAATCATGCGGGAGCAGGGCGTGCAGGTCAACCTGATTCGCGCCATCGACCATGACATTGCCACCGGAGTTTACCCGGACATGACCGAACACGGCTGGCCAACGGATGCCTGGCCGTCCCTGTTCGAGGCGGTGCAGGCCGCCGACATTCTCGTGCTGGCCGGGCCGATCTGGCTCGGCGACAACGGCTCGGTGACCAAACGCATCGTGGAACGACTCTACGCCCACTCGGGCGAATTCAACGAGAAGGGCCAGTACATCTTCTATGGCAAGGTCGGCGGCGCCATCATCACCGGCAACGAAGACGGCGTGAAACACTGCACGTCGAACCTGCTCTACAGCCTGCAGCACATTGGCTATTCGATTCCGCCCGCCGCCGATTCCGGCTGGATCGGCGAAATCGGTCCAGGCCCGAGTTACCTCGACGAGGGGTCTGGCGGTCCGCAGAACGACTTCACCAACCGCAACACAACGTTCATGAGCTGGAACCTCATGCACCTCGCCTCGATCCTGAAGCAGAACGGCGGCATCCCGGCGTACGGCAACCTGCGCCAGGACTGGGACAGCGGCGAACGCTTCGGATTTGAACCGAATCCGGAATATCGGTAGCCGTCAATTCGAAAACTCGATAGTTCCGGAAACCGGGTTGGTAAAATGAGGTCATGGTTGACGCCTGCTCTCGCCGGGACCGCGGCAGCTATCTCGCGATTGCCGGCTTCGCGGTGGTCTGCCTGGGCGTCGGCTGGTACTGGTCGCTGCCGCTGTGGGTGGCCGGTCTGTATCTGGCGGCGAGCCTGGTCTGCTTCGTGCTCTACCTCGTGGACAAACGCCGGGCCCGCACCGCACGCCGGCGGGTATCGGAGCGAACGCTTCTGCTCTGGGGATTGGTCGGCGGTTGGCCGGGCGCAATCGTGGCACAGCAAATTGTTCGGCACAAGACGCAGAAGACGCGTTTTCGCCGCGCGTTCTGGCTCACGGTCGTCGTCAACGTTGGGCTGTTCGTCACACTGAGCTCACCGGCATTCGACGAAGTGCTCGGCCAGCTGTTCAGTATTCGTTGAATTCTTCCCCGGTTTCAGCCTCGTGCTTGGCCTTCAAAATGGCCAGGTTGATCAGCACAAACGCTTCCAGGCGCTCGTTACGATGCTCGGCGTAGTCGGGTTCACGTTGATCGACGGCCAGTTCGATGAGCTTCGATGAGACGGCCGAGCTGACCTCTTCACTCGCCGACCGTTGAGCACTCGCAACGATGCGTCCCACCTGGTCGTCATCATCGGCCACGGCGTCGAGGGCCAGAGCCAGCCGCTCGTGCACCCGCAAGCGCAGGGCGAACTGCTTGAGGTCGTGTCGTTGGTCGTCGGTCAGGCTCAGCCGCCATTTCATTGACGCGAGGTCCTTGCTCATCCGGCTGACCCGCCGGGCGTACTCCTCGTTTTGCCGGGCCAGGTGGCGCAGCTCACTGCGGGCATCGGCGGCGTACCGCGCGGCGTCGTAGTCGTCGTGCTCGCGGAGCGCGCCAACGATGATGTCGTTCTTCACCGCCATGCGCACGGCCGACACCGCGATCAGCAGGCCCTCATCGACGGTGCGTTCGAGGTCGGGCAGCTCAGCGTTCACGTCGGGTTCTCTGACGTTCGCGTGAGCGTCAGCACGACGCCGGGACCGGTTCCAAATGATTGCGCCACCACTTCCTCGTGCAGGTGACTTCCATTTTATCGAAGGAACTGGTCCGTGCCGTGCGCGGATTGTGTGAGTCCTACCGTCCATCTGGTCGATGTCCTCGGTGCTGACGTGAGCCGCACACCGATGCGTGGGGCCGTCATTCACCCTGAACGAAAGGGCGATGCGTGCGGTGGAGTGCGGTGAACGCATGGGAATCCGGTTAGGCATGAGTGTCGCCCTCAGCCTTGCAACGCTCCTCCTGGCCGGGCTGGGTCGTTCCAGACGGTGTTGAGCAGGTCCATTCGCGAGAATCTCGGGCTCACGTCCAGCGGGTGAGCGCGGCACGCGCAAGCTGCCGTGCGGCATCCGTTTCGAGTCCGTGCGAGACCGACCCGCTCGGCGGAAGCAGGCTGCCCGTTCCAGCCCAGCCGAGCACCCGTCGGGTGTCTGACGCGTCGCTTAGCGCGGAGTCGTTGCCGTAGCGCCCTCGCCCGCCAAAAGTCCAGCCCACCATTGAGGTGAGCAGATCGAGCGACTCGCGGAGGCGATCCCAAGAGCGGGCTTCACCGGCGGCCACGAGCATCAGGAGGAGCAATGCGCTGTCCCGGCCGTCATCACTGCGCTCGAGCGGAAGGCGGGCCGCGAGGTATTGCCACAGCTCCACCGGAGCATCGCGCAGCTGCGCACCCCGCTTGGTCAGCAGCAGGTCGCCCCGGAATTTGCGCACCAAGCCGAGCTGCGCAGCCGTCTCCCGCAGAAACAGCAGCGGGTAGGTTTGCAACTCCCGGTTCGCCTCGCCCCGCCAGATCTTCTCTGTATCGAGCTCTTCCATCAGCGCCCGGACGCGCGCGGGAGGGAGATACCCGGCACTGGTCAAACGGATTCCGCCGCCCACGTTCCCCAGGAATGTCCGGATCACCGCGGTGGCCGTCGCGGCCTCGGCCTCATCGATCGGCGTCGGCTCCACCACGTCTGCGGACGCGAGGTAGCCAGCGAGGTGACGCTGCGCGTCCGGACTCACTCCCGCGAAGAGGATGTCCAGCTTGGAAGGCGTGCCGCCCGAGGAAGTGTGGCGGCGCAGCCAGCCGAGTGCGGCGTCCGACCCCGCCAGCCGTTCCAGACCCCGGTTGATTTCGGCGAGATCGATCTCGTCGACGAACCGGTGCAAGCCCATCTCGAAGGCGATCTCCCGTTGCTCCGGATAGTCAGGTGGCGTCGTTCCCGCAGCCACGGCAAGAAGGTGTTCCCAGCCGTAAATCCCGCCCACGTCTTCGACCGGCCCCCGGCGGCGACCGTCGACACAGCGCACGGCGGCATCCGTCACCGCCTGCTGCGGCAGGACGTCTTCAAGTTTGATGGTGTGGTCCCAGTCGTCACCGAAATCATAGGTATAGCGGAGCCAGTCATTCTTCTTCGCCAAGAGCTGATCGAGACGCAGCTCGCTTTCCAGCACGCCCTCGTCGCCCTCCTCAACGTCGTAAGGGGTGAGGATCCCCTGCGTCTCGTGACTGTGGCGGTCTGTGGCGAGCGCGAATCGGTGCAAGTGGCTGTTGGTCCAGCCGAACGCGGTCTGCAGCACGTCGTGCAGAACGTCGAGGGTCAGGTTCGACGGCAACGTGAGTCGCCGCCAGATCGGCGGGTGTGAATCGGCGAGGTCGACGCGGAGGCGGAACAGAACCGGAGTGTCAGGTGGTGTCAGCAGTGGGAGCGGCTTGAGCGGTGCATCCACGAACGCAAGGGCTGAGTCGTCGGGCGAACCCGAGCCGGCCGTGAAGGCGTCAAACCGCGCCTTGAAGTCAGCGAAGTCGGTCACGTTCTCGGAACTCTCGTCATGGTTGGGCGGTGTCGTCATATCGACAGGATATTTGAACTTGCTCAGGACCCTAAAACGGTTGGGGGTTGGTCCCGTCGGTGTTCCAGGTGGTGTTCCAGGGGTCACTCAGGGGTTCGTCTGGTGGGGATGGTGCCGGTGGTGGCGTTTCGGTTTGCTGCAGGTGCGGACTGATGCGGGTGGCGGGGTCGGTG
>NZ_SOHD01000024.1:0-58727 GCF_004403235.1 Cryobacterium sp. Hh38 | reverse complement strand
GAGGACGCCGTGGCGCCGGTGCCGACGCCGGACGCCGGTGCCGGGGTCGCGGCCGTGCGGGCGGTGGCTCCGGTCGAGGCGGCGGAGGCCGCCGGTGCGGCCACTGCGCCGGCCAGGCTCGTAGCGGCCGCACCGGCGGCGGAACCGGTGGTCGTGCCCATCGAAGCGGTGTCGGCGTCAAGAACGTCAGCGTCCGCGGTACCGGCAGCGGCTTCTGCGGCGGGTTCTGCGGTGTCCGGCGACACACCGAAGGTGAGGGCAGCGCCGGGCGCGCCGGCGGCGGGCTCGCCTGTTTCCAGGCCCGACGCGTTCGAAGCGACAGTGCCGAGGTGCGGCGGGGTTGCGCCAGCGACCGCGGAGTCGGCGGACTGTGCAGCTGCTGTCGGCTCGGTCGAGCTCGCATCCTGCCCGGTCGACGACTGTTCGCCGTTTCCGGTTCGGGCACCGGCACGGTCAGCAGCGGAGTCGGCAGCTACCGAGTCGGTGGCCGTTGAAGCGTTGGCCGACGAAGCGTTGGCCAACGACGTGGTCGAGCCTGCTGACGACGAATCGCTCGTACGATCCGCGGCACGGGTAGCAGCGCTGTCCGCAGCACGGTCGGCGGTGCGAGCGGCAGCACTGTCGGCGGTGCGAGCGGCAGCACTGTCGGTAACACGATCGGCCCAACGATCGGCCGAACGATCCGCAGCACGATCGGCACGATCCTGCAGCGCGGCCGGGCGGTCGCCCGACATCGAACGGCGTTCCCGGTAGGCTGCGGCCTGGTCGGCGGCGCGCGCGTGGTCGTCGGCGCGCGCGTGGTCGTCGGCGCGAGCCTCGTGGGCGGAACGGGAGCGGTCGGCATCCGCTGTGGCAGAGCGGTGAGCGGTCTGGAAATCGGCGATGGAATCCGCCATGGCCGAGGCGAAACCGTTGGCACCGGCCGAGGGGGTGCCGGTGGCAGCGCCCGTGCGGGGGGCGCCGGTCAGGCCGGCTGCTTCGCCGGAACGGAACTGGTTCAGTGCGAGGCTCATGCCGCGCCGCCCTTGGCGATGGCCGCGAAGGCGGCGCTCAACATGTCTGCGCTGGCGGCGCCCGTGGTTCCCGCCGCAGCGGTGGGAATAATGCGACGAATGGTCGTGATCTCCGAATCTGACATATAGACGTCACGCAGGCAGACGTCGCGCCCGGCGTATGGCGCGTGGATGATTTTGTTGTCGCCGGCGTAGATGAGAATGTGGTCGCCGCCGCCGGTGACGATGAGGTCGCCGGGCTGGGCTTCGGCCAGCGATGCCACCTCGGTGCCCATCTTCATCTGGCCGGAAACCAGACGCGGCATATCTATTCCAACATCGGAATATACCTTTTGCACGAGGCCGGAGCAGTCCATTCCGCTCGAGTCCTCACCGCCGAAGACGTAGGGAACGCCGATGTACTTCTTGGCGGCGTCGACGATGTTGGTTCCGGTCGCTCCGCCGGTCGCTCCGACAGCGGATGCCCCGCCGGCCGTGCCCAGCGCGGAGGCCATGGACGCGGCGAAGCTCTCGGCCGAGGCTGTCGCGGCGGTCGCCGTGGCTGCGGCGACGGTGGTCGTCGCAGCGCGCGGTCCAGAGGCAAGCTGCTGCATCATCGACTGGATCTGCTCGATGCGTCCCATAGCGGCGATCATGGTCATTCTGAATCACCTTTCTCGGGCGAAGTTGGAGTGTCGGTAGGGTTTTGGTGCCACCGGGTTGAGGCGATTTCATCGAGCACGATCTGTTCGGCGCGCAGGTCTTTGGCCGCGACGGTTTCGTGGTGGCGTACCTCGAGCTTTTCCAGGGCGAGCGCTTCGGCGCGGGCCGCATCGAAGGCCGCCTGCGCCTCTCCAAGCGACGCGGCGTTGTTGCGGCCGAGGGCATCGAGGTCGGCGAGCATACTGCGGGACGACGACCGCGCGGCGGCCATGGCGTTCATAGCTGCGACGGTGTCCGGCGTGATCGACGTAGCGCTGAGAGCCGATCGTGCCCGGCCGCGCCGCGCTTCATTCGCGGCCACTCGCGCATTCGCTTCGGCCAGGTCACTCGCCGCCTGGTCCTGCTGCAGGTGGCGCAGGCGAAGCAGACCGGCCAGCGGAAAGAACCGGCCCATTAGACGCTACCCAGCTTGCGGGTGAGCCCGGCGAGCTGCTGCCAGGCCGCGTCTGAGGGAGTCTGGTCGTCCATCCGCTGTTGCAGAAAGGACTTGATGGCAGCATCGTGCGCAACGGCAGCGTCAACCAGCGGGTTGGTCCCGGCGCGGTAGGCGCCGACGTCGAGCAGGTCCTGGGCAGCCGACCGCGCGGCAAGCACCGTGCGCAGGGTCGTCGCTATGGCGTTGCGCTCGGGCGAGTTCACCCGCGACGCCACGCGCGAGATCGAGCCAAGCACGTCGACGGAGGGAAAATGGCCGGTGATAGCGAGTTTGCGGTCGAGAACGACGTGGCCGTCGAGAATGGACCTGGCAGCGTCAGCGATGGGTTCGTTGTGGTCGTCACCGTCGACGAGCACGGTGTACATGCCCGTGATCGAGCCGACCTCGTCGGTACCGGCGCGTTCGAGCAGGCGGGCCAGCACGGAGAAGGTCGAAGGCGGGTAACCGCGGGTGGCCGGCGGTTCGCCGACCGACAGGCCGATTTCGCGCTGGGCCATGGCCACGCGGGTGAGCGAGTCCATCATGAGCATGACGTCGGCGCCGCACGAGCGAAAGGACTCGGCGATGCGGGTGGCAGTGAAGGCCGCGCGGAGTCGCATCATGGCGGGTTCATCAGACGTCGAGACCACGACGATGGAGCGGGCCAGCCCCTCGGCTCCGAGGTCGTCTTCGAGGAATTCGCGCACCTCACGCCCGCGCTCCCCGACCAGGGCAATAACCGATACTTCGGCATCCGTTCCGCGGGCGATCATCGACAGCAGCGAGGACTTGCCGACGCCGCTGCCGGCGAACAGGCCCAGGCGCTGGCCGCGACCGACCGTGGTGAGGGTGTCGAGCACGCGCACTCCCAGGTGCAGCGGAGTGGTGATGCGGGCGCGGTGCATGGCCGAGGGGCTGTCGTTTTCGAGCGCCACGGCGCCGTCGGAGACCAGCGGGCCCTTGCCGTCGATCGGCCGGCCGAGGCCGTCGATGACGCGGCCGAACAGGCCGGAACCGGTGGGAACGAGCAGGGGGCTGTGCGCGGCGCGCGCGGGGGCTCCGGCGCGGAGTCCGGTCATGCGGCCGAGCGGCATGCAGCGGATGCTGTCGCGGGTGGTCGCGACGACTTCGGCGTCGATGCCCGGCGCATCCGTTTCACCGCCGAGAACGACGAGGTCACCGATGGCGGAGCGCAAGCCCCGTACTTCGACGCCGAGGCCGACGATCGACGACACGACGCCGATCCGCTCGGGGCGCGCGACCCGCAGCGCCGAGGCGAAGGCGTCGGCGTGCGGGCGCCACGCGGTCGTCGTGGTCATGGGGTCTGGCCCGCGGCATCGGCGAGCAAAATCTCTTTCGCTCGGGCCAGGGCGGTCTCGATGCGGGCGTCGAGAATTCCGTCGTTGAATTCGGCGATGGCATCCCCGCGCTTGATCTGTGCGTCGGAGATGAAGGTCACGCCGCTGAGGCGCACGGTCGTCGCGTCGAGCAGCGGCAGATCTTCGGGATTCATGCGGATGTTGTGGGCCGACGTGCGGTCGCCGTCATCAACCGAGCGCATGGCGCGGTCGAGGGCCCGACGAGCGGATGGCTCGGTGCGGCTGAGTTCGTTGCCGATAATGGCTTCGGCCAGTTGCACCGCGCAGGCCAGGAGGGTGTTTTCGGCGTCGACCAGCACCGGCCGGCGGCGCTGGTCGAGGGCTGTGGCTGCGGCATTGAGCACGCGCACGCCGCGATCCATTTTCGCCGCAACGAGACGCTCGCCCTGCTCACGTTCGGCTTGCAGGTCGAGCTTGATGCGATCGATCTCCACCGTCGCCGCGCGCAGGCCTTCGGCGTAACCGGCGGCATGCCCCTGGGCCCGCGCGGTTTCGTCGGCGCGGATGCGCTCATCGTCGTGCAGGCGGGGAAAAGAGATTCGGCCGAAAACGGTGTCAGCTGACATATTCGTCGTCCGATCCGCGCTGCACGGTGATGATTCCCTGGGCTTCCATGTCGCGAATGGCGCGCACAACACTGGCACGGGCATCCTCGACCTGGCTCATGCGAACCGGGCCCAGGCTGCGGATCTCGTCGTCGAGCACATCGCGGTTGCGCTCGGACAGGTTCGCGCGAATGACTTCGGAAACCGCGGAGGTGGTGCTCTTCATCGCCATCGCGAGAACCGTGGTGTCGATTCCACGCAGAACCTGCTGCACGTCGCGGCTTTCCAGCTTGACGATGTCGTTGAAGGTCAGCATGCGCGAGCGAACTTCTTCGGCCAGATCCGGGTCGCTCTCTTCGAGGCCCTCCAGCAGGGCGCGCTCGGTGGCGGCATCCGCTTGATTGAGAATATCGACGAGCGGCTGAATTCCGCCGACGACCTCGGTGACCTCGCGGGAGGCGAGGGAACCCGCCCGCTGCTTGAGCGATTCGGTCACGACGCGGATGGATTCGGGGGTGGCGCTGCCCATCGTGGCGATGCAGCGGGCGACGTCGGTGCGCAGGCTCGGGTCCATGCCGGTGAGCACACCGGAGGCTTGGTCGCGGCGCAGGTGGGCGAGCACGAGGGCGATGGTCTGGGGCATTTCGCCGTCGAGCAGGTTGAGCACATCGGTGGGTTCAGAGGAGTCGAGAAACTCGAACGCCTTGCTGGCCATCGATGTCGCCACGCGAGTCATCATGCCGGCCGAGCGCTCAGCGCCGAAGGAGGCCTCGAGCAGGCCCATCGCGAAGTCATGGCCGCCGCGGGCGTGACGTCCGCCGCGCTGGGTCATTTCGTGGAACTCGGTCAGGATCGCCTCGGCGATGCTGGAGTCGACCTTGCGCAGCTGAACGATCTCGGAGACGATGTCCTCGGCCTCGACCTCGGTGAATTCCTTCATCACCTCGGTCGCGCGCTTGCGATCCATGTTCATGAGCACGACGGCCACCTTTTGGGTGCCGGTGAGGGGAACATCCGTTCGGGCGACCGTGGGGATCGCTACGGTCTCGGTCATACGCTCTGCCGGTCGTCCATCAGGCCGCGCAGCTGCTCAGCCATGCCGCGGGGGTCGTTCTGGGCCAGTGCGTCGATTTCACCACGACGGATGTCTGCTTCGGTCGGTTCAAAGTGAACCGTACGAATGACCTGGGTCGGCAGGTCGGTCGGGTTGAAGAACAGCGAACCGGGGCCGGCGATGGCCGAGTTCGAGGGGTTAGCGCCGGGGCCGGTGAGAGCGCCGACACCGCCGACGCCGCCGAGCATGCCCCGGGTTTCGCTGAGTTCGCCGATCTCGACCGACTCGCGACGCTGACGGCGGGACCGGCGAGCGTAGAACACGAGGCTGATGACGATGGCGGCGACGATGCCGAGCACGATGACGGCGATGCGAATGATCTCGGCGGTGGCCGCTGCGGAGGCAGCATCCGTCGACGCCTTGAGCGCGTCGGCCGCTGCGGTTGCGCCGGCGGTGCTGAAGGCCATGACCTCAACGGTCACGGCGTCGCCGCGCACGGCGTCGATACCGGCCGCCGAGGTGACCAGCGAAGTGACGTCTGCAACGTTGATGCCCGCGGCGGCGTCGGCGTTGAGGGCGACGGATACCGTCTGACGGGTGATCGATCCGGCCGGAATGGTGCGGTTTTCGGTGACCTTGTTGACGGCGTTGTTGCGGGTGGTGGATTCGGAGCTGAAGGTACCGTCGGTGCCTTCTGTCGTGGCCGCCGTATCGGTGCCGAGCACCCCGGCCGCGGCGCCGCCGGTGCCGGTGTAGGTCTCGGTGTCGACCGAGTCGCTCAGGGTGAGCGCCTCGGTCGGGGAGGTGAAGGACTCTTCGACGCGGGAGGCTGATTCGGTGCTTAGGTCAGCGGCGACGACAACGGTGGCGTTGCCGACACCGACGACCTTGTCGAGCATGGCCTGCACGGCGCTTTGCACGCCGGATTCATAGTCGGAGGCCTGCTTGTCGGCGGAGCCGGTGGCGCCGATGCCGACGGCCGAGAGAACGGTGCCGGTCGAGTCGATGACAGCCACATCCGAGGCCTTCATACCGTCGATGGAGGCGCTGGTCAGGTGCACAATCGCCTGAACCTGGTCGCTCGAGAGGGTGACGCCGTTGCGGGCCTGCACGAAAACGGATGCCGTCGGCGCGTTCTTCTCGGACACAAAGACGGTGTCTTCCGGGATCGCCAGCTGCACCGACGCGCTCTGCACGCCGTTCATCGCTCCGATGGTCTGGGCAAGTTCGCCCTCGAGCGCACGCTTGTAGGTGACCGACTGCTGGAACTCGCTCGACGTGACACCCATCGTGTCGAGCAGGGAGTATCCCCCGGTGCTCGAGGAGGGCAGGCCCGCCGCGGAAGCCTTGATGCGCTGGCTGTAAACATCCGCTTCGGGAACCAGGATGCTGGCGCCGCCGTCGGCGAGTTCATAGCTGACGCCGTCGGCGGTGAGCTGGTCGACGATGCTGCTGGCGTCCGTGCCGCTGAGGCCGGTGAATAAGGGGGTGTAGGCGGGCTTGGTGAGGAACATACCGAGCGCGGATGCGCCGAGCACGAGCACGGCGATGCCGATGATGGCCACCGTGCGCTGGGCGACGGTGAATTCGCGAACGGCATTGCCGAAGCGGCGAAAGATGGAACTTACCTGACGGGGCATTATGCCTGCATCCTCATGATCTCGTTGAACGCGTCGACGCCCTTGTTACGAACGGCGGCGACGAGCTCCATCGTGAGCTGTGCACGGGTACTGGCAATGGTGGCGGTGTGAATGTCATCGAGGCTGCCGTTGACGGCCTGGATGGAAAGTTCGTTGGATGCGGACGACAGACCCTGCAGGTTGTCGACGGCGCCGGACAGCGCGTTGCCGAAACCGGCCCCACCGGTCGCGGTGGTGCTCGAAGAGCCCATGACGCCGCCAGTGGTGCTGGCGCCGATGATGGCGGGGGGAAAGCCGATTGCGCCAATAGGCATCAGCCACGTCCGATCTGTAGTGCTGCTTCGTAAGCGGTCTTGGCCCGGTCAACCACGGCCGCGTTGGCCTGGTATCCGCGCTGAGCCATGATGAGGTGTGCCATCTGCTCGGCCATGTCAATGTCGGGGTACCGCACATAGCCAGCTTCATCGGCGAGCGGATGCGTCGGCTCATAGACGAGAGTGCCGGCCGCGTCTCCGAAAGCGGCAGATGCCCCAACCCCGGAGGTGCCCTGACCCTCTTGAGCCACAATGAAGCGCTCCTGGAAGGCTGGACCGTTGGTGGCCTTGACCGTGTTGGCGTTGGCCAGGTTGTCGGCGATGGCGTCGAGCCATTTGCGGTGCATCGTCATTCCGCTGCCGGAGATGCTGATCGCGTCGGTCATCAGCTGGTCCGCAGCGCGGTGCGCATCGCCGTCGCCGGGCCGTCAACGGCCTTCGCCGCGAACTGGTAGCGCAGCAGGGCGTCGATGTTGGCGAGGGTCTCGGTATCGAGGTTCACGTTGTTGCCGTTGAGGTTCGTCGCCTCGGTGGAACGCGTCGTGGCCGCGGTGACTTTGCCTTCGCCGGCCTGCACCGACTGGGCCAGGGCATTCTCGAACGAGACGACCTTGGCGTGATAGTTCGGCGTGTTGATGTTGGCGATATTGTTCGCGATGGTGCGCTGGCGAAGCGCGAGGCCATCCAGTGCGCTGGTGAGGGCCACAGAGGTCACGGAATCAAGCACAACTACCCGTTTCGTCGACGAAAGACATAAACGGCCAATCCCTGGCCCGATGGTGAGCAATCCGTGCTCGATAGGACCTATCGGCTGGGGGAGATGCTGCGTTAGGAGTTTTGCTGAAAGAATTCAGAAATTGTTGCGATACAGCTTTCTAGCCGGCGCGGGGCGCGCTGCGTCGAGGTCGTCAGCCGGCAACGTCGAGATAAACGGATGCCCGCGCGTCGCGCTTCGGCGGCACCGCCCGCACCGCGGCGAGGTGCTTCGCGGTCAGATTACGCGCCGTCTCCAGCTCGCCAATGAGCTTGTGCTGGTTGTGCAGCAGGTCCCGTACGCGCTCCGCGAGTTCCGCCGGAATAGCTCCGAGCCCCCGCGGTGGCGTCCAGTTCGCGGCGGAGTCTGCCGCTGCCAAAACATTCGCACCCAAAAACTCGCTGGTCGAGCTTGCCGAGACCGCCAGAGAACCAGCCGACGCGCTCGACCCGGCCACGCCGGAACCCGACCGCCCGCCGTCGGTGACGCCCGTGATCGACCGAGCCGCAGCATCCACTCGCAGCTCGAGGTCTTCGAGCACCGCCTCCCAAGCCGACAGGTTACCCAATGCCGAGTATTCCGCCGACGCGAGCAGCGGGGGCCGGCGCGGCCGGCAGCATCCCGGCCGCTTCGTGCCAGGTCTGCCGCAGCGGCTCGAGCAGGGCGATGCACTCACGGGTGCGCTCCGCGTTGCGGCTCGTGTTCGCGCTCATCATGGCCGTCGACGCATACGTATATAGCGAGAACAACCCCTCGCCGCCGTCCCACGCCTCAACGTTGAGCGAGGTGCTCAGCTCAGACACGATGGCCTGAGCGTGCAGCAGGTTGTCCGACGCGATCTGCCAGTCTTGGCGCAGCTGCGCGGCCTCGGCCCGGTTCAGGTCGAGCAGCAGGCGGTCATACAGCATGGTGAGCAGGCGCACCGGCGTCGCCGAAAGCACCGCGTCGCGGTTGTAGCGCGAGCGCTGGGCCTGGGTTGCTGCAGTCATCGTCATGGGTATCACTTCGTCGTCGAGCTGGTCAGTGAGCTCACCTGGGCGGTGAGCCACGCGGATTGTGCGTTCATATTGCTGAGCTGTACTTCCATGGCCGAGTACGTGCGCTCGAGAGTCGACCGCCGCGAGGCCAGCCTCACATCCCAGCTGTCGATCTGCGTGCCGAGGCTCTTCACGAGCGATTCCTGCCCGGTGATTCTCGACGTGATCATGCCGTCGTACTTGTCCGACGCGTTCTCGGCGACAGCCTCGACCCGGGAGGCGATCGTGGCGAGCACGCCCTTCACGTAGTCCGGGTCGGCGGCCATGGCCGTGGCAAACTTGGCCGAGTCGAATTCCATCGTGCCGCTCTTGGTGATGCTGATGCCGATCTCCGACGGGGAACGCCCGTTGATCGGCTGGCTGGCAGCGTTCAGAATCTGCTGCTTCACGTCGCGCACCGTGCTGTCGCCGCTGAACACGCCGGCCGACAAAATGGCCTTGCCGCTCGAGTCGGTGCTGTTCACCACGGCGCTCTTGGTCGAGATCAGCGCGAACACCCCGTTGAGGGCGCTCACCAGGTCGGAGGCGATCGTGCTTACCGCGGCATCGTTGCGCGACACGCTCACGGTCACGGCTTCGGTTGCTACAGCGGATGCCGTCACCGACACTCCCGGAAGCAGGTCACTGAAGGTGTTGGTCGCGCTGGTGATGGTCTGTTCGGCACCGGTTCCGGACCAGAGCCGAACTTTGGCGTCCTGAGCGGCCGTAATCTGCGTCATGCCAGGCGGCGTGATGGCCGCGTCATATTTAAACGAAAAGGCGCTCGACGCACCGGTCGAGGTCGCGGTGAATTGCACACGATACAGCGCATTTCCGCTGCCATCGGTCCCGGCAGCAACCTTTACGGCTTTCACTCCGGCATCCGCCGCATTTACGGCCGTGACGACATCGTCGAGACTGGCCGAGTCGGCGACAATTGCCGTCGCCACGCCCGACGCATCCAGGATTGAAAAATTCGATCCGGGCCACACAGACACGGCGTCAGAAACCGACACCTGCGGCTTGGCCAGCTGGTCGACCACGATGTCGATCGAGCCGGCCGTAGCGGATGCCCCGGCCGTCACCGATACGCCGGTCGAGCTACTCTTTGCCGAGTACAGGTCGAGGGCATTGGTCGCCGTTGCCTTTGCGGCGAGGGTCGCGAGGGAAGCGATCTGACTATTCAGCCCCTGCAGGGCGGTCATGAGCGTGTTCGTGCTCGTGACCTTGGCCTTGAGCTGGTTCTGGGGACCAGCCTCGAGGGTCATGAGGGAGTTGATGAGGGACGTCGTGTCCAGACCGCTGATGAGCCCATCGACTGCCATCGACATGGGGTGCCTCTCCTGATGCTCGGTCAATCATTTATTACGGGGTCTGTATGGCGGCGGTGTTGGGCGAGGTCCAGTTCGCCGGTTCGCTTCCGCCATACAAGATTGAGGGTCAGCCCTGGTGGAGCACCGGCTGGGATGGATGCGGCGTCGTGAACGCGGGGGCGGCATCCGTTTTGATCAGGAGTTCACCTCGGCCAAGGTTCGGCGAATGCCGTACGCCCTGGCGGCAAGCACTATGTGTGTCTCTGTGCGCGCTAATGATGAGTCCTCCATGAACAAATGATGCTGCACCGGCCCATCCATGGGCCAGTACCATGAGCTATCGACCGCGCGGGCCTCCCGGTTAGAAAACCCGGCGAGAATCTGGGCGTGCACCGCCCTCAGGTTCGTAAACCGCCAGCGCGAGTCGGGGCCGAGACAGCGCGCCGTGTGCGCGCCCGCTGTGCACCCCCGATATCGGTACGCGCTACGGTAACCGGCGCAGCGACTCCCCGTTTTGGGCGCGGCCACGTGCAGACGTTCCCCGTCTCACCGACTCGCCCCGACCGCTGATCGAGCCTGCCGAGATCTCCATCGACCAACGCAACCCGCCTTAAGAAGCCGCGTCCGCGGCACCGTTCGTGCCGCGGACCGGCACCATCTGCGATCAGTCCGCCATGCGCTGCTTCCAGTATCCGGGGCGGCGACCCTGATGCGCGAAGGCGACAATCACGAGCTCGTCGTCGCGCACGAAGTAGATGACCCGATGGGGCGACGTTAACCTTTCTGCTTCGCACCACAGGTAGCCGATCCCAACCCGGAGTTTTCGGCCACGCGTCCGGGATCCACACGGCATCATCAACGGCCCGGGCGACCTCAGCATCGAACTCGTCGCCGAGCCCATTTTTCCGTGTCTGGTAATACCGGACGGCATCGAGAAACTCCGCGTCAGCCTCCGGATGAACGAGTGGGCGAAGCGTCACTTCCGCAGGTCGTCCAGGAGCGCTCGCGCCGTGGCCCGCGTCTCCTCGAAATTGCCCAGCTCAACGTTGCCATTCAGGATGTCGTCAACTCGGGAGCCGATCTCTGCCTGCCAGACCTGGTCGACCTCCCGCTGATCGGCACCTTGCTCTGGGTGCAGGCTGGCCAACAAACGGTGCGCGACGACAGCGCGTTCAGCGCGACTGAGATCGAGTCCTGCCTCGTAAACCTCATCAGCTTTGAGCGCCATAGGCCCAGTGTACGACGCGACGCTGGCATCCAGGAAGGTTCGTTGGGCCTGCTCCAGCTTGTGGTCACGGCGCAACCACCGCAGACCCGCGGATGCGGGATGGCTGGCTCCCAGGTGGATCACGCAAGTTTCACGCTGATCTCGGCAGCCCATCCCCGTCGTTGATCGAGCTTGCCGAGATCGCCATCGACCGACGCGAGCCGTCTCAGGTAGCCGCCGGGCCGCCTACATCCGGCGGCATCCGCTTCACCAGGTCGGCGATGCGGCCCTCCATGAGTGCGACTCGCTTCTTGCGGCCCCAGTTCTGCAGCTGCTTCTCACGACCGTAGGCATCGATCATGAGCTCATACTCCTCGAAGTAGACGAGCACGACGGGCCGGCGGGCGGCCGTGTAGTTGGGTCTGCCCTCAGCCTTGCCGTGGTTGTGCTGCCAGGTCCGACGCTCCAGGCTCCACGTGCTGCCGATATAGAAGGCCCCGTCGAAGCACTTCACCATGTACGCATAGGGCATGTCCCTCAGAGCGGCACTGTGCCGGCCAGCTCATAAAAGTTATCCTCAGGCCTGCCATCGCAGCGGATGCAGAATGGCTGGCTTCCCGAGACCGCTCACCCCAGTCGATGGAGGTCTCGGCAAGCTCGACCGACGGGATGGGTGCGTTTTCGAGGCCGGCTCACGCCAGACGATGCTGGTCTCGGCAAGCTCGACCGACGGGATGAGCGCGTCCCCGAAGCCGGCTCACACCAGACGATGCTGGTCCCGGCAAGCTCGACCGACGGGATGGGGACGTTTTCGAGACCGGGCACGCCCGTCGAGGCTGGCGCGACCCGTCCGCAAGACCCGACCCCCGCCGTTGATCGAGCTTGCCGAGATCTCCATCGACCAACGCGAGCTGCCTCAGAAAGCCGGGTCGGCGGGGGCTTCGATACCGTAGCCCGGTGTTCACACATCCAAAGTCTCAATAGATAATTCAACAAAGGGAATTGAGCGTCCGTAATCGCGTATTTACTTAGCGTATAGGTACTCGAAGAGACGCGCATATTCATCAAGCACGAACCCTTGAACCACTCCCCCATTAATTCACTAGATCCCTACCGTCATCATAGACTCGACCAATTCACGATATAGAAATCCATTGTCTACAGATCCGCAACTGCGCCCGCTTCGCGGGAGACTGGATGCAAACTATTTCTTAGTGAATCAGTCCGCAGGGCCACGAGGAGACTGTCTCAGAGCCCAAGCCGGCCAGCCTCGCTTCAATCCCGGTTTAGAACTATTTCCGATAGCAATTGACCGATACTAACGCTCATCCTAATAAACGAGAACACGAAAATAGCCTGGCTGCAGTTGAAGAGCGACGTCCAATTCGCTTTCTGACTGCGGCCAGGCTCAGGTCAGAATCGACCCGTTTGTTCGGTTGTGCTGGTGTTACTGGAGAAGCTGCAGAACGCCCGAGTTGCTCTGGTTGGCCTGCGCGAGCATGGCGGTTCCAGCCTGCGACAGAATGTTCGCACGGGTGTACTTGACCATTTCCTCAGCCATGTCGGTGTCGCGAATACGCGATCCGGCAGCGGTGAGGTTCTCTTTCGAGACGGCCAGGTTCTTGATGACGCTCTCGAACCGGTTCTGGTTTGCACCCAGATCGGCGCGAGCCGTGGAGACGGTAACAATCTGAGCCGTGATGGTGGCAATTGCTGCCGTGGCCCCGGCAGCGTCCGAGAAGTCTAGTGCGGAGGCGCCCACAACAGGGTCAACGGTCGTGCCCGCACCTGTTCCAGTAACGCCGGCCGAAGACAGAGCCGGGTCAAGAGTTCCCCCGTCCAGGGTCTTGATATTCAAGACATTGGTCGAGCTAACACTTGCATATAGGTTGTTCTTGAACTGACCGTCCGCATTCAACGCCGCCGCGAATTGAGAAACAGTTTGTACGCTGCCAGCCACAAACACGTCCGTTTCGATGGACGTGATAGTTCCATCGGAATTTTCAATGCTGAAAGACTGCGCGCCAGCGATCGTGTCCGCGTCAGCGTCAACGAGGGCATAGTTCACGGAGGACGGAGCTGTCGTCAGGTTAGCTGCGAGCGTCCCGATGTTTGCGAGACCAACTCCGATTGTGTCGTTCGCGTTTGCGCCGATCTGGAAGCTCATAGAACCTCCCTTGAGAAGGTCAGTTCCGTTGAAATTAGTTGCCGCCGCGATGCGGGTGAGCTCTTTGGTCAACGCGGTGGCTTCAGTCGTGATTGCGTCACGTGACTGCTCGTTGTTCGAGTCGTTACCGGCCTGAACAGCCAGGTCGCGCATGCGCTGCAAGATCGAAGTGACCTCGTTAAGCGAACCTTCTGCGGTCTGAATAACGCTGATCGCGTCCTGGGCGTTGCGGCTGGCGACCGTGAGGCCGCCGACCTGCGACTTCAGGCCTTCGGAAATTGCCAGACCAGCTGCGTCATCCGCGGCGCGGTTGATGCGCAGGCCGCTGGAGAGCTTTTCCAGCGACTTGGACAGGTCGTTCTGCGTTGTTGCGAGGTTGCGGTAGGCGTTATTCGCCGCAATGTTCGTGTTTACCTGCATGCCCATGATGAATCCTCCGTGATTGGGTCAATTTCACCGGCCCATCCATGGCCCGGCACCCGAAGCTATCGGCGGGGGTAGACGACGGGGTTAGAAGAAATCACGAAAAACTTTGTGGCACGACGAATAAGCCCGGCGGCATCCGCTTCACGAATTTGCATTCATGAGCGGATGCCACCCGGCTTAGATCAGCGGTCGATCTCGCTGGTGACGCCTACTTCAGGTGTTACTGGAGCAGCTGCAGCACCCCCGAGTTGCTCTGGTTGGCCTGCGCGAGCATGGCGGTGCCGGCCTGCGACAGGATGTTCGCACGGGTGTACTTGACCATTTCCTCGGCCATGTCGGTGTCGCGAATACGCGATCCGGCAGCGGTGAGGTTTTCCTTGGAGACGGCCAGGTTCTTGATGACGCTCTCGAAGCGGTTCTGAACGGCACCGAGGTTGGCGCGAGCCGTCGAGACGGTCGTCAGTTTCGTGTCCAACGTGGAGATCGCGGCCGCTGCGTTGGCAGCGGTGTCGAACTGCAGGGCCGGTACTGCGGCTGCAACAGATGTTGCAACACCAGTACCCGAGGAACCGTGGGTTCCAGCGGTGCTACCACCGACGACGGTTCCACCCGTATTTGACGTAACGGACAGCTGGTTGTTGGAGTCAACCGTTGCGGTCAAAGCAGAGCTGAACGAACCGTTGGAGTTCAACGCCGACGCGACGTCCTGAACCGACTTGTACGTTCCAGCAGCACCCAGGGTTGCCGTAACGGACGTGACGGAGGCATCCGCGTTGGTGATGCGGAAGTTCTGGGCTCCGGTGACTGCGGTCGGAGTAGCAACGGCCAGAGTCGCGCCGCCTGAACTGCCGGTCGAGAGGCTAGCGGCCAGCGCCGTGATGTTGACGGTAGAAAGGTTCACCCCGATTTTGTCATCGGCGGTGCCGTTTGCTCCGATCTGGAAGCTCAGGTTGGCGGTGCCATTCAGTAGCTTGGTGCCGTTGAAGTTGGTGCTCTTACTAATGCGGTCGAGCTCCGAGGTCAGCGCCGTGACCTCGGTCTGGATGGCGGTGCGTGACTGGGTGTTGTTCGAGTCGTTACCCGCCTGAACGGCGAGGTCGCGAACGCGCTGCAGGATCGACTGCACCTCGTTGAGCGAACCTTCAGCGGTCTGGATGACGCTGATGCCGTCTTGGGCGTTGCGGGAAGCTACCGTGAGGCCACCGACCTGAGACTTGAGTCCTTCCGAAATGGTCAGACCAGCTGCGTCATCCGCGGCGCGGTTGATGCGCAGGCCACTGGAAAGTTTCTCCAGCGACTTCGACAGGTCGTTCTGCGTTGTTGCAAGGTTGCGGTATGCGTTGTTTGCCGCGATGTTTGTGTTGACCTGCATGCCCATGATGATTCCTCCGTGAGTGGGTGTTGTTACACTGGCCCATCCATGGGCCGGTACCTACATCTATCGGCCGCCCCCCTATGGGGGTAAGCAGTGCGGCGATTAAAACGCATTAACTTAATTTCGCCGGTTCTCCCCCTATATACGAGTGCATTCGTCGCGAGGTCTTGACGGCACATTGGCCTGTCCACCCCCGATTCAACCCCGTCTTTATGCGGATGTTGCCGCTCACACTGGTCGGGATGCCCCGCCTTCCCCAGGCCTTCAGCCCTGAAAACAGCCCACCCCCCGCTTGCGGGACACATCGACTCCCCCATCGCGCTGGTGATTGACGAGGCCTCCCTCGAATGGGTGCCACCCATAAAAGGCCAGATGAGGCTAGGAATCTTCGATAAACAAAACGACACGCCGCATGATCATTCATGAGCGAATTCGCATGCCCCCACTCTGGGTTACTCGCTGTCTACCCCAATATTCGAGAATCATCCGCACACAATGTAGCAACACGCCATATCCCCGGTTTTACGGGGTTTCGGTTGCGCCCCACTCCGGGTTACGCCTTGTCTAGCCCGGTGGCGACGTCAGACGGACTCGTCGAAGAGGTTGCGGCAGCATCCGTTCAGGCGAAACGAAGTCGGGGCGCCTCAACTCCAGGAGAAGGGTCGCGGCACGTGTTTGGGAAGCCGGCACTGGTTCAATCACGTGCCGCGAGCCCAAACACGTGCCACGACACCAAGGCGTCCAGCCTCGGCCTGCAGACACGCGCGCCAGCCGGAGGCCTCAATTGCAGTCGTTCGCTGTAGGGCTACCGCAAGAACGGCACCGACGTCAGCCAGCGTGAGACCCTGACCTCGGAGGCCAGCCGCGACCATCCGTGATTCTCTCGCTGCTTCCTGCCGCGTCGCCAGCTCTTGTGTGAAATTCTAGAGCGGCCTGGCAAATGAGCCGCCGGGGCGGCCGAACAGGAACAGCAGGTGCGCCTCAGCGGTCCCGGCAAGCTCGGGGCCGCGACCGACGCGCCAGTTCGCATCCGTCGCTACCAGCGTGCGAGCGCGCAGTATGGCCTTGATCTCGGTCGGGGCGATCAGGCTCTGACGCAGGGCCACCGCGCCGGATACCGGCGGTGCCACCGGCAGCTTGACGCCGAGCGGATGCGCCAGGTCAAGGCCGTGCACTACGGCCTCGGTGAGTTCGGTAATGCCGTGGCGCCCGCGGCCGGCAGCCTTGTCCGCGGCGATCTGCCTGATCTGCGCGACGAGTTCGGCCGGGAGCGCTTCTGCTGCTGCGCGGCTGAGTACGTCGATCGCTCGGTTGGGATTGATGAAGTGCCCAAGATAGGCGCGGGCCGCGGTGCTAACCAGCTGCCGGTTCGAGCTGCCAACTCGCCAGACGACATGGCCGGCTACATCCCGAACCCGCCAGCCCGCACAGAGGCTCGGCGTCTCCCACTGCTCGTCGGAAAGCTCCGCGAGCAGGTCGGCGGTTGCCGTGAGAGTGGACACCAGATAGGCGCGCCAGTTCGAGTTCGCACCGGATTCGTCACCGACACGTCGCTGACTGAGCGGTAGGTATTTCGACAGGTCGGCCATGTCATTCAGCGTAGACGACAGTGATCGGTAGCACTCAGAAATACCAGGCCAGGAACACCAAAACCCCGCCGACCGAAGTCGACGGGGCAGGCAAAACACCGCAGCCGCTGGAGCGGCCGCGACGACTACTTACGGGCTGGCTGGAGCAGCTGCAGCACGTCAGAGTTGGACTGGTTGGCCTGGGCCGACATAGCGACTCCCGGCTGCGCGAGGATATTCTCCTGCGTGTGCTTGCTCATTTGGGCGGCCATCTCGCCGTCGCGCAGAGGCGTACTGGCGGCGATCTTGTTCTCGGTCGCGACCTGGGAGACCTTGCCATCGAATTCGACGGTGTCGGTAACGACGCGGTCTCGAATTCCGCTTGAGAGGGCGACAGTTGGCTGAGCGAGACTACTTTGCGACGCTGCCAGATTGCGCAGGGCAGTCGAAGCGGAGCTCGAAGTGTTGACCTGAATGCTCATAATTTTTTCTTCCGTGAGAGGTGATTGTCACCCCGGCCCGTCCGTGAGCCGGTGCTGTTTAGTGAGGTGAAACTAGGCAGTGAATTGGTAATGCGGGGGTCAGGACGCGATGCCCGCGACCTCGGGTAGGACAACCCCTGGGAGTGGGCCTCGCACCGCGCGGGTCATGCCCACGGCTGCCAGGTCGGCCAGTCGAGCGAGGTAGGCGCTGCGACGGGCTGGTGCGATGCGCGACTCCGGCTGATACTCAGCCTCGGTGTCATCGGCGTAGTGGGTGCCCAGTCCATCACGCAACAAGCGGATGGCCTCGGCTCGGGTCTGAGACACGGCCGAGTGGGTGGTACCCAGGTCGGCTGCAATCTCTTTGACCGATCGGGCGTCGAAGTAGACCTGCTCGACGATCTCGCGCATTTTCTCCGGCAGAGCCGCGATAGCAGCGCGCAGGTAGACCAGTCGCTCATCGGAGAGCAACGAAGCTTCGGGCAGGGCCGTGTCGGCCACGAGAAATTCGGCGGTGGTGTCGTCGAGAGTGGACAACGTGCGGGCAGCATCGGAGAGGCCGGCAGCGGCGGTATCGCGATCGACACCGAGCGCGGCGGCAACTTCTTCGACGTTGGGCGTGCGACCGAGAGCTGCGGACAGCGTGTCCTGCACGGAGAGGGTTTCCTTGATGCGGCGACGCGCGGTGCGGGTGGCCCAGTCGTTGGAACGCATCTCGTCGGCGAAAGCACCGATGATGCGACGGCGAGCGAAGGCGCCAAAGGGGACCCCTAGATCGGGATTGAAGGCATCCGCTGAAGTAATAAGGGCGACGGAGCCAGCCGAGGCCAGATCATCGCGAGACAGGTGACGAGCCTTGGCCCAGACCTCGGATACCAGGTATCCAACGAGCGGAAGGTTCTCGACGACGAGGGCGTTCCGATCAGTTCTATTCACAAGCCGGCCCCCAGAAATATTTCACTACCTGTCAAATCGTGCCCGCTCAGGCGACACACGCGATAGACCCATGGCCTGACAGGCTCAATCTACCCCAGAAAAGGGTAAATGGGTAGCACTTCTTTACCCATTTGGCTAATTTGCTGTCCCTCGAAGTGGGGATTAGCACGTTCCGGGAGCTGTGGTCCGGCATTTAGGCAACATCACGGCGGCAAACTGTTGGAGTTTTCGTGAATTGCGAGCTTTTTTTCTAACGCTTTCGGGTGACCGGCCGAAAGTGAGATTGACGGAATCGTTGCATCTACGTGGGTAGGTGCCGAACTAGACCGATAAAGGTGGTTGGAGGACTCATGGGCGCCAATGAACTCTCAGCGTTGCTCTGGCGCGAACGGGAACTCCTGGAACTGCTGGTGTTCAAGCTCGAAGAGGAACAACTGCTGTTGCAGGGCGGCAAGTCACGCTGGCTCCAGCACGCCACCCGCGAGGTCGAACAGGTCTTGAACCTGGTGCGCGAGGCCGGCCTCGGTCGCTCGGTCGAAGTCGCCGCCCTCGCTACCCAGTGGGGAACGCAGGACGATTCGACCCTGCGCGAGCTCGTCGCCAATGCGCCGACCGGTCCGTGGGGCGAAATCTTCGCTGCCCACCTCAAGGCCATGGGCGATCTCACCGCGCAGATCAAAGAGCTGCGCGACTCCAACGAACGCTTCATTCGTAACGCCGCTCGGTCGACGCAGGAGACCATGGCCAGCGCGAACGTCGGTGCCAAGACCTACAACGCGAGCGGAGCGACCGGCGCCCCGGTGACGAACGCCCGAATCTTCGACCGAAACCTGTGAGGAAGTCGCGATGAGTACCTTCAGCGGTCTGAACACGGCCTACTCGGGACTCGTCGCGGCCAGAAAAGGTCTCGACGTCGTCGGGCAGAACATCTCCAACGCCAACACGGTCGGGTACACCCGCCAGCGGGTGACTACCTCGGCGGTCGGCAGCCTGGCCGAAACCGGCCAGCTCACGGGCGGCTTGCGCGTGGGCGAGGGTGTCTCGGTCGACGGTATCGCCCGCCTCGGCAATGCCCAGTTGGATGCCCACGTGCGTAACTCCGCAGCGGCCGCCGGCTACACTGCGGTGCGCGCGAATTCCCTGAGCAGCATTGAGACCTCGCTAAACGAGCCCGGCGAGAACGGCATCTCGGCCAAGCTCGACGAATTCTGGGCGGGCTGGCAGGAACTCTCCAACGGATCGGATTCGGCCACTCCGGCCGCGCTGCTCCTCTCTACTGCCGGCGAACTGACCACCATGATCGCCCAGGGCTACCAGGCGGTCAGCACCGAGTATTCCTCGGTGCGCGGCGACCTCGGCAGCATGGTGTCCGAGCTCAACACCGCGGCGAGCCAGGTGGCCGCCCTCAACGTGCAGATTCGCACGACGCTCGCCACCGGTGGCAGCGCCAATGAGCTGCTCGACCAGCGCGAACTGCTGACGACGACGATTTCGGCGCTCACCGGGGCATCCGTTGTCGCGCAGAGTGACGGCACGGTCAACGTGCTGATTGGCGGCAACGCGCTCGTGAGTGGCGGGACGGCCAGTGCGCTAACGGTGTCTGGGGCTTCAACGCTCGACGACGCCATGGGCGGCAGCGCGGTCACCCTCGCCTGGGCCGATTCCGCGCGTACGTCTGCTGTGACGATTGACGGCGGGGAGATTGCCGGGGCGTTGACTCTTCTAGCTACCGAGGGCGATCTGGTCACGGCCGCTCAGGGATACAACGCGTTTGCGGAGAACCTCGCTAAAGGCGTCAATGACATCTACAAGACCAACGACGACAAGACTAATTTCTTTACCTTTGAGTCCGGCAACGCTGCACGCTCGCTGGCCGTGATTCCCCAGACCGGTTCAGCAGTTCACTCTGGTAACAGCGCCAATGGCGCCTACGACGGTTCCATAGCGGATGCCATCGCCCAGCTCGGCGCAGGCAAGGCTGTCGACGTCGATGGAAACCCCGTCGTCTCCCCCAATACGACCTGGTCAGACTTCGTCTCGACCATTGCCGTCGCCACCCAGTCCGAGCTGCAGCAGGCCAACCTGGCCAGCACGACGGCCACCTACGCGTCCAGCCAGCAGCTTGCCAACTCCTCCGTCGACCTTGATGAGGAGAACGTGAACCTGCTCATGTTCCAGACCGCGTACCAGGGCGCCGCCCGCGTGTTGACGGCCGTGGACGAGATGCTCGATACTCTGATCAACCGCACCGGACTGGTAGGAAGGTAAATCATGATCACTCGTGTCACCGGCCAGACCCAGATGCGCGCGGCCCAGCGCAACCTGCAAGACAACATGGCACAGCTGTCCAAACTGCAGGAACAGGCCAGCACGCTCAAGGGCATCAATCGATCGTCCGACGACCCGACGGCGGCGGCATCCGCTCTCGCCGTGCGGGCCGAGCAGGCAGCGACCGGCCAGTACAGCCGCAACGCCAACGACGGCGACAACTGGCTCACCACCATCGACTCCGCCATGTCGGCCACGAGCGACATTATGATTCGGGTGCGGGACCTCACGGTGCAGGGCGCCAACGGCGCCGTCAGCGCCACCGCCAAAGAAGCCATCGCCGTCGAGCTCGAGGGCCTGAAGGCCGAGCTGCTCACGCAGGCGAACACCACCTACCTGGGCCGCAGCGTGTTCGCGGGCAATTCCGACGCTACGGCAGCCTTCGTTGATGATCCTGATACCGGGATCTTGTCCTACACCGGTGTCAGCGTAAGCGGCGTACCCAACAGCCCCGTGGAACGGCGCATCAGCGCCGACACGACGGTTCGAGTGGATGGCGATGGTGCGGCGATTTTCGGTGGGAGCGCCGGGGAATCCGTTTTCGATCTACTCGACGGTGTCATCGCGAGCCTGCGCGGCACTTCGACCACGGACGCTACGGTCAGCAGCCACCTCACAAATATCGACACCCGAATGGGCACGATGACGAGCGAGTGGGCCACCATCGGTGCCCGCCAGGTGCAAGTCGAACGCGCGCAGGAGAATCTGCTGAGCAAGACCGAGGCGCTCGAGACCCAACGCGTTGGACTCGAAGACGTCGACCTCACCCAGATCGTGCTCGAACTGCAGTTGCAACAGGTTTCCTACCAATCCGCCCTCGCTGTCACCGCCAAGGTGCTGCAGCCCACACTGATGGACTTTCTCCGATGAGCTCCTCTTCGCTTCTGGTCAGCCCCCTGCTGAGCTTCGTCACTCCGCCGCCCGGGCTCGATCCGCACACGGATTTTCGTCTCAGCGAGATCGAGGGTGCTGCGGGGCTGTACTCCCTGCAGGCCGAGGCCGAGGCCGAGACGCGCATGTTCGTGCTCGACGCCGGAGTCTACCTGCCCGACTACTCCCCGGTGATCTCGAGCGAGCAGTCCGATGCGCTGTCGATCACGGAGGCGGCCGATGCGATCGTGCTCGTCGTGGTCAACCCCGGCGAGGAGGCGACGACGGTGAACCTCATGGCTCCAATCGTGGTCAACGCGCTGACCGGCATCTGCGCCCAGGTCATTCTCGACGGCCAGGAGTGGCCGCTGCGCGCCGAGCTCGGGGCTCTCGCCGCCTGATTCCTCCGCGCGTCCAGCTTTCTGCGCGAGGACGCCCACTCATGGGGCCAAAGATGGCACCTCGCGGGTAGCGCTGTCAGCTAGCGCGACTCGGCCTCGATCAGCGCAGCCTCGAACGCTACCCACGGCAGCATCGCGCACTTGACCCGGGCTGGATAGCGCGAGACTCCCCCGAACGCGGCCGCATCGCCGAGAATCTCTTCGTCGGGTTCGATCTTGCCGCGCGAGCGCAGCATCTCGCGAAAGTTGTCGAGCAGGGCCCGGGACTCGGTCACACTGAGGCCGCGCAGTGTGTCCGTCAGAATCGAAGCGGATGCCTGCGAGATCGAGCAGCCCTCCCCGGCCCAGACCAGGTCGGCCACGATGGCATTCGCAGCTGTTTCCGCGCCACCGGCCGAGTCAGCGCCATCCGTTTCGGCAGAAGCCCCTGCGCCGAGCGACACGCGCAGCGTCACCTCGTCACCGCAGGTCGTGTTGATCTGGTGCGATTCGGCCACGCGCAGGCCGCTAGCCGCGCCGAGCGCGACAGCCTCGGCCAGCGGCGTGAGGTCGACGGCTCCGTTCCTGGCCTTGGAGTGCTCCAGAATGATGGTCTGGTAGAGCTGCTGCAGGTCGCTCATCGGCGCACTCCCGTGCTGACCCCGAAGAAGGGCGCGACCTCAGCGAGGGTAGCCAGAAACAGGTCGACCTCATCAGTGGTGTTGTAGAGGTAGGTGCTCGCCCGGGTCGAGGCGGTCACGCCGAGTCGACGGTGCAGCGGCTGGGCACAGTGGTGGCCGACCCGCACGGCGATGCCGGCGTCGTCGAGAAACTGGCCAACGTCGTGGGCGTGCACGCCGGCGACATCCACGGCGGCCAGTCCGAGCCGTTCCACGCCGAGCCCGGGGCCGAGCAGGCGCACTCCGGGAATTTCGGCCAGCCCCGCCACGAGGCGCTGACCGAGCTGCGCCTCCCACGCTGCGACCCGATCCATGCCGGTCTCCCGCAGGTAGTCAACGGCCGCGGCCAACGCGATCGCCTGCGAGATGCGCTGAGTGCCGGCCTCAAAACGCTGCGGCGGCGCCAAGAACTCGGCGGTCTGCATGTTCACGGTGGTGATCATCGACCCACCGGTGAGGAACGGCGGCATATCGGCGAGCAGGTCGGTCTTGCCGTAGAGCACCCCAATGCCCGTGGGGCCGAGCATCTTGTGACCCGAGAACATTGCGAAGTCCACATCGAGCGCCGCAACGTCGACCGGCAGGTGCGGCACGGTCTGGCAGGCGTCGAGCACGACGAGGGCACCGACTTTGCGGGCGAGGGCGACGAGTTCGGCGACCGGGTTCAGGGTTCCGGTGACGTTCGAGCCGTGCGTGAAGGCAAGGAGCCTCGTGTGGGGGCCGACAATGTTCGCTGCGGCGAGCAGGTCGAGGGTGCCGTCATCCCGCACCGGGATGAAGCGCAGCGTGGCGCCGGTGCGCAGCGCGAGTTGCTGCCAGGGAATGAGGTTGGCGTGGTGCTCCATCTCAGTGACAACGATCTCGTCGCCGGCGCCGAGGCTGAACCGGCGGGCGGCCGGGCCGCCGAGGCCGAGCGAGGCGTTCGAGAAGCTGTAAGCCAGAAGGTTGATGGCTTCGGTGGCGTTGGAGGTCCAGACGATTTCGTCGGTTTGGGCGCCGACGAACGCAGCGACTTTCTCGCGGGCGGCTTCGAACCCCTCGGTCGCTTCGACGGCGAGCGTGTGGGCGCCGCGGTGCACGGCGGCGTTACGCTGCTCGTAGTACTCCTGCTCGGCTTCCATCACGCTGATCGGGTTCTGCGAGGTTGCCCCGGAGTCGAGATAGGTGAGCGGATGCCCGTTCACCGTCTGATGCAGCACCGGAAAGTCGTTGCGAATGCGTTCAACGTCAATGTTGGTCAGTGGGGCCAACTCGGGGTGCTGGGAACCAGCTGCGGGAGTTCCGGGTGGTGTAGCGGCGGACGATGGTGCAAAAGACGTCATACATCAAGGATATTGCCTCTCCCCGAACCCGGGCACCGCGCGGGCACATCTGCACGGGAAGTCTGCGTGTGCGGTGGAAAACTCCGCGGCGGCGTGTGAGGCTTAAGGGGTGACCCAGACTGCCGAACACACGGAGCTACGCGAGCACGTGTTACTCGACCGACCGTGGGTGACGCTGGTCTGGGACGACCCGGTCAATCTCATGTCGTACGTCGCCTACGTTTTTCGTAGCTACTTCGGGGTCACCCCGAAGCAGGCCGAACGTCTCATGCTGCAGGTCCACAACACCGGTCGGGCCGTCGTGGCCACCGGCAATCGCGAATCGATGGAGCGCCACGTCGAAGCCATGCACGGCTACGGGCTCTGGGCGACCCTGGCCAAGGCTGACGAATGAGCGGCCTGAGGCGGTTCACCCCGCACGTCTCCGGTTTCCTGTTCGCACGATTCGAGGCGATCGAGGTCGATCTGCTGCGTCTGGCCACCAGCCAACTGGTCGATATGCTCGATGCCGGAGCCGCCGACCCCGTGCTCGCCCGCAGCGACGGTGTCTTCGGCCGCCTGCTGCCCGACGCTTACCGTGACGACGATGAGGCTGCGGCAGAATTTCGTCGCTTCACAGCGCCCGGCCTACTCGAACGCAAGGAGCACAACGCCCAGATTGTGTTGGACACCCTCGGAACGGAACGGGACGAGACCGAAACGGACGACGAGGAACACCAACCGGTCACCATCAGCCTCGACCCCAATGCCGTGCAGGCCTGGCTGCGCAGCCTCACCGACCTACGGCTGACGCTCGCCGACCGGTTGCAGGTCTCCGCCGACGGAGTCGTCCACCTCGAGGGTGAAGACGCACCGTTTTTGCGCGAACTTTATGACTGGCTCGGCATGCTGCAGGAAGAACTCGTCTACGCGATCGACGTGTGACCTCGACGACGAGCTGACCCATCGGCGTTCTCGGCCAACAGATCTCGGGCAGCGATACCGATCACGGCGCTGTAGGTGGGGTAAGCGAAGCGCACTTTGGCCAGCGTGGCCACGTCGATTCCGGCGGCCATCGCCGTGGTGACCGACTGAATGACCTCCACGGCGTTCTCACCGACCGCGTGAGCACCCAGAATGAGCTCACGCCGACGATCGGTGATGAGTTTGAGAAATCCACGTTGGCGATCGTCGATCACAGCACGATCCAACCGCGAGAACGGTACCACCGCCACCACACACAGCTCGTCGCGACTCCGGGCCTCCACCTCGGACAGGCCAACGCCAGCGTAATCGGGATCCGTGAACCCACCCGCCGGAAGCAAATGGTGCGTGGTTCGCCGGTTGGCATCCAAAACGGCGTTCTCGGCTGCTGCCTCTCCCTCGGACTGTGCAGCTTGCACCAGCATGTCCCGGCCGTTGGCATCGCCGACGGCGAAGATGTGCGGCACCGAACTGCGAAAATACGCATCGACAGGGATAGACGATCGGCTCGTAACGACGCCGGCTGCTTCCAGTCCCAGGTCGTCGACATCCGCTGGCCAGCCGGTTGCCATGATCACGGCGTCGAAGCTGCCTGACACGTCGTGCCCGTGCTCGCGCCAGGTCAGCGTGATCGAGCCGTCCGTGGCACGATCGAGCCCGGCGACACCGTCAATGCCGAGGTGGACGGCGACCCCCTGTTCGACGAAGGCCTCCGCAACGGCCTGCGAGACGGACTCATCGGAGGTGGCGAGTACCCGGTCGGCCACGTCGAGCAGCGTCACTGTTGAACCGAAAGAATTGAACACGGTGACCAGTTGTGCGCCGGTGTTGCCGCCGCCGATAACCGCCAGCCGATCGGGAACTCGAGGCAGGTCGAGCACGTGTTCGGGCACTACCGCCAGTTCAGCTCCCGGCACCGGCAGACGGCGAGAATGACCTCCCACGCACACCACGACAGTGTCGGCCGAAATTGTGCGCCCGGTGTCGAGCTTGAGCGTGAAGGCATCCACAAAGCGGGCGCGCCCCTCCAGGATGAGATGAACGCCGGCATCGGCAAATCGGGTGGCCTCACCCTTCATGGAACGAACCCGGTCCACGGTCTCCCGTACTCGGGCGACCGTGGCGGGCCAGTCGATGGGACGTTCAGTCACGGAGATGCCATACGCGTCGGCCGTTCGGATCTCTCGCATGAGTCTTGCGGTTTTGGCGAGTACGCGAGTCGGCACGCATCCGGTGTTCACGCACGTGCCCCCCAGGCGATCAGCCTCACAGATGGCGACGGATGCTCCAAGCTCGGCGGCGCGCAGGGCTGCAGCGACTCCGGCCGGGCCGGCACCGATCACGACGACGTCGAAATGGTCGCGCCCGAGCACGCGTGAATCGGGAGCCGGGTTGGCGGCTGACTTCGTGTGCGCGAAGATTGGGGTCGCAGTCATCTCGGTCTCCCACCGTCGAAAGGTGCCTAAATCCTGACAGTGTCGGCTGGGAATCAACCGGTGCCGACACCCCGTTTCTACAGGAAATCTCATCATCATGGTGGGTTCAGTTTGGTGGGCAGAGTGTGCGGTAGCCTACTTTGTGAACCCCCTATTACCGTGTGCTCAAGGCCGCACGCACGGCTCGACTTGGCCCGCGACGGAGACCCATGGACCTCAGCACTGTGACACACGTCACCTCTGCTCGACAGCGGAGCGACCTCGCCGCGCTCGGTCCGACAGTCGTACCGCTGGCCGGCGGATCCGAGCTGTTCGCCGACCCGCGAGCCCACCTCAGGGGTCTGGTCGACCTGCACACCTTCGGGTGGCGCGCGCTGACCATCACGGACGACGGCCTCGAGATTGCCGCGACCTGCACCTTCACCGAACTCTCCCAGCTGCCGATGCGGGAGGGCTGGGCGGCGCATCCGCTGTTCTATCAGTGCTGCACGGCCCTGTTCGGCTCGTTCAAGGTCTGGAATGTTGCCACGGTCGGCGGCAACCTGGCCACCGCGCTTCCGGCCGGGCCCATGATCACCCTGGCCGTCGCGCTCGACGCGGAGGTTCTGGTCTGGCGTGCTGGTGGGCGCGATGAGGTCGTGCCGGCCCGTTCGTTTGTCACGGGAAACATGACCAACGTGCTCGCACCCGGTGATGTGTTGCGCTCTATTCACGTTCCGCTCGCCGCGTTGCAGTCGCAGACGGCATATCGCAAGATCGCCCTGTCGCCGCTCGGACGCTCTGGCGCGGTGCTCGCCGGGCGGCTCGATGCCGACGGTCTGTTCGTGCTCACGGTCACGGCGGCGACGCTGCATCCGGTGCAATTGCGGTACCCGAAGCTACCCGCCGCCGAGGTGCTGGCCGGCGATATTGCCGCGATCGACTGCTGGTTCACGGATGCCCACGGCGCCGCCGACTGGCGACGCGCGATGGGACTGCTGCTCGGCGAAGAAATTCGCGCTGAACTTGTTGGAGGTCTCGCATGACGCTGGAACGGGTCGCAACGGTTGGCACGGTCATTTTTGAGGTCAACGGCAGCCCGGTCGAGGCGACGCCCCAACCCGGCCAGTGCCTGCGCACCCTGCTGCGCGACCACGAACACTTCGAGGTGAAGAAGGGCTGCGACACGGGCGACTGCGGCGCCTGCACGGTTCAGGTCGACGGCACGCCCGTGCACTCCTGCATCTACCCGGCCTACCGGGCAGCCGGCAAGCAGATCACGACCGCGGCCGGCCTCGGCCAGCCCGGCAACCTCGCGCCGGTGCAGCAGCGCTTCGTCGACGCCGCCGGGTTTCAGTGCGGCTTCTGCACACCCGGCATGGTCGTCACCGCCGCCGCCATCGAAGCGGATGCCGACACCACCCGTGCAAACGGCGTCGATGCCAGCTTCAGCACCGACCCCGACGAACTTCCCCGCCTGCTCAAGGGAAACCTCTGCCGCTGCACCGGTTACCGTTCGATCAATGACGCCATTCGCGGTCAGCACACCCCGCCGGCGGTCTCCTGCCACGTCGTCCCAGAGCGCGAGCACGCCGAAACGTCCAGCCTCGGACCGGTGCGCACGACCGGCCAGGCCACTCCCGAACCGGCTTCGGCTGGTGCGGGATCGACCGGATTGGCCTCAACCGGACGGGTCGCGACGAGCGAGTCCATGACGGGCCACTCCGCCACGAGCCGCATGGTCGGCCCGGTTGGCACCTCCGCCGGCGCGATCGCCGGGGAGCGCGTCGTGAGCGGGCTCGAGCCGTACACCCTCGACGTTTCCGTTGCCGGACTGCTGCACCTCGCGGTGCTCGGGAGTCCGCACGCGCACGCGCGCATCCGCTCTCTTGATGCGTCGAAAGCGGCCAGGCTGCCCGGGGTGCACCGCGTGCTCACCCATGCCGACTCCCCCACGACTCAATTTTCAACCGCGCGGCACGAGAGCCGGTTCGACGACCCCGACGACACCCTGGTCTTCGACCAGACCCTGCGTTTTCGCGGGCAGCGCGTGGCAGCGGTCGTCGCCGACTCGGTCGCGATCGCCGAGGCCGCCTGCCGACTGATCGACGTCGAGTACGAGGTGCTCGATGCCGTCTTCGACCCTTGGCTGGCTGCTCTGCCGGGTGCCCCGCTGGTACACGGCGACAAGGACCCGGTCATGTCGCGACTGGCCGACCCGGGGCGCAACCTCGTCGCCGAACTGCACGGCGAATTCGGTGACGTTGCGGCCGGACTCGCCGAGGCGACCAC
The DNA here is from genome assembly GCF_004403235.1 of Cryobacterium sp. Hh38. Lineage (NCBI taxonomy): Bacteria > Bacillati > Actinomycetota > Actinomycetes > Micrococcales > Microbacteriaceae > Cryobacterium > Cryobacterium sp. Hh38. The sequence goes on along the minus strand of NZ_SOHD01000024.1, from coordinate 30,171 downwards.
CGTTATCTCGGGCAGCTGGCAGACCCAACGCATTTCGCACACCCACCTCGAAACCCACGGCACGATCGGCTGGATCGACGGCGACCGGCTGGTGCTGCGGACGAGCTCGCAGGTTCCGTTTTTGGTGCAGAAGGAGATCTGCCGGCTGTTCGACCTCGACCCGGCCGGAGTGCGGGTGTTCACGGCCCGGGTCGGCGGCGGTTTCGGCGGCAAGCAGGAGCTGCTCACCGAAGACCTCGTCACCCTCGCGGTACTCAGTACCGGCCAGCCGGTACAGTACGAATTCACCCGCACCGACGAGCTCACGATCGCCCCGGTGCGGCATCCGTTTGCGATCGACGTGACGCTCGGCGCCACGGCCGATGGCCGCCTCACCGCCCTGAAACTGGGCGTGCTCGCCGACACCGGCGCCTATGGCAACCACGGCCCGGGCGTGATGTTCCACGGCACGAGTGAGTCCGTCGCGCTCTACAACGTGCCCAACAAAAGAGTGGATGCCCGGAGCGTCTACACGAATAACCCGCCGTCGGGCGCCTTCCGCGGCTACGGCCTCGGCCAGATCATCTTCGCGATCGAAAGCGCGCTCGACGACCTGGCCCGGGAACTCGAGATGGACCCGTTCGAACTGCGCCGACTCAATTCGGTGCAGCCCGGCGACCCGCTCGTGGTCACGCACGAGGAAGGGCCCGACCTCGTCTTTGGAAGCTATGGCCTCGACCAGTGCCTCGACCTCGCCGAGTCGGCGCTGGGGCGCGGCAACCGGTCCGTCGTTCCGGTCGGTGCCCAGTGGAAAGTCGGCTCCGGCATGGCGTCGTCAATGATCGCGACCACGCCGCCACGCGGCCACCGCTCGCAGGCATCCGTTCAGCTACTCGCTGGCGGACGCTATCTGGTGCGGGTCGGCACGACCGAGTTCGGCAACGGCACTACGACCGTGCACGCGCAGATCGCGGCGACGGCGCTGCACACGTCTGTCGACCGCATCGATTTGGTGCATTCCGACACGGATGCTGCCGGTTACGATTCCGGCGCGTTCGGCTCGGCCGGGGTCGTCGTCGCTGGCAAGGCCGTGCTCGCCGCGGCGACCGCGCTGGCCGAGTCCCTGGTTGGGGCAGCGGCATCGTGCAGCGGTCTCGGTGAGGTGGATTGGCAGCTTGAACGGGAGGGGCTGTGTGCGACGGGTACGGTCGTCACCCTGGACGACCTCGCAGCCTGGGCCGCGGCCAACGACGTCGACCTCACAGCGATGCGCCGCGAAGACGGAGCGCTGCGCTCGCTCGCCTTCAACGTGCACGCGTTTCGAGTGGCCGTGAACACCGACACCGGCGAGGTGCGCATTCTGCAGTCGATCCAGGCCGCCGATGCCGGCTTCGTGATGAACCCCGAGCAGTGTCGCGGACAGATCGAGGGCGGAGTCGCGCAGGCGCTCGGCACCGCCCTGTTCGAAGAGATCGTGCTCGACGGCGCCGGAGCGGTGACGACGCGAGTGCTGCGCAACTACCACGTGCCCCAGCTCGTGGATCTGCCGGTCACCGAGGTGTACTTTGCCGAAAGCCACGACGTGCTCGGGCCCTTCGGTGCCAAGTCGATGAGCGAGTCAACCTACAACCCGGTCGCGCCGGCGCTGGCCAATGCGATACGCGACGCGATCGGCATCCGTCCGACCGAGTTGCCCATGTCCCGCGACCGTATCTGGCGTCTGCTGCACGGCTGAGCGGATGCGCCGCCCGGCTCGCGCAGGGTAGCTCGCGCCGGTCGATGGCGGTCTCGACGCGCTCGACCAACGCATCGGGTCGCGGCCCCGAAACCGGCTTGCGCCAGTCGATGGCGGTCTCGGCCACCGGACAGGCGGCCGACCTACGCGAGCCAACCATCTCGCTGATTGAGCTTACAGAGATCACCATACGACCGACCGCCGCAAACGGTCAAAATTACCGATTTCGACGCCGGAACACGATAATATCCGTAGATATGTACGAATCAACGGGTAGCGCGGTCTTTCGAGGCCACATTTTTCACATAGCCGGCGCTCCCACAGTTGCGCAGGCCCATTCGCAGCTCGTTTCGGTGCCCGACGGGGCCCTCGTCACGGCCGACGACGGCACGATCGCCTGGGTCGGCCCCTTCAACGAGCTGCCGGCCGCGTTCACTGCACTGCCGGTGGCCCGAACCGGGTTCATTTTGCCGGGTTTCGTCGACACTCACATTCATTTTCCGCAGACCTACACAACGGATGCCTACGGTGGCGGCCAGCTGCTCGAATGGCTCGACGAGTGCGTCTTCCCGGCCGAGTCGCGGCTGGAAGACCCGGGGTTTGCCCGGCAGGTGGCGCGCGATTTCACGCGGCGGCGGGCATCCGTCGGTACGACCAGCGCCCTCGTGTTCGGCTCGGCGTTTGCGCCGGCGCAGGACGCCCTGTTCGAAGAAACGCAGAAGGCCGGCCTTCGCCTGGTGAGCGGGCGTGGCATCCAGACCGTCGGCACCGACTCCGCGAAGGCGCTGGTCACGAGCGAGCAGGCCGCGATCGCGCTCACGGCGGCCGAGATCGACCGCTGGCACGCCGTCGACACCGGTGACGCCCAGACCGCGCTGCTGCAGGTCGCGATCGTGCCCCGGTTCAGTCTGTCGGTGACGCCGACAACCCTCGCAGGCCTCGGCGAGCTCTACGACTCGGTGCGCGGGCGAGGCGTGTACTTTCACAGCCACCTCAACGAGAACGACCGGCCGGGCACGGGAGAGATCGACGCGGTGCGCTCGGTGTTCGGCACGAAAACCTACCTCGACACCTACGACGGATGCTTCCTGCCGGGCTCCGCCCGCGGCGGCTCGTCCTTGCTTGGCCGCCGCAGCATCCTCGCCCACGCCGTGCACTGCCAGAATTCGGAGCTCGCCCGTCTCGCCGACACCGGCACGTCGATCGCGCACTGCCCGACCTCGCAGGCGTTCCTCGGCTCCGGCACCATGCCGTGGCGGCGCACGACCGGGTTCGGGGTGAACGTCGCGATTGGAACGGATGTCGGTGGCGGCGACGAATGGCTCGTCGCGCGGGTGCTCAACGACTGCTACAAATCGCACCTGTCCGAGCCCGGCGACGCCGGAGTGGCACTCGACCCGGCCGCGCTGCTGTTCACCGGCACACTCGCCGGGGCCCGCGCGCTCGATATGGAGGCCCGGTTCGGCAACTTCGACCTCGGCAAGGATGCGGATTTTCTGCTGATCGACCCGGACCGCTGGGACCCGCTCGCACTCGTGCTGGCGAACGCCGTGCGCGCCGACGACGCGGTGCTGGCCGCCGAGCAGACCCTGTTCGCGCTGCTGCTCGCCCTGCGCGAGCCCGCGATCACCGGGGTTTATGTTCGTGGCCGCAGGGTGAGCGTGGAGTAGTCGAGTCGGGTGACGCATCCGCCCGTCGAGCCGTGAGTTCCAGCCCATTTTTCGTGATTTTGAGGCCAAGTCTCACGGCTCGGCACGGCTCAGCTACCGCGATAGGTGGAGTACGCGAACGGGGCGAGCAGCAAGGGCACGTGATAGTGCTCCGACACGTCGGCGAGGTCGAAGGTGATCGTGACCTCCGGGTAGAACGTGGCCTGGCCGGACCGCGCGAACCAGGCCCCGGTGGCGAACGTCACGCGTTACCAACCGGCGGGAAGCGCGACCGGGCCGAGCGCGGCGAGGCGGCCGTCGGCATCCGTTTGGCCGGTCGTGAGCAATTTAGCCAGCTCGGCATCGTCCGCGTCGGCCGAGGCCTGTTCGCGGCGGGAGAATCCATCGGTTGGGGTCTGGATGATGCGCGGATGGTCCGCGAGGGCTTCATACACCTCGAGCCGGGTCAGCGGGGTCGCGGCCCGCCGCGCAGCGTCAACGAGCGCCCCCGCCTGGCCTGTTCGACCGCGGCGGGCGTGAAGACCTGGCCCCAGGCGACCTCCCGCACGTGCACCTCGGCGCCGGCCCGCTCTGAGAGAATCATTGCCAATGTCTCGAGTTGTCCGTCGCGAGTGTGCCAGGCTTTCGAGCGTTTGCCATCCTGGGCCTGAAAATCGAACGAGTACGAGCTTCCGGACTCGATGTCGCCCACTTGGCATCCAGAGTCCAGCGGAATGTGACGACCCTTTTCGCGTTATTTCGTTCCCGAACCCGGGGGTGTTGTCACTCGATGCTCGCTGTGATCTACCACGTCTGGTTCCGCTCGCAGGACATCGGCGATCTCTTCCTCCGGACGCGGGGCGATGGTCTGGTCGACCTCGAGCTGTGGGATGGACGGCTCACCCGGGCCGGGAACGTGGCGCTGAGGGGAATGTTCGAAGTGGAGGGACACGGCGAATCCTTCGGTCGGTAACATTCACAGCGTATGCGCTTTTACGGCGGAGTAGCCAGGTTTCGAGCACATCGCTACGGCTGCGATCAGCCTGTGCCACACAACGTCAAGGATCTCGACGCCGGAGTCCATGGTGAGCACGCCCACATCGCGCGCAGGGCTGGAGTGGGCGGGGCAGAGCTAGGGACACATCCGCTCGACGAGCGGTGAGTCTTGGGGCCAAAACGGCACAAAACAGGCCCAAACCTCACGTCTCGGCGCCCGAAACTCACGGCTCGGCGGAGCCATGTAGTTGAACATGGCGCCACGCCGCGGCTCGTGAACCCTACGATGGCAGACATGCACAAGCCGCCAACACCCAACCACGTGGCCGGACTCGTGCTCGCCGCTGGTGCTGGCTCCCGCTATGGCATGCCCAAGGCGCTCGTGCACGATGCCTCTGGCCGATCCTGGCTGCAGAACGCCGTCGACGTGCTCGCGGCCGCCGGATGTTCCCCGGTCATCGTCGTGCTCGGCGCCCGCGGTGCCGAGGCCGCGGCGCTGCTCAAAACGGATCCCTTGGCCTCAAGGGACGGTGCGCGAGCCCGCAGCACGAACCGGCCAACAGCATCCGTTTTGGTCGTGCAGGCCGATGATTGGGCCGAAGGACTCTCTGCCTCCCTGCGCGCCGGCCTGCGCTGCGCCCTCGACCACCCCGAGCTCACGGCTATCGCGGTCGTTCCCGTTGACGTACCCGACCTGAACGCGGCGACGGTGGCTCGCCTGATCGGCAGGACCAACGAGACGACGGATGCGCCCGGCTCCGCCGCCGCGTCGGCCGGCACACTGCGTCAGGCCCGTTTTTCCGGCCAGCCGGGGCATCCCGTGGTGATCGGCCGGTCGCATTGGGTGTCCCTCCTTGAGACTCTCTCCGGCGATTCCGGCGCGCGACCCTATCTGCGCGCGCACGACGTCGAAGCGGTCGAGTGTGGCGACCTCGGCACCGGGGCCGACGTCGACCGGCCCAGGGAACCACCGGGCCCACCTTCGGAACATGGGCCCATGATCTAACTTGGGCCCACATTCCGGGCCCGGGCCCGGAACAAATGGTGAGGTCCCGAACCCTCGTGGCTCAACGAAACTGCGCCTGAACTACCCCCGTGCCACCACCCGAGTCAGCGCCGCGTAGGCACGCGCCGCGCCCGGCTGCACGGTCAGCGACACCGCGAGGGTGTCGAGACGGGCGCGCGTTTCGCCGGCGAGTTGCAGCATCCGCTCACAGGCGTCGCGCAACGCGAGAACGGTTGCGGTATTGGGCGGCAGCGATGTGCCGAAGCCCGCCGCGTCGAGGGCGGCTGCGCCGGCGAACTGGTCGGTGGAGAACGGCAGCACAACGAGCGGCACGCCTGCCGTCATCGCCTCGGTCACCGAATTGTTGCCCCCGTGCGTCACCGCGAGCACGGCCTCCTGCAGCAGGCGTACCTGCGGCAGAAACCCGCGCACCAGCCAGGAATCAGGAATGGGGCCGAGCGTTTCGCGGTCGGTCGCTCCGACAGCCATGGCCACCCGCACCGGCAGCCCGCTCAGGGCCTCGGCGACGCGGGCGAGCACATCACCGCGCACCGAGAGAAAACTTCCGAAGCTCACGTAGACGACGGGCCGAGAATCAGCCGCCAGCCAGGCTTCGACCTCGGGGTCGACGGCCTCGGATCGCACCGCCGAACCGAGAAACCGGTGGGGTGGAAGCTGGTCCGTGCGCGCCGACGAGTGCAGTTCGCCCGGATAATTGAGCAGCAGCAGATCCCCGCACTCTTGAAAGGCATCGAGGGTCGGTGCCGCGGACGGATCGAGTTCAAAAAGCGCGTCGTTCCACTGAGCGGTGAACGAGTCGCGAACGGCCGCACACTGCAGCTCAAGCAGCGCCAACTCGCCAACGTCGGGCGAGAACACGGCGGGCCAGGCCGGCGGGTAACCGTAGATTTCCGGGCCGACGGGCAAGGCAGACGGATGCCCGAGCACCACATCGGCGTGCGGCACGCCCGCACTGAGCAGCCCGAGCCGGGCGCTGAAGGCGAGGTGGTCGACGATCACCTGGTCGGGCTGCACCCGTTCGACGATGCGCTGCACCTCGCGGGCGATCGCGACCGGGTTATAGAGCAGGTCGCTGCTGCGGGCCTCAGCCTGAAAGAGCAGGGTATCGACCATTCCGCGGCGGGTGGCGTCGAAAAACCCGCGCAGGGCGTCATCTTCGCCGGCGGGCTGCTGCTCGACCCGGATGGTGCCGGGGTTGGAACCGCGGCCCAGCTGCAGGTTCTCCCGTTGGAACCCGAACGCGGCCACAATGTCGGCCGTTGCCGGTCCGCTCGCCACCACGACGCGTTCGCCGGCCTGCGCCCAGGCGGTGCCGAGCGTCGCGAGCGGGTACAGGTGCGAGGCGTAGTCGGGGCTGATGATGAGCAGGGTCATGAGACGCTCAGCTCCCAGGCGACCGGCTCGGTCGCCACGGCGACGTCCCGGTAGACCGAACCGAGTGTGCTCGCCATGGCTTCGATCGTGAAGTTGTCGGCCACCATGCGCCGGGCCAGGTCGGCGTACTCGCCGCCGTGCACTCCGGCCGCCACGGCGAGGGCATCTCGGATGCCGGAACCGAGAGCCTGCGCGTCGCCGGTGTCGACCAGAAAACCGGTCACGCCATTCTCGACGTAGGTGGCCGGTCCGCCGCCGTTCGGCGCGACGACCGTGAGGCCGGTCGCCATCGCCTCGAGCAGCGCGATGCCGAACTCCTCCTTCATGCTCGCGCAGACATACACACCGAACGGCGCAGCGAGCCCGGGCCGGCCGTAGCGGATCGCGGCCAGCCAGCGGGCGACCGTGTCGTTGGCGCGATGCCCGGCCAGAACCAGGCCGTGGGCCGCAGCGTCGTCACGATTCGCCCCAGACAGGGACCGGGACATGCGAGCCAGCTCAATGCCCTCGTCAAAGGACGGATGCTCCAAATCACCGCCCACAATCAGCAGGTTGCAGCGCTCTTGCAGGGTCGGGTCCCCGGTCCAAGCTTCGACCAGGGCCGCCATGCCCTTGACGCGGTGCAGACGGCCGACGCTGATCAGCAGCGGCAGTCCGTGCCGGGACGGCGGAAGGGTGCCCAGCAGCGCGTCGAGCTGGTCGAAGGCAAGCGCGGCGGACGCAGCGCGAGCATCGTCCATATTCGTGCGGTCGATGCGGTCAAGGTCGTGGTCGAAGTGATCAATCGGGTCCTGGTCGTGGCTGAGGTCGTCGTCGCTGGCGACCAAACCGTTCCCGCCGGACTGGCTAAGCGATGCCAGGGCATCCGTTCGGGCACGGTCGATCACCGCGAGGTCGATGCCCTCTGGAATGACCGAGTGTCGTTCCGGGTGTGCGTCAATGTCGATTCCGATCAGGCGCTCAATGTCCTGCTGCAGGTGCGGGCGCGGAAAAAGCACGGTGTGCGCGGCATCCGCGGCGAGTCGCTGCACCAGGCGGGCACGAAACCAGAAGTGTTCCACCGCATCAACCTCGCCGAAGTTCGTTCGGGTGAGCGCGCCACTCGATTCGAGCGAGTCGATCACGCCGTGCGGGTCGGGGGCCACGGTGAAGACGACCGGAATGTCCAGGTCGCGGGCCACGGTCGCGGCGGCGAGGCTGCCGACATCGGCCATGCGGAGGTGAATCGCGTCGACGACTCCGGCCGAGCGCAGGATACGCCGAATGCCGCGTTGCGCTGCGACCCGCCGAGGCCAGGAGTCGATCGACGGCACCGGACCACCGACGAACGGAACCGCCGCGAAGGAGTGCCCGCGCCGGGTCGCTCCGACGTCGGCCAGTCCATCAAGCGCTGACTCGTGGCTGCCGCGGGACATGGTGATAACCCGATCGACCCGATCTTCGCGGCCCGTCCCGAGACGGCTTCCGACAAACGGCGCACGCAAAGCGGATGCCGCGGCGCTCTCCGTTCCGCTGCCTCGGCCGGCCGGCTCGGCGACGAGGGCGTCACCGAGCCGCACCAGCAGGGTCGCGATGCCGCCGTTGTCGCCAGCACCGACCTGGGAGAGCTCCCCGTCGATGTCGGCGTGCAGAAAGAGTTGGGCGATTGTGGCGCCCTGGTTCCACTTCGGGCGTGGTGCGGTCGTCGCCGTCAAGTCGAACAGGGCCAGCCGAGCAACGGCCGCGAGTTCGCTCGCATTGTCGTCCTGAGAGAGGACGCTCAGTATTTCGAGCACAGCTTCGCTCGGGGATCGGTCCCCGAGGCCGGCGATGGCGGCGGCGCGAGCGGGCAGGCTCTCGGCACGGTCGGTGGCCACCCGCCGCAGCAACCGCTCGGGAATGCGGCCGGGCATGAGGCCGATGGTCTCGATGAGGCGGGTGCGGGCATCCGTTTCGGTCATGCCGAGCAGGGAACCTTCGAGGAACAGGGCCACCTGATCGGCGGCCGAAGATCCCCACTGTTCCAGAGTGCGCTGGGCGAGCATGCCGGTAAATCCGCCCTGCCGAACGAGCGTGACGAGGTCGGCGATGGCGTCATAGCGCGGCAGGCGGCTGCCGAAGGCCCAGGCGGAGTGCTCACGCAGAAAAGCCGAATCGTGGTGCAGCAAGGCAACAAGCACCTCGTCAGCGGAGTCGTCGAAGACCTGGGCGAGGGCGTGCACTGCGGCGATGGCGGTGAGCTGGTCGCTCGGATCGGTCGAGGCTTGTGCCAGCAGGCGCACAGCCCGGGCGCCCCCATCGCGGCTGGCTGCCACGGTGAGGTCGTCGGCGCGTCGAATTCCCTCGAGCAGCGTTGCGGCGGATCGTTGTTCGTCGAGTGCGGTGTGGGTAGCCATTGACTGCTCCTTTTCGTTAAACTCGTCGAATCAATCGTGGCGATTCGGGGTTGCCACGAGCGAACATGGGTAAATTTCGGAACTTTGGGCGCGAGAGGTCGAGGATCCCGAACACGAAAGCGAACGAAACAGGTATAGCTAGCCTAGCTAGCTAATTCCCCATTCGCCATCATTGCATGAATGAGGGCGCCAGGGCTGACAGACTGCCCTGATCGGTGCCGAGCACTCAAGACAAAAAAAGAACCATGCCCCAGTGAATGGGGCATGGCTCTATCTGTTTATATCTGCAAATGTCGGGTTTAGCCGAACAGGGCCGTCACCTTCGCGAGTGTCTGAGAAATGCCAAAGGCCAGCGGGATCCCTACTAGCGCCCAAGCCACAATGACTTTTAGAACCTTCATGCGTGCGCCTTCCAAGCTGTTGCACCGACGAGCGGCTTTTCGGGTTCGTGAAAGTCGGTGTGAACCGGTCGCACGAAAAGGTTCGCCACAAAGCCAACAACGAGCAGCCCAACCATGGTGAGCAGGGCCGGCTGATAGGCCGCAGCCGTCAACTCACCCGGAGCGCCCTGAGCATCGAGGAACGAGTTGACAATGAGCGGACCGGCAATGCCGGCCGCCGACCAGGCCGTCAGCAGGCGACCATGGATTGCCCCCACCTGAAAGGTTCCGAACAAATCCCGCAGGTAGGCCGGAGCGGTAGCGAAACCGCCACCGTAAAAAGAAATGATGATGAAGGCCAGTACAACGTAGAGCGCCGTCGTACTCGATCCGAAGAGCGCCAGCAGCACATACAACACCATGCCAACGCCGAGGTACACCATGTAGATGTTCTTGCGTCCGGTCTTGTCCGACGTGGCCGACCAGGCGAATCGTCCGCCCATATTAGCGAGCGACAACAGGCCCACAAAGCCTCCGGCAACGGCCGCCGAGACCAGCGAGTTGCCGTCGCTCTGCCGGAAGAAGTCCTGGATCATCGGTGCGGCCTGCTCGAGAATGCCGATACCGGCCGTGACGTTGCAGAACAGGACGACCCAGAGCAGCCAGAACTGACGCGTGCGAATGGCGTTCCTGGCTGAAACGTGGTTGCTCGTGACGAGGGCCTTGACCCGCACCTTCGACGGATCGAAACCGGCCGGCACCCAATCAGCAGCCGGAACCTTGATCGTGAAAGCTCCGAACATCATGTACGCGAGATAGATCACGGCGAGGGTGAGAAAAAGCTTGCCCACGGAGTCGCCGCTCGCCACCCAGTTCGCTGCCCCGGAGTTGGGGTCATAGAAGCCGAGGAGCGCCGTCGACACTGGGCTGGCGATGAGGGCGCCGCCGCCGAAGCCCATGATGGCCATGCCGGTGGCGAGGCCCGGGCGGTCCGGAAACCACTTAATGAGCGTCGAGACGGGCGATATGTAGCCGATGCCGAGGCCGATACCGCCGATGAAGCCGTAGCCGACGTAGACCAGCCACAGCTGGTTCGTAAAGATTCCGAGCGAACCGATGAGGAATCCGCCCGACCAGAACAGAGCCGCGACGAACATGGCCTTGCGCGGCCCGTTGGTGTCGACCCAGGTACCCATGATGGCCGCCGACAGGCCGAGCATCACGATGGCGATTGAGAAGATCACCCCGATCTGCACCAGGCTGGCGTCGAAGTGCGCCACAAGCGCGGTCTTGTAAACACTCGTGGCGTAGGCCTGGCCAATGCAGAGGTGCACGGCGAGTGCGGCCGGCGGAATCAGCCAGCGGTTGAATCCGGGTGGGGCGATGGTGCGGTCTCGGTCGAGCCAGCTCATGGAGATATCCTTGCTGCCGGTATGGCGATAGCGACTCTGCTGTGCGTTTCGGCTGTCCACGATGGCCGTGGACGTACTCCGCAAACGGATTGACTTAACAGTCTGCGGAGGCAATCCTAGAGGATTCATCGAGCACATTTCGTTCCAAAATCTCGCCCATTTGGTAATTCGGGGAAATTCCCCTTGGCGGCAAGGCAGTATATATATATGACACGTTCAGCACCTATCGACGACATCAACGAAAATAATCTTGTCGTCACCGCGCCCAAGACCCACGCTGCTGGCATCCAAGCCGTAGCGGTGGCGCTCGATCGGGGTATTGCCCAGGCTGGTCTCGTTCGCACCGCACGGTCGCTGCTGCGCCTCAACCAGCGCGACGGCACCGACTGTCCCGGATGCGCGTGGCCGGAATCACAGGGACATCGCAAGACCGCAGAATTCTGCGAAAACGGCGCGAAGGCCGTCGCTGAAGAGAGCACGCTTCGCACGGTGACGCCCGAGTTCTGGGCAGAGCATTCCATCGCCGAGCTCGCCACCAAGACCGAGTATTGGCTCGGAAACCAGGGCCGCATTACGCACCCCGTCGTCATTCGCCCGGGCGACACGCACTACTCGCAGATCTCCTGGGATGATGCTTTTGAGCTCATCGGTGAGCAGATTCGCGCCACGGTGCCCGACCGCACCGTCTTCTACACGTCTGGCCGCACCGCCAACGAGTCGGCGTTCATGTACCAGCTGTTCGCCAGATCGATCGGCACCAATAACCTGCCCGACTGCTCCAATATGTGCCACGAGTCCTCCGGCTCAGCACTGAACCCCACGATCGGCATCGGCAAGGGTACGGTCTCGCTCGAAGACATCCACCAGGCCGAACTCATTATGGTTGTCGGCCAGAACCCGGGCACCAACCACCCGCGCATGCTGTCCGCCTTGGCCGAATGCAAGGACAACGGCGGCAAGATTGTGGCCGTCAACCCTCTGCCCGAAGCGGGACTGTTCAACTTCATGGACCCGCAGACTCCGAAGGGCGTCGTCGGCAAGGGCACCAACCTGGCTGATGAGTTTCTGCAGATCAAGGTCGGCGGTGACCTGGCCCTGTTCCAGGCGCTCGGTCATCTGTTGCTCGAAGAGGAGGCCCGCGTACCGGGGTCGGTCATCGACCACGAGTTCGTCGCCGCGAACACCGACGGAATCGACGCCTATCGAGCCGCCCGATCGGTGATCGACTGGGCCGAAACGAAAAAAGCCACCGGCCTGGACCGTGCCGCGATCGAGACGGTGGCGCAACTGCTCATCGCGAGCAAGGCCACCATCATCTGCTGGGCGCTCGGACTGACCCAGCAGCCGCACTCGGTGAACACCCTCAAGGAGATCATCAACCTGTTGCTCCTGCAGGGCAACTTCGGCAAGCCCGGCGCAGGCGCCTGCCCGGTACGCGGCCACTCCAACGTGCAGGGCGACCGCACCATGGGTGTGTGGGAAAAGCCGAAGGAGCCCATGCTCGCCGCCCTCGACGCCGAGTTCGGCATCGTATCCCCGCGGGAGCATGGCCTCGACTCCGTCGACACGGTGGATGCCTTCGTGCACGACCGCGTCGACGTATTCGTCTCCATGGGCGGCAACTTCGCCCTGGCTTGCTCCGATACCGACCTGCTGGAGAAAGCCATGCAGCGCGTCGGTCTCACCGTGCATGTGTCGACCAAACCCAATCGCTCGCACGTTATGCACGGTTTGACCTCGCTCATCCTGCCGACGCTCGGCCGAACGGATACCGATGACAAGCATCCGTCGGGCCGCCAGGTGCTCTCAGTGGAAGACTCGATGTCAGTCGTTCGCACCACTCAGGGACGCCTCGAGCCGGTGTCTGAGCACCTCCTCGCCGAACCGGTGATCATTGCCCGCATGGCCAACGCCACGCTCGGAGAAGACCACCCCGTCGATTGGAAGGCGATGGCGGAAGACTACGACGTCGTTCGTGACCACATCTCCCGCGTCGTACCCGGCTTCGTCGACTTCAACGTTCGACTCAAGACCAAGAATGGGTTCGTGCTGCCCAACCCGCCGCGCGATACGCGCAGCTTTGCCACCGATATTGGTCTGGCCCGGTTCACGGTGAGCCCGATCGAGTACCTGTCGGCGCCAGAGGGTCACTTGATTCTGCAGACCATCCGCAGCCATGACCAGTACAACACCACGTTCTACGGTCTTGACGACCGCTACCGCGGCATCAAGAACGGTCGTCGCGTCATCCTCATCCACGAAGACGATGTCACCGAGCTGGGCTTCGCCGACCGCGATATGGTCGACGTGATCAGCACGTACCAGGGCGTCGAGCGTCGAGCCAACACGTTCCGCCTCGTGGTCTATCCGACACCGCGCGGTTGCGCGGCTGCGTACTTTCCGGAGGCGAACGCACTCATGCACCGCGAGCTCGTGGCCCGCGAATCGAACACCCCCGGTTACAAGGCCATGACCGTGCGCTTCGTTCCGGCCGGCGCCGCTGCCTAGCCTGAGTCAGGCGGCCTGCTCGTCACTGTGTGCGTCGATGATCCGGTCGCCGCCGGCATAGACGACCATGGAGTTGCCGCGGAGAAAGCCGACCAGGGTCATGCCAACCTCGACGGCGAACTCCGCGGCGAGTGACGAGGGCGCCGAGACCGCCGCGAGCACGGGAATGCCCGCCATCAGGGCCTTCTGGGTGAGTTCGAAACTCGCCCTGCTCGATACCATGAGCACCGTGCCGGTCAGCGGCAGCCTGTTCTCCTTGACCGCCCAGCCGATGACCTTGTCGACGGCGTTGTGCCGGCCGACGTCTTCGCGCAGCACGAGCATTTCGCCGGAAGCGGCATCAAACAGGCCGGCCGCGTGAATGCCGCCGGTTTTCTCGAACACGTTCTGCCCCGCGCGCAGCTTGTCGGGAAAAGTCGTGAGCAATTCGGCAGTCACTTGCACCGCGTCATCCGCTATCTCAAAGACTGATTTGGTGCGCACGGCATCGATGCTCTCCTTGCCGCACAGGCCACAGGAACTGTTGGTGATGAGGGAGCGCTCCAAGCTCCGTTCCGGTGGCGCGACGCCGGTACCGAGGGTGACGTCCAGCACGTTATAGGTGTTGACCCCGTCGATCGCCCCAGCGCAGTAGCGGGCCGAATTAAAATCGTCGCCCTGCGTGATGACGCCCTCCGAGACCAGAAACCCCGCCGCAAGGTCGATGTCGTTACCCGGGGTACGCATCGTGACGGCAAGGCGGCGGCCGTTCACTCGAATTTCCAGAGGTTCTTCGACCGCAAGCAGATCCTCGCCAGCCAGAGGCTGGGCACCGACGGTGATTCGGGTAATTTTGCGTCGCGCGGTAATTCTGTTCATTCTTAAAGTCTCCCACGCTGGTGCCGGTACCGCACTCCAGCCTTTCCGATTAGCCGCCGATGTAGGACATTTCGATTTTCTTGGCACCAGACGCCCGCAGCTCACTGGTCTTCGCGCTCCGCAGCTGCGAATAGCGGTCGGTGCGCTCCCGCCAGAGGTGCGCCATAACGGTGGAGAGTTCTGCGTCGGAGCATCCGCCGCGCATGAGCGCCCGCAGGTCGTGGCCCTCGGTGGCGAACAGGCAGGTGAACAGCTTGCCATCGGTCGACACGCGGGCGCGCGAGCAGGTCTGGCAGAAGTTCTGGGTGACGCTCGAGATGACGCCGATCTCGCCGCCGCCGTCCTGGTAGCGCCAGCGGCGGGAGGTCTCGCCGCTGTAGTTCGGGGCGATCTCTTCAAGCGGCAGCTCGGCGTGGATGCGCGCGATCACGTCCTTCGACGGAACGACGGCGCCCATCTCCCAGCCGTTGCTCGAACCGACGTCCATAAACTCGATGAACCGCAAAATGTAGGGGGTGTCCTTGAAATGCCGGGCCATGGCGACGATGTCCTGGTCGTTCTTGCCGCGCTGCACGACCATGTTGACCTTGATCGGGCCGAGGCCGACGGCTTCGGCCACGTCGATGCCGTGCAGCACCTTCGCGACCGGAAACTTCACGTCGTTCATGGTGCGAAACGTGGTGTCATCAAGCGAGTCGAGCGACACCGTGACGCGCTTCAGGCCGGCATCCTTGAGCGCCTGCGCCTTCACGGCCAGCGCCGACCCGTTCGTGGTCAGGGCAATGTCGATCTCACGGCCGTCGGGGGTGCGCAGCTCGGCCAGCAGGGCGATGAGGTCTTCAAGCCCCCTACGCAGCAGTGGTTCACCGCCGGTCAGCCGAATCTTCTCAACGCCATGGGCGACGGCCACGCGCGCGAGCCGGGTGAGTTCCTCGAAGCTGAGCAGTTCGTCGTGTTCCATGAACGCGAAGTCCCGGCCGAAGATCTCCTTCGGCATGCAGTAGACGCAGCGAAAGTTGCAACGGTCGGTGACACTGAGGCGCAGGTCGTGCAACGGCCGGTTCAGCCGGTCGGTCACGGTGCCGGTGGGCGTTTCCAGGTCCACCGGAATGTCCGAGCGCTCTCGATAGAAGCGCGGAGCTGGTTGTGCAAGGTCGGCGCCGGTCATGTTTCCACCCTAACCCCGCGCTCCGCCCGGGGATACCGAGAACACCGGTTCTAAGCTGATGCCGCGGCTCGCGGCCTGATTCCGTGGCTAATTCAGGAATTATTTCAATTTCTGAACGGATCCGACGCTATTCGCGCAGATTCGGGTCGGATTTCCTGAATTAGCCACGCGATGAGCGGATGCTGATGACGCCGATACAGGAATGGCCCGCCCGGGAGAATTCCCGGGCGGGCCATTCACCTATCTGCTGTTAGCCCTTGACGTAGCCGTTGGGGTTCAGCACGTATTTCGTCGCCGCGCCGGCGTCGAATTCGGCGTAGCCACGCGGGGCATCTTCGAGGCTGATGGCCTGGGCGTTGACAGCCTTGGCAATCTGTACCTTGTCGTGCAGGATCGCCATCATCAGCTGGCGGTTGTACTTCATCACCGGGCACTGGCCGGTGGTGAACGACAGCGACTTGGCCCAGCCGAGGCCCAGCCGAATCGACAGTGAGCCCACCTGAGCGGCCTTTTCCTTGGCGCCCGGGTCGCCCGTGACGTAGAGGCCGGGAATGCCGAGGGCACCGCCAGCGGCGGTGACCGTCATGAGCGAGTTGAGCACGGTGGCCGGAGCCTCGTGGTCGGCGTCCTTACCGTGACCACGCGCCTCGAAGCCCACGGCGTCAACACCGGCGTCGACCTCTGGCACGCCGAGGATCTGTTCAATCTGCTCCCCCGGCTCGCCTTTACTGAGGTCGATGGTCTCGCAGCCGAAGCTTCTGGCCTGCGCGAGACGATCCGCGTTCATATCACCGACAATGACGACGGCCGCACCGAGCAGCTGCGCCGAGACGGCGGCCGCGAGGCCCACCGGTCCGGCTCCGGCCACGTACACGGTCGTTCCGACGCCGGCACCGGCAGTGTAGGCCCCGTGGAATCCGGTCGGGAAGATGTCGGACAGCATGGTGAGGTCCATGATCTTTTCGAGCGCCTGATCCCGGTCGGGAAACTTCAGCAGGTTCCAGTCGGCATAGGGAACCAGCACGTACTCGGCCTGGCCTCCCACCCAACCGCCCATGTCGACGTAACCATATGCACTACCAGGACGGTCCGGGTTGACGTTGAGGCAGATGCCGGTCTTGCGTTCCTTACAGTTGCGACAGCGACCGCAGCTGATGTTGAACGGCACGGACACGATGTCGCCCACCTTGATGAATTCGACGTCGGGGCCTGCTTCGACCACTTCGCCGGTGATTTCGTGACCCAGCACCAGGTTCGCCGGTGCGGTCGTGCGGCCGCGCACCATGTGCTGGTCGGAGCCGCAGATATTGGTGGTCACGGTCTTGAGAATGACTCCGTGGGGCACCTTGCGTCCCACGTTTTCCGGGTTGACGCCCGGCCCGTCTTTCAGCTCGAAACTCGGGTAATCAATGTCGATTACCTCGACGACACCCGGGCTCTTGTAGGCGACTGCTCTGTTCCCCGTCATGAACTACCTTCCTGGTTTTACGCTGATCAGGATGATGTGTTGGGCACGACCCGATCGGCACTGGATGTTCCTGAACGCTGCGTGCGACGGCAGCTCCTCCACTCCATCACCGCTCAACTGAAATTACAATCAGCAAATTGCCAGTTCGCGCCCCCCTTTCAGGACTACGGCACGACCAGACCGGTGAGCGTCTCAGACCTTCCAGACCTGCACAACGGATGGCCGTGGACCGGTCCAGGCACCGGCCGGCACGGGTGCGCCGAGCGGAACATAGTCGGGGAATCGGCTCGACTGGGCCGCCCAGCTGCCTCTTTCCCCCGGGTGCTGCACGGCGACGTAGACCATCGATTGCTCAGAGCGGATGACCGGACCGCAGGTTTCGGCCTCGCGCGGCACTGAGAGGAACTGCTGCACCCGGCCACGCTCGGGGCCGGTGAGCGGCACTTTGAACAGTCCGTCGCAGTATCCGATTGTGTTCGGCGCGCCGTCGGTGGAGATCCACAGGTTGCCCTGGACGTCGAAAGCCACGTTGTCGGGGCAGGAAATGGGCGACACCTTCTCGCTTGGAAAACCGGCGAAGTAGGTGCTCGTGTTCGTCGCGGGGTCTCCGCAAA
This sequence comes from Cryobacterium sp. Hh38, assembly GCF_004403235.1. Taxonomy (NCBI): domain Bacteria; kingdom Bacillati; phylum Actinomycetota; class Actinomycetes; order Micrococcales; family Microbacteriaceae; genus Cryobacterium; species Cryobacterium sp. Hh38. Next base: position 12,628 of record NZ_SOHD01000024.1, on the reverse strand, counting down.
CCAGCAGCAGGTTCCAGTCAAAGGTCACCGAGGTCGCGTCAGAGCCCGTTTCGGTGATCTCTACGATGTGGCCGTCGCGGTTGGCCACCCGGGGGTTGGGCTCGGTGGCGCCTTCCTGACCGAGCGCGCCGCGATCGGTGTTGTTGGTGCAGGCGACATAGATCTTGCCGGTCACCGGGCTCGGCTCGACGTCTTCGCAACGGTCCATTTTGGTGGCGCCGACGGCATCCGCTACCAGACGGGTGTTCACGAGGGCATCGTCAGTGCTGAAGCCAGGAACCTGGCAGACGCCGTCGATGACGAGCGCCACCCACTGACCGGTGCCGTCGAAGAGGCCGTCGGCGGGTAGCTGGCCGGTGCCGGTGATCTCGCGCTCTGGCGAGTTTCCAGTGAAGCGAGCCACGTAGAGGGATCCCCGGGTGAGCAGGGACTTGTTGTGGGTGCGTGCCTTCGGGCCCTTCTTCTTGTCGAAGCGATCGAAGGAGACAAACTTGTAGAGATAGTCGAAGCGCTCGTCGTCGCCCATGTAGGCGGCGACGTGGCCGGTCTTTCCAACGATGACATTGGCCCCCTCGTGCTTGAACCGGCCGAGCGCAGTGTGCTTGACCGGGGGCTCGTTCGGTGCCTCCGGATCGATCTCCACGATCCAACCGAATCGGTTGGGCTCGTTCTCGTTGCCGGCGACGGTGGCGTCGAAGCGGTCGTCGATCTGCTCCCAGAGTCGACCGGTGGGGCGATTTGCCAGGCCGTAGCGGGCATCAGCTGTGCTGGTGCCGTTCGTGCGGAAGTATCCGTTGAAGTTTTCTTCACCGGACAGCACCGTGCCCCAGGGTGTGGTGCCGCCGGCGCAGTTGCCGAGGGTGCCGAGCACGGTTCGGCCCGTCGGGTCCGCCGAGGTCTTCAGCAGGGCGCTTCCGGCGGCCGGGCCGGTGACGGTGAACGGTGTGCTCGCGGTGATGCGGCGGTTGAGGGGGTCACCCACGCGGTAGGTCCAGGGTTGGCCGGCGTGCTTCCGTTCGAGGGCGACCACGGACATGCCGTGGGCCATCATGGCCACGCGACGCTGCTCATCCGCTTCGACCGCAGTGAGCGCTGGCGAAAACATGATGCCCTCGTTGGTGTACTCATGGTTGGTGACGAGGAGGCCGGAGCGTCCCTTTGGTCCCTTGCTCTCGATGATGTCGAGGTAGTCATTGTTGTAGCCGAACTGGCGGGCCTGCAATGCGGCGCTCTGGTGTTCGGGGTCGAAACGATCGGTGGCGGCGAAGAGCGGGTCGCCCCAGCGGATGATCGGGTTCCAGGAATAGCCCGTCGGAACCACGAAAGAGTCAACGGCAGCCGGAACTGGAGCGATGGGGGCGAACGCGAGGCCGCGGCCAGCAGCGCCGGCCGGGCCGCCCGGCACGGCCATGGCGGGAGCGGGTTCGCCGGAACCGAGCAGGATGGCGGCGGCGCCGACGCCAGCCCCCACGAGCAGGGAACGACGGCTCATCGCGGCCCCCACGATGTCGCGAAAGTAGTCGTTCGAGCTCTCATTGGGTACCGGGTGAAAGCAGGCATCCGCGCACTTGAGGTGGCAGGTGACGGCGCTGCGTTTGCCGAGGGTGTGCCCCTGCATGGGAAGGAGCGGAAGCAATGGCCGGTCACGAGCTGGGGCGTGCCGGCGGGGGCCGGTGGATTCGTTGCTCAGCATGCGGGCGCTCCTCGTGGTCGTTTTGGTCCCCGAACTGGGGATAGAACCACTCTCTCGCTGTCCCCTCTCCGATTCACGACAGCCTTGTGGCCCGTTGATGAACGGACCATGAACGCTCGGGGCCGCTAGCGAGAGTGCAGGAAGAGTGCGACGGCGTGTGCCGTGGTTTCGCGTACCCGTGCGGCCGCATTCTGCTGCAGGTCGTCGAGCGTTGCCGGCCCACCGGCGATCGAGAACGCGGCAGCAACACCGGATGCCGCGGTGTCGGCCGCAGACAGCGCCACCCGCCCGGCGATGACGACGACCGGGCATCCTGCCGGTGCGAGACGAGCGACAGCCACGGCCACCTTGCCGCCGAGGGACTGGGAGTCGAAGCTGCCTTCACCGGTGAGTACGAGGTCGGCGTTGGCCATTTTGTGGGGCAGGCCGACGGCATCCGCTACCAGGGTGGAGCCGGGAACCAACTCGGCCCGAAGCAGTGGAACGAGAGTGGCCGGCATGCCGCCGGCCGCCCCCGCTCCGGGCCGGTCGGTCATGTCCTCGCCGGTCATATCGAGCACGATCGCGGCGAGGTGGGCCAGGCCGGCGTCGAGCTCAGCGATATCGCGGGGCTGTGCACCTTTTTGCGGACCGAAAACGGCAGCGGCACCGGTGGGGCCACAGAGTGGATTGTTCACGTCGACGGCGAGGCGCCAGCGCACGGTGCGGGCGCGTGGGTGCAGCTCGCTCAGGTCGATCAAGGCAATCCGGGCCAGCCCGGCGCCGCCGGGAGCGACGGGGGTGCCGGCAGCGTCAAGAAACCGCGCGCCTAGGCCAGCCAACAGACCTGTTCCACCGTCGGTGCTGGCCGAGCCGCCGACGCAAACCAGAATCTCTGCAACGTTTTGATCGAGCAGTTCGCGGGCGAGCAAACCGACCCCGAAGGTGTCGGCGCGCTGGGGCTTGGGCACGGCATCCGCTACCAGCGGCAGGCCATTGGACTCGGCCGCCTCGATCAGACCGATGCGGCCGTCGGCCGAGGTCGCGTACCGAGCCCGGCGGCTGCGACCGAGCGCATCGACGGTCAGCATGGTGCGGGGCGTGACTCCCCAGACCGCTGCGATGGCATCGAGCGTTCCCTCGCCGCCATCGGCCATCGGGCACAGCGTGATCCGGGCCTCCGGCAGGCCGAGGGCGAGGCAAGCGCCCCGTGTCCCGGCCGCCATGGCATCTGCCGCATCGGCCGCACTCAGACTCCCCTTGAACGAATCGGGTGCGATGACCAGTGTGAGCGGCTTCAGCGCCGTGCGACCATTCATTAATGCAGGCTAGAACAGAATTACGCACATATTCAGGTGGAACGAACCCACATTTACCGGCAACTTACGTCGTTAAACCTGTGCATTGTGCACATATTGGGCCGAATCTGCCGCCAGCGCGACTCGCATCGAAACGGCACAACTGAACCGACGAATATTCAGACCGGTGAGCAATTCGATGCGATCGAGTCGCTGCACCACGGTATTGCGGTGCACGCCGAGCGCTGCCGCGGTGTGCGCGATCGACAATTCTTCGCGCAGAAACACGCGCGCTGTTTCGCGCAGAACCTCGCCGAGCGGGTCGAGCACCGACCCGGCCACGTCGCCCAGCAGTTCGTCTGGCAAGACGGCGATGGCCAGTTCGAGGCCGAGGGAATCGAGCGGAATTTCGGAGCGCAGCTCTCCGACTGCGGTGCCGATGAGACCGGGCCGGGCGAGCAGCGCGCTCAGGCGCTCGGCATCATCGGTGAGTTGCATCATCGTCGCGCCAACCCGCCCGGTCAGAAATCGCAAGGACTTGGAGCTGGGCTGTTGCAACCGTTGCTGGAGCAGCGCGAGACCGAGAGCGGTCGACGATCCGCTCAACACCCAGACAGCACCGTGAATATCGGCGGCCACGACTCCGGATACATCGCGCAGCTGACGCAGCAACAACACCGAACGACTGGTTCCAAGATGCAGAATGCCGGTCAGATTCCACGGCGGCTGCAATGGAGCATCAATACCCTGCAGTGCCGCGATCAGGCGCCCTTCAGTGAGCTTGCGCAACGACAGGCTCGAGAGGATGTCCCGGGTCGCCGATTCCCGCCACGACGCGTTGTCCCGCAGCCGTTCCTGCATGATTAGCATCTGAACAGTGAGCACGAGCACCTGCGCCACCGGCAACACTTCGGCGGGGGTTCCGGTGACCCCGACCACCGCGGCGACGCGTCCATCGAGGATCAGTGGAATATTCACTCCCGGCCGGGTGCCCTGGTGCTCATCACCGGGAGCAATCTGCACCGTCTCGCCGCGTCCGGCGGCGTTTCGCGCCCCGTCGTGCAGGGTGCCGATACGTGACGCGTCCATCGACCCGATGATCAGCCCTGCGGCATCCATGATGTTGACGTTGTGCACGAGGCTCGGCGCGACCTGCTCGACCAGGCGCTGCGCGAGCGCCCGGTTGATCTGCACAGTATCAGGCAGCACGGCGTCGCTCGGAACGATGTCAGTCACCTGACCATCGTAGATCGAGGTCGGCGGATGGGTCTCGCGCAATCTCTTGTGGCGCGTGTCGGTGGGTTGACCTACACTTTTCATATAGAAGATGCATTCTATATGAATCGGTTTTTTCCAATATTTGTTCGAATTTAATACAGCACTTTTATAGCGCTGGCTGGCTCATCAGCTTTTTTGTGACCAGCCGGTGCGTATGCACCCGAATACCAGCACCCGAACAGGGAGGCCACCTTGCCCCAGATCATTGATACACCGGTTGACGTTGAGCTGTCCGCCGATGGCGACCCGCGCGCGTTCATTTGGAATCGATTCGAGCACACCGTCATCGGGCAACCACAGGCGGTGTTCAAGCGCACCCGCTGGTGGGAGAACGAGGGAACACCCACCCGCATCGACACCGAGCTGTGGCGGCTCGACGCCAGCCGTGGCGGCGAAGAGCAGCACCGATACGACCTGCGCCGCGGCACGGACGGATCCTGGACTTTAGCATTGGACTGGGGATGAACAGCGCACTGAACTTCCCACACCTGCACGTCGCGAGCGCCTACTCGACCCACTATGGGGTGACACTTCCCGAAGTTCTGGCCGAGCAGGCGGCCGCACAGGGGGCAACGTTTCTCGCCGTCACCGACCGTGACGGGCTCTACGGCGCCGTCAAACACGTGCGCGCCTGCGTTGCCGCGGGCATCCGCCCCGGGCTCGGCGCCGAACTCGCCGTGCACGACGACGAGTACCGCTCGCTCGGCCGGGTGGTCGTGCTCGCCCACGGCGACACCAACGGTCGCGGGTACGCCGCACTCTGCCGCGCGGTCAGTGCCGCTCACGCCGCCGATGCCGGTCACCGCTCTGCGATCACAACCGGCAGCGCCGGGCCGAGCATCTCGCGCGCCCGGCTGGCCGACCTGGCCGGCCTCGCTTCGCTCACCGTGCTACTCGGCCCAGACTCCGACGTCGGTCTCGCGATCGCACGGCGTGACAATACGGATGCCGCGGCGCGGCTCGCCCACTGGCAGCGTGCCCTGCCCGCCCAGGCCGTCGTGCTCGAGGTCGTCTGTCACCTCGCCGAAAGCGGCACGGTCGGCAGCGTGACCCCGGCCACCCGCATGCTTGCCCTCGCCGAGAACGCCGGGCTACCGGCGGTGCTCAGCAATGCCGTGCGGTACGGCACCCCCGAAGAAGCGGTCACCGCCGACCTCGCCGACGCCGCGCGCTATCTGCTGCCGCTCGCCGAACTCGAAACCCCGCAGACCAACGGCCAGGCCTGGCTCAAACCGGCCGGAGCAATGCGCCAGGTGGCCCGTATGGTTGTTGACGCCGGCCTGCATGACACGGGCGCCCTCGAACGGCTGCTGCGCGATACCGAACAGCTCGCTGACCGCTGCAGCCTCGATCCAGCCCTCGACATCGGCCTCGGGCGCCCGCGCATGCCGGAGGCGCGCATCATCGGCGTCACCGGCGACCCGGTCACCGAACTCTGGCGTCGGGCTCGCAGCGGCATCGCCGACCTGTACTCGGCGAGCGGCTCGCGCGCGGTCGAGGCCGCCCACGCCCAACTCGCCCACGAGATGAAAACGGTCGAGCACTTAGGCTTTGCCAGCTACTTTCTTACCGTGTCCCGGGTGGCCGACATTATTCGCGGCATGGGCATCCGCATTCAGGCGCGCGGCTCCGGGGTCGGCTCTGTGCTCAACTATGCGCTGCGCACCTCCTCGGTCGAACCGATCGAAAACGGGCTGCTCTGGGAGCGGTTTCTCTCCCCCGAACGCCAAACGCTGCCCGACATCGACATCGACGTCGAGTCGGCCCGGCGACACGACATCTACCGCGAGGTCTTTCGCGCTTTCGGCAGCGACCGGGTCTCGCTCATGTCGATGACCAACGCCTACCGCGGCCGCGGCGCCGTGCGCGACGCCGGCCTCGCCCTCGGCCTGCCCGACGCGCAGATCAACGTGATCGCCAAGCAGATGTGGCGGTTCAACGCCCGCGACTTTCGCCGCGCCCTCGAAGAGAAGCCCGAGCTCGAGGCCCTCGCCACCGAGGTGCGCGAATCGCAACAACTCGATCTGCTGGTCGACCTCACCGCGAAACTCGACCGACTCCCCCGGCACATTTCGGTGCACCCCTGCGGCGTGATCCTCTCCGACGCGAGCCTGCTCGACCGCACCCCGGTGCAGGCGAGCGGCATGGGCCTGCCCATGTCGCAGTACGACAAGCACGACATGGACCCGATGGGCCTGATCAAACTCGACATTCTCGGCGTGCGCATGCAGTCGGCAATGGCGCACGCCGTCGAAGAGCACCACCGACTCACCGGCGAAAGCATCGACCTCGACCGGGTGCCGCTCGACGATGCGAAAACCTTCGAGCTCATTCGCTCCACCCGCACCCTGGGCATCTTTCAGATCGAGTCCCCCGGCCAGATGGAACTCGTCGGCAAGCTGCAACCCGAGGTGTTCAACGACCTCACCGTGGAGATTTCGCTGTTTCGCCCCGGCCCGATGAAGAACAACATGCCGCTCAAATATCTGCAGGCCCGGCACGGCGAGGTCATACCCGACTACATCCACCCCCGCTTCGAACCGATTCTGCGCGAAACGAACGGCGTCGTGATCTTTCACGAACAGGTCATGCGACTGTTCGACGAACTCACCGGCTGCGGCCTCGGCAAAGCGGATGTCTTTCGCCGGCACCTGGGCAAGCCCGAGCAGCTACCGCAAATTGAGGAGTACCTGCGCGAAAAAGCGCTCGCCCGCGGGTTCAGTACGAAGGTCATCGACCAGATCTGGACGGTATTGGCGGGGTTCGGCAGCTTCGGCTTCGCCAAGGCCCACGGGGCCGCGTTCGCCCTGCCCACCTACCAGTCCGCCTGGCTGAAAACCCACCACCCGGCGGCTTTTCTCGCCGGGCTGCTCACCCACGACCCCGGCATGTGGCCCAAGGACCTCATCGTCGCCGAGGCCAGGGTGCTCGGGGTGCCGGTACTCCCCCTCGACGTGCAGTCGAGCGCGCTGGACTACCGGGTAGAAGATCTCGCCGACGGGAGCCAGGGCATCCGTTTGGCGCTGCCCGAACTTGTCGGCAGCACGGAGGCGGAGCGGGCACGCATTGCGCAGCACCAGCCGTTCGGATCGCTGCAGGACTTTCGCGACCGGGTGCATCCCCGGCGGCGCACCTTCGAGGCGCTCGCCCGGGTGGGCGCCCTCGACACGTTCATCGGCTACGATCGCACCCGGCGACACGAGCTGCTCGCGCACATTCAGTCGCTGCGCGGCACCGCCGTGGTCATTCGCGCCGACCAGCTCGCGTTCGAGGTGGAGCTGCCGGTGCCGCGCTATTCCGGTGACCGTGCGGGCGCCATCACCTCGCTGGAGCTGCACGGCCGCACCCAAACCGATCTGGAACTGCTCGATCTGAACCTGGCCGTCGGGTCGCACCAGATGAAACGCTTTCACGAGCTGTTTCGCGAGTTGGGGGTGACCCCGGCGAGCGAACTCGGCAACCTGCCCGGCGGCACCGAGGTGCTGCTCGCCGGAGTGCGGCGGGCCACCAACACGCCGCCGATGCGCGGCGGCCGCCGAGTGGTGTTCATCAGCCTCGACGACGGCACCGGACCGGTCGCCAACGTCGTGTTTTTTCACGACGCGCAGGAACGGGTCGGCGGGCAGGTGTTCCAGACCAATTACATGCTCGTACGCGGTCGAACCCGGCGCTCCGGCGCCCGCGGAGTGTCGGTGACCGGGGAGAACATCTGGAATCTGTTCGACGTGGCCAGGCAGGTGAAGGAGCGGCACGCCGTTGAGCGCGCCGCCGCCGAGGAAGCGGCGAGTGCGGCCGCGTATGCCGCCGAACTGGCCGCGCAGGCTGGGCACGGCGTACATTCAGGCGGTAGCCGCGGCGGCGGCACCCTGCACCACATCAAGGCCGCGCAGAGCGCGTAACGTCTCCTGGCGGCGTTATTGGCCAGGCGGGGCAGGAGCCCCGGGCGGCGGCGCGACCGGCGGTGCAGGCTCAACGGGCGGCGCGGCGACCGGTGGCGCCACAACCTTCGGCGGTGGAATGTACTTGGGAGCCAGTTCTTCGAAGGCGTCACCGCCGTACTTGGCGTTCGCTGCCGACATAACGACCGGCCACATGCGGTGGCGTGCCGTGGCGATCTGGTCCCGGCCGAAGAATTGCCGCCGCTGACTGAGCGTCCCAGTGAGGCTGACCACCGCGACCACGGTCGCCACCTTGGTACTCGCGCCGCTCATCCAGGTGTCTTTCGCGCCATCCGTTGTCCCGGTCTTACCGATCATGGGCACATTCGGATTCGTGTTGTAGTTCGATTGCTGCCCGGTGCCGCCGAGCATCACCCGGCGCATGGCATAGGCCATGCCGGCGGCGACCGTGGCATCGACCGATTGGGAGCACACCGACGGCGGAACCGGAACCTCCACTCCATCGGGTCCGACGATGCGGTCGATGGCGATCGGCGAGCAGGTCACCCCCTTGTTCGCGATGCCGGCGAAGGCGATGGCCATCGTGAGGGGTGCGATTTCGTTGGTTCCGATAACGGATGCCGCGGACTGCGACAACGGGTTGCCGTCGGCTCGGTGCACCCCGAATGCTTCAGCCGTCTGGCGAATGCCGCAGAGGTCGAGCCGCTTGGCCATTCCGATGAAGCCGGTGTTGATCGAGCCGACGGTGGCCTGCAGCGCACTGTAGTTGGCGCCGGATTCGTTGGCATCATTGCGCGGGTTCCAGGGTGGTTTCTCCTTGTCGTAATTCTGCGGGCCGAAGCAGCTGTCCTGGAAGGTGCCCCAGTTGGATTTGCGCCGGGAATCGACCCGTTCGTTGAGGGAGTGGCCTTCCTTGAGCCACTCGGCCAGGGTGAACACCTTGTAGGTCGATCCGGGTTGGAACCCACTCGAGCCGCCCTCGGCATAGTCGGTGGCGTAGTTGATGCCGGTATAGTTGGCCCCGGTCGCCTGCACGGCTGGGTCCTGGCTGTAGTCCTTGTTCTGCGTCATGGCGAGCACCCGGCCAGTGCCGACCTGCACGCTCGTGATGATCGCGCCGACATCGCCACCGGCATAGACCTTAGGAACCTGTTGGTTCATGGTGGTCACGGCCGCGTTCTGCACGTCGAGGTCTAGGGTCGTGTAGACGTCGTAGCCGCCCCGGCGAAAGTTGAGCATGCGCGCGGCCGCATCGGCGCCGAAGGTGGGGTCGGTCTGAAGAATCTTGGTCACATAATCGCAGAAGAAGGCATTGCCCACTGCGGTCTGGCAGCCGGTACTTGGTTCGGTGATGATCGGTTCGACCGGCGCGGCGATCGCGGCGTCGAAATCGGCCCAACTGAGCTTCTTGTAGCGCAGCATTTCACGCAAGATGTAGTCGCGACGTTGTTTGTTCGCGGCATACCCGTTGGCAGCACCGTTGGTCTCGCTCGCGGGCTGGTCGAGCTGAAACTTGACCGGGTTGTTCACGATTGCCACCAGGCTGGCCGCCTGCGGCAGGGTGAGTAAGGCAGCCGTCGTGTTGAAATAGTAGTTGGCGGCGGCCTCGATTCCATAAACGGTGCCGCCGAATCCGGTGATGTTGAAATACTGGCGCAGAATGTCGTGCTTGCTGTACTTCTTCTCCACCCCGATGGCCAGCCGCATCTCCTTGAGTTTGCGGTCGGGGGTGGTCTCGGTCGCTGCGGTGTAGCAGGCGTCGTGCGCGCGCTGGTCGGTGAGAAGCTCACACTTCTGCACCAGCACGTTCTTCACGTATTGCTGCGTGATGGATGACCCGCCCTGCGTGTCTCCGCCGGCCACCGTCGTCGCTGTGGCCCGCAACGTGCCCTGCAGGTCGACCCCGCCGTGCTCATAGAACCGGGGATCCTCCCCCGACACCGCAGCGTCCTTGGCGAATTGGCTGATCGCATCCCAACTCACCTCGATGCGATTTTGGTCATAGAAGGAGGCGAGGAGTTCGACGGTTCCGTCGCTGCGCGTCGCCAGGATGTCGCTCTTCTGGGACAGCGGCTCGATATTCACGTACTCGGGCAGGTTCTCGAACACCGAGATCGTGTTCGTCGCGGCCAGGCCCGAGAGCGCAACCACCGGGGTCACCGATGCGGTGACGAGCACACCGGCCGCGACGCTCATGGCCACGCAACCGAACAGGCCACCGAGCGCGCCGTGCAGTGTGCGCCGACGGGACAGAGCTGAATTGCTTGGAACCTGAGTGACCTGCACCACGTTTACTCCCAGCTGATGCCATCCAGTGCGAGAGCCAACGCCTGCGCATTGGTTCGCGAGTCAAGGACATGCTAGTCAAATGCGGGTGATCAGATGGTGGACAGTCCGTTACGAAAATGTATCGGCTTGATTCCGGTTTGCCGGTACTATCCGGTAAAGGTGCTGGAGGTGATGCATGCGAACGTTCGGCATTGAAGAGGAATTCATCTTTCTCAAACCGGCGACGCTTCAGCCAGCAAACGTGGGCGACGCGGTGCACGCGGAACTTCTCGGCCGCGCTCCGATTTCCCGGTTCGTCAGCCACGAGTTTTTGGCCTCGCAGATCGAGCGGTCGACGCCGGTCTTTGAACGCTTCGAAGAGGCATCCGCTGATCTGCTGGCATTTCGGTCGCGGCTGGCGCGGGCCGCCCTCAGCCGTGGGGTCCTGGCCGCCGGCGTCGGAGCGCCGTTCCAGACCGAGGGCTGGCCGGAAGTGACCGATGTCGAGCGGTACCACACGGTCGAGAGCGAATTTCGGGGGCTCGTGCCCGATCACCTCATCAACGGGCTGCACGTGCACGTCGGCATTCCGAACCGCGAGGCCGGTGTACAGGCACTCAATCGGGTGCGCGTCTGGCTGCCCACGCTGCTCGCGCTTGCGGTGAATTCGCCGTTCTGGCGCGGCGCGGACACCGGGTTTTCGAGCTGGCGCAGCGTGCACATGCGCCGCTGGTCCACCATCGGCTGCCCGCCGCTCTTCACGGATGCCGCCGATTACGACCGCCGGATTCGCCAGCTCGTCGGCGTCGGCGGTACCTACGACCTGCGCACGATCTGGTGGAATGCGCGGCTGCCCCTGGAACATCCGACAATGGAGATTCGCGTCTGCGACGCCCAGCTCGATGCGCCGTCGACCCTGCTGCTCGCCGCCCTGACCCGTGCGCTCGTCACGACCGCCCTGCGCGACAGCGAAACGGATGTCGCCCCCATCGACATCGCGCCGGAACTGCTCGATGCCGGGCTCTGGCACGCTGCCCGCGAAGGCGTGGAGTCGAACCTGTTGAATCCCGTGTCTGGCACCCTGGAGGGTTCGACCGCCGTGACGGATGCCCTGCTGCACTACTGCGGCGACGCCATCGATGAGGTCGGCAATCGCGACCGCATCCAGACTCTGCTGGCCCGCACGCGGCGACTGGGAACCGGGGCGGAGCGTCAGCGCGCCGCCATGCGCGCCGGAGGCCAGTCGGCCCTCGCCGCTTTGCTCGAGCACGCGCTGACCGCGCACGACTGACCAAAGCTCTACCGTTATTTGAGGCCTGAAACTAGCCTGTGGAGAACTTAAACGGGATTATAGCAATCCGGTCTACTGTGACCCCATGCGAAACCCGTTACGTCGCCGTCCCCTGCACGCCGTCGTGCCGAGCGCTGTCCTGCTGGTCTCCATCGGTCTGCTGAGCGGATGCATGGCCACTCCCGCCCCGACCGACAGCTCCACGCCGTCTGCGGCAGCCGAATCCACCGCGACACCCCCGGTCTTCGCCTCGGACGAGGAAGCTCTCGCTGCCGCCGAGGCGGCCTATACCGCGTACGAAGCGCTTTCAGACTCAATCACAGCCGATGGAGGAATTGGCGGCGATCGGATAAAGCCTGCGGCTAGTCCCAAATACCTACCGGACCTGTTGGACTCATTCGTTGGATTCTCGAAGACGGGCTTCATTAGCCGTGGTTCGTCAACTTTTGACAATGTTTCATTAATACGCAATTCCGTCGATCCGCGTGGAGGAGTTTCAATTGAGCTCTACCTCTGTTCAGACATTTCGGAAGTTCGACTGATTGACAAAACAGGCGCTGACGTCACTCCAGCCGGGCGCACAAACCGCACGCCATTGCAAGTGGGCTTTACTTCGAGCGCGGCGAACCCTTCGCTATTGCTCCTCAACAAGGAGGACGTATGGTCCGGCAGAAATTTCTGCTCGCACTCATAATTGGCACTCTGCTAACTTTCTGTCCACCAATCGTCCCAGGTGCGTCTGCGTGTGAACTTGCGTCCCGTCTGATCGGAGACTGTCCGGGCGAGCTAGTCTCGGGCGGACTCAACAATGGCCACGGCGTCGATGTATTCGCCGAAGGGTCTGCGACTTCGGACGGCACGGGGAAGGCCACTGGGTCCGGCGGCGGCGCGGCGGGCAGCCAGGTGCGACCGGCCATGTGCG
>NZ_SOHD01000041.1:0-39480 GCF_004403235.1 Cryobacterium sp. Hh38 | reverse complement strand
CTCCCGCCGGTGGCGCTCGTCGCGAGCGCACCGGCCGTCCGGCCGGCGCTGCCTCCAGCGCTCCCCGCTCGGGTTCGGCCGCTGGCCGCTCGGGCGGCGCTCGCGTCGGCAGCCTCCAGGTCGGCGGACTCGTTCGCGGACCCGGCTCGGGCGGAGCAGGCCGCTCCGCTCCCCGCCGCTCGCAGGGATAAACGGCCAGCAGCATCCCCTTGAAACAATTGGGCCGGTCTCTTCGGAGGCCGGCCCATTCGTGTGTCCGGGACCGCCCGCAAAGACGGATAGTGTCGAATCATGAACACCACAGTTGTCGTTCGACCCGTAGAAGAAGCGGATGCCGAAAGCCTGGGCCGCGTACACGCCGCCTGCTGGCATGAAACCTATGATCACCTACTCAGCCAGGCCGCGTTGTCCCACCTGCGACCGGAGCGTCTCGCCACGATGTGGCACGGCATCACCAAGCTCGGTCACGAGTACCGACAGGTCGTCGCCGTCGACGGCAGCGGCGAGATCATCGGTTTCGCTGCGAGCGCCCCGGGTCAGGAAGACGACCTGCCGGCATCCACTCGCGAATTGAAGGTCATGTACCTGCTCAATGCGCACCACGGCGTCGGCGTCGGCCGACTGCTGTTCGACGCCGTCGTCGATGCCGGCCCGTCGGTGCTCTGGGTGGCCGCCGATAACCCGCGCGCCCACGCTTTCTACGCGCGCAACGGCTACACGGCTGACGGTCGGGAGAAGACCGAAGAGGTTCTCGGCGAAATGCTGCACGAGGTGCGTCTGGTTCGCTGAGGGTCTGCTCAGGAGTGCAGAATGAGCCGATAAGGGGAGCAAACCCACCTACGGGGATCTGGGGCACACCAGACCCAATAGGGTGATCTGATGACTAATTCCACGGCGGCAATCCCCGTCATCCTCGACGTTGACACCGGCGTTGACGACGCCCTGGCCATCCTGTTCGCGGTCAAGCACCCCGGCATCAACGTGCTCGGCATCAGTTGCGTGGCCGGAAATGCCTCACTCGACCGCGTCGTCGAGAACACCCTGCGCGTGCTCGACGTCGCCGACGCGCCGTCCATTCCGGTCGCGGCCGGCGCCCGCCGCCCCCTACTGGAACCGGCCAGATCGGCCTCGCACGTGCACGGCGAGAGCGGCCTCGGCACACTGCAGTTGCCGCCGACCGACCGCACGGCCGAGTCCATCAGCTCGATCGAGCTCATGCGCCGGCTGATTTTGGACAGCCCCCGCCCGGTCACCCTGGTCGGGCTCGCTCCGCAGACAAACCTTGCCCTGCTGCTGCGCCAGTACCCCGATCTGGTCAAAAATATTGAGCGCATCGTCTTCATGGGCGGTTCCACGACGGTCGGCAACGCCACCGCGGTCGCCGAGTTCAACGTCTGGCACGACCCGGAGGCCGCGGCCATCGTGCTCGATTCCGGGGTGCCCACCTTCATGTATGGGCTCGACGTGTTCAATCAGGTCGCGATCGGCGAGCATGTCGCTCTGTCACTCGTGCGCAGCGAGTCAAATCTCGCCCAGGTCGTCGGCCGGCTGCTCAGCAACAGGATCGCCCTCGGCTCGGGGCGCAACGCCGAATACACCGGCCTGATCGGTGATGCCGGGGCGATCTGCGCCCTCGTCGATCCGGGCGCGTTAACCACCCAGATGCTGCCGTTACGCGTGCAGCTTGCGGGTTACGGCCGCGGGCAGACCCTGGTCGACAAGCGCACGCATCCGGGGGAAGACATCATGCACGGCCTGGCCGGCGACTGGGAGGTCGCTGAGGTCGCGCTCGACGTCGATGTCGACCGCTACGCGCGCCTGTTCCTCGACACGCTCGGCCTCGGTTCGGCGCTGCCGCAGCCCGCCTAGCGGTGAGCGGATGCTGCCGCCCGGCTCAGTAGAGCAGGCCGACCGACGCCATCGCGGCGCGCAGCAGGGCGCCGCGACCGCCTTCCATCTCGGCCGACACTCCCGGTGACACGGCCTCGGTCGGCGTCATCCAGGTGAGTTCGAGGGCATCCTGTCGCGGGTCGCAGGTACCGGTGACGGGAACGACGTAGGCCAGCGAGACGGCGTGCTGGCGGTCATCCGTGTAGGCGGTAATTCCCGGCAGCGGAAAGTACTCCGCAACGGTGAACGGTACCGGGCTGACCGGAAGCTGCGGGAAGGCCATCGGGCCGAGGTCCTTCTCGAGGTGACGAAAAAGCGCATCGCGCAAGGTCTCGCCATAGAGCACCCGGCCGGAAACGAGGGTGCGGGTCATCTCGCCGGTTGAACGGGCACGGAGCAGCACACCGACCTCGACGACCTGGCCGAGCCCGTCAACACGCACGGGCACGGCCTCAATGTAGAGAATCGGCAGGCGACGACGAATCTCCGCCAGTTCAACGTCCTTCAGCCAGCCCGGATTCGTGTTCGGGGCTCCTGCGGGGGGCTTCGGCGTCCAGTCCGGGTCTGGGTCAGGGGTTCGCACGCTCATGATGCCATTCTCTCCTACGTGGGCTCCGCGCGCGCACTCGCGAGCCGCTCCGCCCGGACTGCCGTGGGCCGGTCTCCTCCCGCACCACGCGCATAACTCCTGCAATTCGCGCGGTGCTCGGCCGCCTCTCCAATGATTTGCTGCCATCGGGTCGCGCACGTCAATTTTCTGCAGGAGTTATGCCGAGCAACCGGCTGACATAGTTCGAGATGATCATCGACGCGGCACGTCTGGACGGCACGGCAATGGAAGTATGGGAGTGCGCGGCGTCCACGAGTCGCGAGCTATTTGGAGGAAGCTATGACCACCATCGATAACGCCGCCGTTCTCTGGTCGGCCACCGGCGCCGACCAGGCTGACCGCCCCTTGTTGCTCATCCTGCACGGCTACGGCTCGCACGAGGGCGACCTGTTCTCCCTCGCACCGCACCTGCCGCTTGAGCCGGTGATCGCGGCCCTGCGCGCGCCCCTGCAGGCACCGGCGCCGGTCACCGACGGCTGGGCCTGGTTTCCGATCGCGGAGCCGGGCAGCCCCGACCCGGCCCCCGTCGCGGCGGCCGTAACCGCGGTGCTCGACTGGCTCGACGCCCTGCCGCAGCAGCCGCCGTCGATCGGTCTGCTCGGGTTCTCGCAGGGGGGAGCAATGGCGCTCGAGCTGCTGCGCGCCGCGCCCGACCGCTTCAGCTTCGCGGTGAACCTCTCCGGATTCCTCGCCAGCGGACCGCAGCACAGCGACGCCGAGCTGGCCGAGCGGCCGGTCCCCGTGTTCTGGGGTCGCGGAACCGCCGACACCGTGATTCCGACCAGCGCGATCGAACGCACCCAGGCCTGGCTGCCCGGGCACAGCACCCTCACCGAGCGCATCTACGAGGGTCTGCCGCACTCGATCTCGCAGGTCGAGCTCGGCGACGTCGTCAACTTTCTGCGCACACAGTACTCCGACGCCGCGTCCAGGCCGGCCGCCTAGAAACGCTCAGCCGAGTGGATGCCGCAGCGCGGCATCCACGCTCAGTCACGACAGCAGGCGGTCACCGCCGCGCCGCGCCCGTACCGAAAGGAGCGGACGTGCCAGACGCCAGCCGATGTGGAAGCCCGGGTGAGGGATCGCAAATCGTCCTACAACCGTCCCCAACCGGACGATTTACGCCCCCGCAACGCTCAAGCGCTATGAGCGGTCGCGCTTGGCCTGCTCCTGCGAAGCCTGGCGCTCGACGTGCGCCTTCTTAGCCGCGCGGTGGGCGTCGCGGTCTTTCACCGCGATCTGGTCGGCGCGCACGCCAGCCTGGGTGGAACGCTCTAGCACGAGCCAGGCCGGCGGCTGCTGCAGCAGGGCGGAAATCTCGGCGGTGGTCAGCGGGTCGGTGATCTCGCTGCGGGCCAGGCCGGAAATCGAGACGCCGAGCTTGGCGGCGACGACCTGGCGCGGGTGCGGACCGTTGGTGCGCAGCAGCGCCAGCCACTCCGGCGGGTTCGCCATGAGCTCGGCGAGCTCGGTGCGGCTGACAAATTCGGTCTGGAACTCGGCCGGTGCCGCGTCGAGCAGAATCCCGAGTTTCTGGGCCGCCGTGGCGGGCTTCATGGTCTGGGGCTTCTTCTCGGAACTCATTGTTCAAGCGTATAGCCTGAGGGGGCCCTCATTTGGGCAAATAGCCCCTCAACTACTACTAGAAAGGATGCCGGTGAGCTTTTCCATCGCCTTCGTCGCCGGTGTCACCCCCACCAAATGGACCCGGATCTGGGGCGACCGCCGCCCCGACGTGCCCCTCACCGTGTTTCGCACCGAAACTGACGAGCAAATTTCGGTGCTGCACGACGGTCGGGCCGAGGTCAGCCTGGTGCGCCTGCCGATCGATGAAATCAATCTGAGCGTCATCAACCTGTACAACGAGATCCCGGTCGTAGTCGCGTCGAAGGATCACACGATCGAGCAGGCCGCGACCGTGCTGCTGGCCGATCTGGCCGGGGAGCATCTGCTGCAAGACCCCGACGACGTGCCCGAATGGCGCGACCTCGCCGACGAGGTGCGCGACGGCACCCGCCGCCCCCTGCCGCCGATGCGCGACCTGGACGAAACCATGGAGCAGGTTGCCGCCGGCGTCGGCATCATCATTGTGCCGCACTCGATCGCCCGGCTGTACGGCCGCAAAGACGTCGTCTCCCGCCCGGTTACCGGCGTCCCGGACACCCAGATCGCCCTCGCCTGGATCACCCGCGAAACCACCGAGGACATCGAGGAATTCATCGGCATCGTGCGTGGTCGTTCCAAGGCGAGTTCACGAACGGATGCCGGTGCCGCCGACGCGGCCGCTCTCGCAGACGAAGCGCAGCCCGAGCTTCGCAGCGACGGGCGCCCGGCCAAGCCGCCACGCAAGCCCAAGAAGACCGACAAAGCCAAGGCCGCCGCCAAAGCCATCCGGGTCGCCGCAGCGAAAGCCAAACCGGCCGTACGCAAGAGAACCGAGAGCGCCCCCGGCCGCACCCGTCCGACCAAGAACCCCAACAAGGGCAAGGGTCGCGGGCACTAGAACGGATGCCCAGAGACCGGTTGCGTTGGGCGCGACCTCGCTGCTACGGGTTCTTCAACACCGACAAAATATTGCCGGACGGGTCGGTGAACCAGGCGATATCCGGCCCCTGCCCGCCGCCAGCCGCAATCCCTTTGTCGTTCTGCTCGAAGCCGTCGTAGCGGAGAAACTCCACGCCGCGCTCGGTGAGCTCATCGACGGTGGCATCGAGGTCGGTCACCGCGAAGTTTAGAATCGTGTACGTGGCCGGCACGAAATCGGGCTTGGGGTACACGATCACGGTGGCGCCATCGGGCAGTGAAATGCGCAGCATCCCCATCTCGCCCACCGTGACCTCAAGGCCCAGCGTCTCGGCGTAGAAGGTTCGCGCGGCGTCGAGATCTTCGACCGCGAATCCACTGAAGCCGGCGATAATACCTACGGCATGTTCGGTCATGGGTAACTCCCTCTAGAGTCGTGCGGGTTTGGCCGGGTCAGCGGGAGCTGATCGACGCGAACTTACGGATGCACAGGGGCACGAACACGAGCAGCATCACGGTAATGCCGATCAACACGGTCAGCACCGGATTTTGCATGGTCCAGATATCGGGAACCGGCGCCGTGCCAAGGTTGCCGAACAACTGCCGCACGGCCTGCACGAGCGAGGACACCGGGTTCCACTCGGCGAAGACGCGCAGCGCGGTCGGCAGGGTTTCACTCGGCACGAACGCGTTCGAGACGAAGGTCAGCGGGAACAGAATCAGAAACGACGCATTGTTGATGACCTCAGGGCTCTTCACGCTCATGCCGAGCAGCGCCATCACCCAGCTGAACGCGTAGCCGAACAGCAGCAGCAGCCCGACTCCCGCCAGAAATTCGGGCGGGGAGGTGTTGACCCGCCAACCGACCGCGAGCCCGGTGGCCATCATGATCACCATGGAGATGGTATTCAGCACCAGGTCGCCGTTGGTGCGCCCAATCAGCACAGCAGATGCGTTCATCGGCAAGCTCCGAAAGCGGTCGATAATGCCCTCTTTCAGGTCGAGCGCCATTGCAGCACCCGAGAAGGTGGCGCCGAACACGACGGTCTGCG
Organism: Cryobacterium sp. Hh38; assembly: GCF_004403235.1. Lineage (NCBI taxonomy): Bacteria > Bacillati > Actinomycetota > Actinomycetes > Micrococcales > Microbacteriaceae > Cryobacterium > Cryobacterium sp. Hh38. The sequence goes on along the minus strand of NZ_SOHD01000041.1, from coordinate 33,405 downwards.
CAAAAATGCCGGCCATCAGGAACTGGGTATAGTCGCTGCCCGCAACCGCAATGGCCCCGCCATAGACCTGACTGAACAGCAACACGAACATGATCGGCTGGATCACGGCGAACACGAGCATGTCCGGCGAGCGCTTGATCTTGATCATGTTGCGCTTGGTGACGGTCCAACCGTCGGAATACCACAGGGAAAACGGGTTCCAGGTGGGGAGCGGGGGCAGGGTGGCCACCCGAGCGCTGGCCCGCTCACCGTTTGCGTCGGCCACGGCCGGTGCGACTTCCGTCGTGGCAGAGTCCGCGATCGCAAACGCGGTGGGAGTGGACGCAGACGGGGCGGGCTGAGCCGGAACGGACTCAGCCGGGGTATCAACGTGGCGCGCATTCATTTGACGCTCTCCAAATCTGCAGCTAAGGCATCCGCTGCCCGCGCCTGGTCGCGTTTGTCCTTTGCCCGTTTGGAGAGCTTGGGCCCGCTGGAATCGTCATCGTCGGCCGTGTTGAGGTCGGCCTTGTGACCGGTGAGCTTGAGGAAGACGTCGTCCAGGGTGGGGCGGCGCATGCCGGCATCGTGCAGAGTGACCTCTGCGGCGCGCAGGTCGGCGAGCATGTTCTGCAGGGCGGTGGGGCCGTCGGTGACGGCGACTTCGACTCCCCGACCATCGGTGGAGATCGCGGGGACACCCGATCCGTGCCGGGCGAGAATGTCGCGGGCGGCCGCGCCGTCGGCGGCATCGACGAGGGCGACCACCACGCGGTGCCCGCCGATCTGAGCCTTGAGTTGATCGGAGGTGCCCTCCGCGATGACCCGGCCGTCGTCGATCACGACGATGTCATCGGCGAGTTGGTCGGCCTCTTCGAGATACTGCGTGGTCAGCAGCACGGTTGTGCCGTCGGCGACGAGGCGTTTGATCACGTCCCACAGGGCGATGCGACTGCGCGGGTCGAGCCCGGTCGTCGGTTCGTCGAGAAAGAGCACCTTCGGGTTGATCACGAGCGCCCCCGCGAGGTCGATGCGGCGCCGCATGCCGCCGGAAAACCCCTTGACTGGCCTATTGCCGGCGGCGGTGAGCTCGAACAGGTCGATCAGCTCCTGCGCCCGTTTGCGGGCCGCCGGGCCACCAAGGTGATACAGCCGGCCGACCATTTCCAAGTTTTCGAACCCGGTAAGGTTCTCGTCGACGGCGGCGTACTGGCCGGACACCCCGATGATGCGCCGCACCGATTTGGGGTGGCGCACGACGTCGATTCCGTCGATAACGGCGGTGCCGGCATCCGGTCGAATCAATGTTGTCAGCATTTTGACGACGGTGGTCTTTCCGGCGCCGTTCGGGCCGAGGAGCGCCTTGACCGTACCGCGCGGAACCTGCAGGTCGAGCCCGGCGAGCGCGTGCACCGGACCGCTCTTGGACTGGTAGGTCTTGGTCAAGCCCTGGGCCTCAATGATCACGGGAATTCCTAGCCGATCGGGTGGTGCAATCAGGTTCGATTCCATGCTAGTAACCCCCTCAGACATCGACAACCGCTCGCCCAATCTTGGGCGGGGCCCGGCTTATAAACACGGCTCAGGTTCCCAGGTCAGTCTCACCCACATCGTTGCCGTCGGTAACCGCCACCGACAGTACGCACCGCGCGGGGTCGAGAGCTTCGGGCTGCAAATTCACTGATGCGGTTCGCTTCATGCCCCGATAGGGCTATACCCGCGGTGTCTCCCGGCATTGGAAGACGCGATCGGCTCCCTGCTCTGGAGATCTCAGGAACGTGGCTGGCAGCGAACACGGAGTGTGCTGTGCACTGCCGATGAATCGCCCGTGCGCGTCACATGCCTGCCACTATTCATGCGGGGAAACACCCTATGGAGAGGTATTTATGACTACGACCGCCACGCGATCGCCTGACGAACCGATGCAGCCCCCTGCTGCACATCCGAGCAGCACGGCCGCGCGCCTCATCGACCAGCACCTGCTCACACGCCGCATCACCGTTGCATTGTCGCTCGCCGTCATCGGGGCGATTCACATCCTCGACCTCCCCGGCAAATTCGCCGAGACTCCATATCTGGCCTTCGCGTACATCGGCATCATCATCGCTGTGGCCGTATTGATCGAACGCGTTCTCGTCGTCGGATCGAGAATCGACTTCCTCGGCGCTGCTGCGCTGTCTGCGGCCGTCATCGTCGGCTTCGTCATCAATCGCACCGTCGGCATGCCGATGGCCATGGGCGACATCGGAAACTGGCTGGAACCGCTCGGTCTGCTGTCACTCGTCGTCGAGTTTTTCGCCATCTGGCAAGCGCTCGTCGCCGCTCTGGTTTACCACCGCCGGGCACGCTGAACGCCTCGTTTCGCAGCCGTCCAGGGCTCGTACTCCGCCCCCGGTCCATCCCCGAACGCGGGCCCAGTCTAAAAACTGGGCCCGCGTTCAATGGTTCCGGGTGTCCGCTCGGCTAGAGCCGGGCGCGCCAGCGGCGGCATCCGCTCCGGAGGCGGGAGCGAACGAGGTCGTCGTGGCGGGGTTTGCGCCGAGCGGGGTCGTGGCGGGAACGAGCTGCCGACCAGGTTGAAGCCGCTGGCGGCGAAGCTGCCCCGAGCGAACTCCGAGTCGTTCCAGGCCGCCAGGGTGACGGCGGCGCCGAGGCCCAGTACGAGGCCTGCGGCCAGAACGGCGCGAATTCGGCGGTTGCGCTTTTGGCGGCTGTCGACGAACTGCTCCGGTGCCTGGTGCGCCATGGTGGCACTCCCATATATCGGCGCGATCGTGTCGCACTTTTGGGCGGACTCAATGGACGCTTCGTGAAAGTGCTCAGCGTTTACCACGAGCCAAACAGGGCCTCCTGCCCTACACCGGTGCGCTTCAAGTGTCGTTGACCTCAAGGCCAGTAGTTCCGGGTGTGCGGTTCGATAGCAAGTTCGTATCGACCCAGTGTCGTGTCAGTGGGCCCCAGTAGGTCTCGGCAGAGCACTGGGATTCATTGGCAATCCCTACCACGCACCCCTAAACGATGTAAATATTGTGGTGGTTACCGCATAGAGGTGTAACGACTCAGCGTGCCAGTACAAACGGAGGTGGGCACGATTGGAGCTAACGCAAGGCAGTAGAGACCGCGCTGCCGCTACCCCCCGCGTGATCGGCCGCACAGCCCACGGCATTGTTGAAACCCTCAGCGGCAACCAGAGTGTGGTGATCTTCGCCCCGCTCGGCTACGGAAAAAGCGTGCTGTTCGAGTCCATCGCCCTCACCCTGCGCGCGCTCGGCAGAGAACCCCTCAATATTGCGGTAAACCCCCTCGTGCACTCAGTTCCGTGCGGGTCGATCCGGTCACAGCTCGGCCTCGCAATGTCCCCCACCGATGGCGAGTTCAGCACGGCGACTCTGCTGAGCTCGGCCCAGGCTCAAACCGGGAGCAGCCACCCGGTCATCATGGTCGACGATGCCCACCTGCTCGACCCGCAATCGATGGACGGCCTGTACCAGCTGGCCGCCGCGCGGTCGGTCGTCTTGCTCGTCACTAGCGATCTCGTACCCGCGATCGACACCCCCACGACCGACGCAGCCACCATTCGTCTGCTGGACGAGCTCTGGATCACGGGCGGCGCCGAACGCATCGACCTTGAGCCGCTCAGCCCGGTGCAATCCGGGCAGCTCGTGCGGGAATTCGCCCCGACGACCCAGTTCGATCGAGTCACGCTGGCGTATCTGCACTCCCGCAGCGGCGGCTCCCGGCTGCTGCTGAGGGAATTGACCAGCGAGGCCGTGCGCCAGCAGCCCCGGCCCGATGACCGCGATCGCACCGCCTTTGCCCTGCACACACCGTCGCAGCGCATCCTCGACCTCCTCGCGCATCAGCTGCGCGGCCTGACCGCGAACCAGCTGGTCACTCTCGCTCTGATCGGCTCCCTGACCGGCATCTCCACCGGCCGCGCGTCAATGATCTGTGACGCCGGTGAACTCCGCGACCTGATTCGTCGCGGATACGTGTATCCGGGCGCCGAACGTTCCGGTCAGTTGCAGGCGCGCACACTGCTCGCCGACGTGGCACTGACCCTCTGCGATGCCGAGCAGCTGCGCACCCAGCAAGCCCTGATCGTGTCGATTCTGCTGACCGACCGACACTACGGCTTCACCACCACCCCGGCCGAATGCGTGGCAATTGCCGACAGCTGGACGGCGTCAGGCAATCTGCCTCCGAGCGTAGTCGACGAGTGGGGAAGCAGTGTCGTCGCCGACGTGTTGCTGGTGGCGGCGCGGCGCAGCCGTCGTCTCGGTCTGACCGAGAAGGCTTTGCTCTATTCGGCGATCACCCTGCGCCTGGAACCCGACCTCAAGGCCACGATCGAGTATTCGCGTGCTCTCGCCAGCGGCGAGCGCTATTCGGCCGCGCTGGCCGCGCTCGCGAACACCGAGGAGTTGCTGCACACCCCCGCCGATGGCGTAAAACTCGCGCGCTGGCACATGTCGCTGGCCAAGTTCACCACCATGACAGCGGATGATTTCACCGCGTTGCGCACCCAAGCCGCCAGTTGGTTTCCCACCAGCACGATGATGCACGGTGAGGTGGATTTCGTTCGTCTGACCCAGTCTGTGCAGGACGTGGACTGGCCACGCGTGGCCGTTGACGGGGAAAGCATTGCGCGCAATGAGGACTGTGATGTCATCACACGAATTCGTGCCGCCTGCCTGAGCGGTATCGGCCACGCCTACGACGGCCGCACTGCCCAGGGGCTCGGCATGTTCGACCTCGCGACCACCCTCAATCAGCGCGACCTCGCGCAGCGCGACGCCGACATCTATTCCGGTGAGGGGCTGGCGCTCGAAATCTTCTACAGCAACGCCGCCGTGCGTTGCTTGAGCGGGTTCGGGGTGCAGGTCGTCGCTGACGAGCTTGACGAGTGGATCAGCCGATCGATCATCAATCACGATCTCGGCAACCTCGGCTTTCTCGGCTTTGTCGCGGCCGAACTCTCGCAATTTCGTGGTGACGTGGCCGGCACCGAAGCCGACCTGCGTGCCGCCGACGCTCACTTCGCACGCTCGGACCCCGACGCGTGGCGCACGTGGATTCAGTGCCTGCACGCCAGCTCCCTGGCCCGAATGGGTTTAATGGATGCCGCCCGCGCCAAGATTTCAAAAATACGCGTGCTGCATGAAGAAATGACTGCCCTCTATCAATTCGAGACCACCCGCTCGACCCTCAAGGGCCTGCTGACCGCGGGCAGCACGGATGGTGCTCGCCTGGTCGCCTCTCAGCTGTATGAATCGGCGGAGGCGCAGACTCCCGTGATGCGGGCCTGGCTGCTCGACGTTCTCGTGGGGCTCGGCGAGCCCCCCAATGATCTTGTGCACATTCTCGACCGCGCGGTGGCAACGAACGACGCGCCGATAGTCGCCGCACTGGCCCAGCGCACGCGCGCTGTGGCCGCCCAGGACGCCGCAGCACTCGACCTCGCGGCCGGACAGTTGGCCGACCTCGGCGCCTACGGAATTGCCATGACGGCGAGCAACGAGGCCGCAGCATTGCACGAGCTGCACGGCCAGAGCGACTCCGCCGACCTCAGCCGCTTACGGGCCGACGGCTTCTCGCTGGCCAGCCGCCAGCTGCCGGTGAACGTGCCGGCGTCGCTCCTGATCGAGCCGGTGCTGCTGACCGAGCGCGAGCGGGAAGTCACGTCGCTCGCCACCCAGGGCCTGAGTAACCGGGACATCGCCAAGAGTCTGTTTCTCTCGGTGCGCACGGTCGAATCGCACCTCTACCAGGCGCGCATCAAGACCGGGCAAAACTCTCGCGGAGACCTCACGAGCGTGTAGCGGGGGCTGAGGCCGCCACGGCGGCATCCACTCACCGCGTTGATGATCGGCTCTGCGGCATTACCAGTGCCAGTAGTGCGACATGAGCACATCTCATCCCTGATGCGCAGGAATCCCAGTAGTCGGTTTATCGATCCCAGTAGCCCACGGAGTCACCGCCGGATCGATACCCCTCGAAAGTGGGTACTATAACGTTCAACATCATTTTTGACAGGTCATGGCGCAAGGCGGTATGCATCGGCCGAACCGGGGGAGACGTGGACGGCCAAAAGCACCAGGATGGGCAGCGGATGCCGGTCGACGCTCCCGCGACTGTTGGTCGCAATGCTCGGGGAATCGCCGACATCGTGCAGTCGGGGCGCAGCGTCGTCATCTTCGGGCCGCCCGGTTACGGCAAATCCCAGTTGCTCGGGTCGGTGACAACGATTTTGCGCACGGATGGCGGCGACCCGGTCGAGATCGCGGCCACCGCGCTCTCACACACGGTGCCGTTCGGGTCGATCAGTAACGGCTCCAACCTTCGTCTGGCCCTCGCGCTCGGCGGAACCGAGCCGGTCACCGCTACTCGGCTGCTGAAGTACGCCCGCGATCACGGCCAGTGTGAGCGGCCGGTGATCAGCGTGGACGATGCGCACCTGCTGGATGCCCAGACCATGGACTGCCTCTACCGGCTGGCCGCCGGGGGCGAAGTGGTCTTGCTCGTGGCGAGCGATCTGCTGGCGACCGGCTTGACCACCGAAACCGACAGCATCACGGTTCGGTTGGTCGACGAGCTCTGGGTCAAGGGCTGCGCCGACCGCGTCGATATGGAGGCACTCACCCCCGCTGAATCGTCGGCTCTCGTGACCCACTTCGCTCCGACCGGTCAATTCGAACGCGGCGCTCGTGCGCTGCTGCACGCACGCAGCGGCGGGTCTCGAATGCTGCTGCGGGAGCTCACGGCCGAAGTCATGCGCCAGCAGCAGCCGCCCGACGACCAGGAACTGGTCTCCTTCTCGCGATTCCCGCCGTCGCGGCGAATTCTCGATGTGGTGTCGCATCAGTTGCGCGGTCTGACACCCCACCAATTCGCCGTGCTCGCCCTAATCGGCCGGCTGGACGGCATTTCCTACTCGCACGCGACCCTGCTGTGCCGCCCGGTAGCCCTGCGAGACCTGCTGCGTCGGGGGTTTCTGCATCGGCTGCCGGCCGGTCTGCTGCATGCCCCAACCATGTTCTCCGACGGAGCGCTGGCCGACTGTGAACCCGACCTGCTGCGGAACATGACGGCCCAGATCGTCGACCTGCTGCTGTTGGATCGCACGCACGGCGGCGTGACGACCCCGGCCGAGAGCCTCGTCATCGCCGATAGCTGGACGACCTCAGTCGCCCTGCGTCCCGAAGTGCTCGACGCGGTGCCCGCCGAAACCGTCGCCGACATTCTGCTCGTTGCGGCCCGGCGCAGCCGCACGCGGGGGCTCACCGACCAGTCGTTGCTGTTGGCGGGACTTGCCCGGCAGCTCGAACCGGCGCTATCGTCGATGATCGAGTACTCCCGGGCACTGGCCGGCGATGGTCGTCCGGCCGCAGCGCGGGCAGAATTGGTCGACGCGGAACAGTATCTGCGCACGCCGGCCGACGGCGCACTGCTACTGCGCTGGTTGCGGGAACTGGCCACGTTCGGCGTCATGACCGGTGCCGACTTTGCCAAATTGCGTGCCAGGGCGGCTGGCTGGTTTGTCGGCGACCCCATAATGGTCGGCGAGTTGGCCTTCATCGGACTCACCGAAACGGTGCAGAATCGGCAGTGGGCGATCGCGGCCGCGCGCGGCGAGCGCCTCGCCCGCACGGCCGACTACGACACCGTCACCCGCATTCACGCGGCCTGCCTCACCGGTCTGAGCCTGGCCCACCAGGGGCGTCCCGCTGACGCGCTGCGCCTGGTCGATCTCGCCACCAGCCTCAATGAGCGCGACCGGGTGCCGCGCGCATCAGACGTGTATTCCGCCGAGGGGCTGGCCCTGGAGATTTTCCATACCGGTGCCGCCATCCGTTGCCTGACCGGGTCAGACCGGACCGTGGCCCTCGGCGAGGTGAACGAGTGGATCGCCAGCGCCATCCAGATGGGGGACCTCGGCAGCCTGGCCCTGCTGGGCTTCGTCGGCGGGGAATTGGACCGGCCGGCCGGCAATGGTTCGGCGCAGCCGAATCGCTGGCAGCCCTGGCTGCAGTGCCTGCGCGCGAGTTCGCTCGCCCGGCTGGGTCTGATGGCAGCGGCATCCGCTGCCCGCTGGTCGAGCGCCGACCGCTTCGATCTAGGGTTTCTACTGAGCTCCGGCACCGACAGCGCCCAGCTGCTGGCCGTCTACCTGTACGAAACCGCCGGTAATCGTTCCCCTGTGATTCGCTCCTGGCTGATCGAAATCCTCGTGCAGCTTGGGCAGCCCGCCGGCCACGTGACGCGACTGCTCGCCGAGCGAGACGGTGAAACGGATGCCCGCGACGCGTCGATCTCGTCCGCTCCGGTCGCGACTGCTCACGTTGGGGGAACGCCGGTCACGGGTGCTGCGGTCTCGGACGCTCCGGTTGGTACGACGAGCGTTTCACACGTGGGCTCGAGCATTCCGAACGGCGCAGCGACCCAGCCGGCTTCAGTTCCAACCGACAGCGGGGAACGCGCTGAGTCGTTCGTGGCCTTCGCCGGCGCTTACCTGTTGACCGGGAGGGAGAAGGAAATCACCATCCTGGCCGAGCGAGGCCTGACCAACCGACAGATCGCGACTGCACTGTATGTCTCGGTGCGCACGGTTGAGTCCCACCTCTACCAGGCGCGAGTCAAGACCGGGCAGAGCCCGCGAGCCGGGCGCGCGCCCCTTGCCGTGTTGATCCCCGAGGACTCATCCACCGATCTGAACGACGAGATCACCGACTCCGTAGCCTGACCCCGCAATCCGTTCCGGGCCGGCGCATCCGCTTGACTAGAGCCGGGCGAGCCGCTCGATGTCTTCGAGGAACTCGGCGGCGACCTCGGCGGATACGGTGCGGCGGGTTTCGGAGATCGCGAGGGCATAGTCTGCGGTACTGGGTCCGTTGATGACCGGTCCGTCACCGGTCTGGTACAACGCCTTTTCCAGGGCATGCTGGGACGCCCGATGCGCGGCATACTCAACGTCAGCGGGCGAGAATCCCTCGCTCTTTTCGACCAACACCGCGAGGTCGACCTCGTCCGTCACGCCTTGCGGAATGTACCGCTCCCAGATAGCTTGGCGAGCGGCAATATCCGGCAGCCCGATCGGCACGACGTAGTCGAAGCGGCCGTGGCGGAGAAAGGCGGAGTCGAGCGCACGAATGAAGTTGGTCGCACAGACCAGCAGGCGCCCGGGCTGGTCACGGAACGCCGGGATGATCTTGAGCAGTTCGTTGGTCACGCCCTGCATCGCCGACGGCGGTTCGCCCGAGCGCTGGGACGCGATCTCTTCGACCTCGTCAATGAACACCACCGCGTGTTCCAATTCGGAAATCTTGAGGAAGGTTTCGCGCAGCGCCCCGGCCAGACCTTGCGGGTCGGCAGCCAGGCGCGACGGGAACACCTCGATGAATGACCATTCCAGGCGAGAAGCGATCGCCTTGGCGAAGGTGGTCTTTCCCGTGCCGGGAGGGCCGAACAGAACGACCGCCTTGGGCGGAGAAACACCGTACTGCTCGGCCAGTTCCGGCTTGGCCAGGGGCATAACCAGGCGGCGTTCGAGCAATTCCTTCTCGCGCGCCATGCCGCCGACCTTCTGCCAGAGGTCGCGCGGCAGCACCCGGCCGCCGAGTTCGCCGAGCAGCTTGAGTTCCTCGCGTTGCACGGGAATGTGCCGTTCGAAGTAGCGCAGGTTCTTCTTGACCTCGAAGCCGCGGTTGATAAAAGCGTCGACCTTGGTCTCGGATTCGGGCATGAGCGCCGACAGCTTGGTCATGCCGTGCGGGGCCATGCGGGCCTCGAGCGCGGCGAGCATTGCCGTACCGATGCCCTGACTCTGCCACTTTTCCGCGGTCGCCAGAAAGACGATCCAGCCCTGAGCGTGCGCGGCGCGGCCGACGGCGGCACCGATCACCTCATCTCCGTGCAGGGCCACGATGGCATGGTCCTTCTGGCAGGAGGTGAGCACCTCCGACAGGCCGTAAACCGGCTCGGTGTCGGCGGCCTTGATCTCGTCCCACAGGCGCAGAATGCCGTCCAGATCGTCGGAGTGAAAATCGCGCAGTCGCCAGCCAGTCATCGTGAACCTCGCATTGTTGGGTGTGCTGCCACACTATTGCACCCGCTCCCCTAACCCCTCCCGGCGAGGTGCCCGGCATCTCTCCAGAACCGTCCGCGCATAACTCCTGCAATCTGTGTCAGCAATTCCTCCAAAGCCCGAAAATACGCCCAACTTTTATTCACCGATTCCAAATTGCAGGAGTTATGCGCGCCAAGCACCCGGACTGCAGTCACGAAGTGGCCGAAGGGACAGGGTCAGGCGCGAAAGGCGGCGGCAAGGATGCCCGGCAGCCTGCGCACTGAGGGACGCGCGGCGAATTCGGTCAGCAGGCGAGCGGTCAGGGCGCCACTTCGGGCCGAGACGAACCACGGAGGCTTCGGCAGCAGCGCCCACTCCCCGTGCACGACCGAGCGTGGAAACGGCCGAAAGGGCCCCCGCACGACGGTGCGCTCCACGTCGTCGAGCAGCAGGGCGTTGTGCACCACGCCGATGCCGCTCTGCACGTCGCTGAGGGAATGCCCCGGGAACGCGCCCCACGGCGCCGCCGCTGAGAGAAACCCGACGCCGGTCCAGGCGTTGATCGCGATGGTTCCATAGCGCAGGCGCGCCACTGCCTGCTCGAACCCGGCACCGAGCCGGCGGATCGTGCTCGGCACTCCGAGAATATTCGCGCCGAGCGTGCCGAGAAAGTCGCGGTTTACCGTCTCGACGGCTGCGTCGAGAAACGCCAGGCCGGTGCCGGGAAGTTCGACAACGCCGAGCACCGGCGCGAAGTATTCCGTTCTGAGCATATCTTCCGGCACAGCGGATGCCCACGCCTCGGGCGAGTCCACACCGCCCGTTTGCGGCGCTTCATGACTCGCCCCGGCTGGCACGAGCAGGCGCCCGCCGGGAATCGAACGCGCGACCGGGTAGGCGGCGCGGGCCGCGCGCATCCGCTCATCGCTGCCGGGGTACCAGGCTGGCCGAGCCGGTGCGGACGCGAGGGCCGCCGCGACCGCGTCCAGAAACACGCGCTTCTGCGGCCAGGTGGCGCTGAGCACGAGTACCTGCCCGGCGATGCAGTTGTAGCCGCCGTTGTGCAGCCGCATGGTGGCGACGTGTTCGGCCTGATAGCGCAGGTCGCGGGTACTCCACCGGCCCGGCAGCACGATGATCGGTGAGACACCGCCGAGTTCGCTGGTGATCGGTTTGGTGAGGCGCGGGGCATCCGTTTTCGAGCTGGCGAACACGATGGCGTCGTGGGTGGCCGCGCTGCCGGTAATGTGCACGTGGCCGATGCCGGCGTGGTGCGCGAGATAGTCGCCCACATCGGCGCCGCCGGTGACGATGCAGAGCAGGCCGGCCTCGATGAGTGGGGCGAGCGCCGCGCGATAGACCGGCAGCAGGCCGTCGAAGGTGGGGTTGAGCTTGAGGATGGAGACCCGATTGTGTGCCACGAGTTCGTAGAGCACGTCGAGCGGCGCGATCGAACTGATGTTTCCGGCGCCGAGCACGAGGCCTATTCCACGGTCGGGCCTGGGCCCAGAGTCCTCACTGGGTGCCCTGCCGGAAACGTGCTGCCCCAGTCCGGTCCGGGATCGGGCCTGCGCCGCTGTGACGCCTGGTCGCAGCCAGGCCTGGGCGGTGAATCCGTGCAGCAGGAGCCCGTCCCAGGCGTTGTGTGGAAGCACGGAAACCGTGACCCGACCGCCCGGTGCCCTCCCCAGCCGCCGGCCGGCGAGCGGGCTGTGTCCCGCGTCGAGCACCCGAAGTGTGCGCTGCAGCGCGGTCAGTGACGTGAGCACGCCGTACGGCCCGGTCAGCCATTCCTCCCCGATCAGCGGCGACGCCTGGTCGAGCCCCTTGGCGTGCGCGGCAGTGAGCACCCAGCGCTCGGCTTCGGCGGCGACGGATGCTGCGACACTCGCCAGCAGATCGGCTCGCGCCGCTAAGGTGGTCGCCGCCCACCCCTCGCTCCCCCGTGCCAGCGCTGCGATGGAGAGGTCGAGCCCAGCCTGATCCGCCGTCATTGATCTCCCCTGATTGCCGACCAGCCTAGTGCTGCAGTTCAGGGTACGACGACGGGGCAGTGCAGCTGGGTACGCTCGCCGGTTCGATCGATCTCGTGCTGATCCATCGGCTGGGCGCAGACTGGGCAGCCCCGAACCGGCGCGGGAACGGCAGGCAACAGATCCGACCCGTTTAATCCGACCGGCGGCGGTCCCAGAATGGGAAACAGACGACCGTTGAGCCAGGCCGTCATTCCGCCAGGTCCCTTGATTCGCGGTTGGGAGTCCTTACCGTGTGTCACAACTCTTAGTGTACTGACCAGCCCGCGACCGCTCAGGCGATCGCGTCGGCGACGCTCAGCAGCTCGGCCTGAAACGCCGCAGCGACGTGCGCGTTGGTGATGCGCCCGTTGTGCACATTGAGGCCCTGGGCGAGGGCGGCGTCTTCGGCAATGGCCTTCTTCCAGCCCTTCTGGGCCAGCGCGATCACGTAGGGCAGGGTCGCGTTGGTCAGCGCACGGGTCGAGGTGGCCGGCACGGCGCCGGGCATGTTGGCGACGCAGTAGTAGACGCTGTCGTGCACGGCGAAGGTGGGGTTGTCGTGCGTCGTGGCGTGCGAGCCCTCGAAGCAGCCGCCCTGATCGATCGCGATATCCACCAGTACGGAACCCGGCTTCATCGACGCGACCATGGCGTCGGTGACGAGTTTGGGTGCCTGCGCTCCCGGAATCAGCACGGAGCCGATCACGAGGTCGGCTTCCCGAACCTGCTCGGCGATCTCGTACTGGGTCGACGCACGCGTCTGAATTTCGCCGTTGAACCGCGCCTCGAGCTGGCGCAGGCGGGCCAGAGACAGGTCGATGATGGTCACGTCGGCGCCCATACCGAGGGCGTTGGCCGCGGCATGCTCGCCGGCGACGCCGCCGCCGATCACGACGACCTTGGCCTTGGGGGTTCCAGGAACGCCGCCGAGCAGAATCCCGCTGCCGCCGTTGGCGCTCAGCAGGTGGTAGGCGCCAACCTGCACCGAGAGCCGGCCGGCCACCTCGCTCATCGGCGAGAGCAGCGGCAGCGTGCGGTCACTCAGCTGCACGGTCTCGTAGGCGATCGCGGTGGTGCCCGACTCGATCAGTGCTTCAGTGCAGGCAGCGGATGCCGCCAGGTGCAGATAGGTGAACAGCACCTGCCCCTGGCGCATCAGCGGGTATTCGCTCGCGATGGGCTCCTTGACCTTGAGCAGCAATTCGGCCGCCGCCCAGACGTCGGCGGCGGTGGCAACGATGGATGCCCCGGCGAGGCGAAAAGTGTCATCGGTGATGCCAGAGCCGAGCCCGGCACCCTGTTCGATGATGACCTCGTGACCGCGACGGGTGAGCTCATTCACACCGGCCGGCGTGATCGCGACGCGGTTCTCATTGTTCTTAATCTCGGTGGGAATGCCGACCAACATAGGGGCTCCGTTTCGCAGTCGCCAGTGCCGAATGCATCGGCTTTGATAGGAGTTAGACTGCTATTGATTCGTTTCCGCTAGGTAAAATCCGTGGAATCTGCCAGACTTCAAAAATATTTCACGAATTATGCGGTGACGAGGAGAAGCAACATGGCCGAAGCGAAGAGGATTCGATCGCTCGAACCCCTTGACGAGGTCGATCGCATTCTGGTCGCGGCGCTGCAGGCGGATTCCCGCACCACCAACAGCCGTCTGGCTGCGGCGGCCGGAATCGCCGAGTCCACTTGTGTTTCCCGGGTGCGCTCACTGGTCAGCCGCGGAATCGTCACCGATTTCACGGCCATGGTCGATCCCAAGGCGATCGGCCTCGGGCTGCAGGCACTGATCAGCGTCAGCATTCGCGCCGGGGCCCGCACGCACATTCCGGCATTTCGCGACTCGATCCGGGTGATGCCCCGGGTCGTCCAGCTGTTCTTTCTCGGCGGCTCCGAGGACTTCATTATTCATCTGGCGGCCCGCGACACCGACGATGTCCGCGATTTCGTGCTTGAGCATCTCTCCGCCAATCCGGCCGTGGCGTCAACCCGCACGAGCATGGTGTTCGAGCACTTCTACAACGGTGTCGCCCCCGAATAGTGCGCCCTAAACTGAGCAGGAAATGAACCTCGCCGATACGCTCCTGCCCGCCCTGTTCGGCTTCGGCACCGGACTCGCCCTGATCATCGCGATCGGCGCCCAGAATGCGTATATTCTGCGGCTCGGCATCGCGGGCAAAAACCGCACCGTGCTCGCGGCCGTGCTGATCTGCTCCCTGTCCGACGCCGTGCTCATCTTCGCCGGAATCGTCGGAATCGGCGTGCTCATTCAGGCCGCCCCGGCCGCGCTCGTCGTCGTGCAGGTGCTCGGCGTCGGCTTTCTGCTGAGCTACGGCGTGTTCGCCGCCGTGCGCGCTTTTCGCCCCGGCGTGCTCGTCGCCGCGGCCACCACCCAGGTGAGCACCAGGGCCGCCGTCGCGACGACCCTCGCGCTGACCTGGCTCAACCCGCATGTCTACCTCGACACCCTCATTTTTCTCGGCTCGGTGGCCAATCAACAGGGCGCGAACGAACGCTGGTGGTGGGGCGTCGGCGCGATCACGGGAAGCTTCGTCTGGTTCTTCGCGCTCGGCTTTGGCGCCCGGATGCTGCGGCCCCTGTTTGCCAAACGCTCTTCCTGGCGAGTACTCGACGGCTTCATTGCCGTGGTCATGATCGCCCTCGGGGTGCGGATGGCCTTCGGGGTATAACGGAACTACGCGCGCCAGTACCCGGCCCTGCCGAGAAGCTGAACCTCGCGGTTGGCGCCCGCGGGCACCGGCACCTCGGGCGGGAACACGCCGAAACCGCGCCACATTTCGATGTCGGGCGCGTGGAACCACCACGAGCCAGAAGGCCGCCCTGAAACAGATGCAGACCGTCGCCGACGGCCGCCGTATCCGCAGGGCACACGCCGCCCCGCAACCCGCGCCCGAGCTCGCCCGCTATCTGGTCCGGGCCCGGGCCCTGGTCAGCGCACGAGCGCGCCCGATACTGGTGCGCGCTACGCCGTTACCGTAGCGCGCACCCAGATCGGGCGCGCTCACGCGGATCCCCGACCAGGCACCGCGGCCGCCACCCTCGGGGGTTCGCCCGCGCACTACCGGGACACGATGCTGGTTGGATAGGAAGCACGTGCCGACCGACGAGTTGGGCGAACCGTTCGGGAGGCCACGAGTGCGACTGCTCTATGCGCTGCTCCTGAGCGGGGTGATCCTGTTTGTGGGACTGTCGGTCGCGCTGCCAGACGCGACGCTCGTGGCGGGCGGGCTCACCATCGCCGCGGCGGCGGTCGGGCTGGTTCTGGTCAACCGCACCCAGCGCATCATTGCAATGCTGCTGATCGGTCTTGGGATCGCATCCGTTCTGATCGGGGTTGCACTCGGAGGCACAGTCAACGGCCGGGACCTGCTCTCTGTCAATCAAGACCTCATCGGCATGCTCACGGCCGTGTCGTTTCTGCGGCTCATCACACCCAGCGAACCGACGACCCGCACCCGCTTGCACGGCCGGCTCGCAGTGCTGCGCACCGCGCTCGCCACCCACGCGCTCGGCGCCATCATCAATATCGGTGCGGTTGGAATCGTCGGCGACCACCTGCGCGGTCGCACCGCGCTGCGACTACCCGATGCCGCGCTGTTGTCCCGGTCGTTTTCGGCTGCGGCGTTCTGGTCACCGTTCTGGGCGGCCGCCGCCGCGGCGACCACGCTCGTGCCCGGCGCCAACTCGCTCGTGTTGCTGCTCGTCGGCTTGGGCCTCGCGCTCGCGGCAATCGGGCTGAGTGTCTGGGACATTTTTCGGCTCTGGGGCCGCGACCTGCCGGCCTATACCGGCTACTCGCTGAGCTGGGCGCTCGTGAGGGTTCCGCTCGCCCTGGTCGCTCTCGTGATCATCGCCCACCAGCTCTTTTCGGCCGTGCCGGTGCCGCGCATTGTGCTGATCGCCGGCCTTGGCGTGACGCTGCTCGGCTTGCTCATCGTCAACGGTCGCGGTGCGGTGCGGTCGCTGGCCCGGCATGCCAAACACGACCTGCCGCAACTGCGGGGTGAGGTCACGCTCTTCGCCTCAGCCGGGGTCCTCGCGGTCGGTCTGCGGATGCTGTTTCCCCTGTTCGAGCTGCAGCTCCCGGTCAGCGAGTTCACCGTTCCCGTCGCCTGGGCCATGATGCTGGCGATGATTCTGCTCGCGCTCGTGGGCGTGCACCCGGTCGTGTCGGTCGCGGTGGTCGCGGCCCTCATGCATCCGCTGGGACCCGACCCGACCCTGTTTGTGCTGGCCGCCTGCATCGGCTGGGGAGTCTCGACCGCTGTGGGACCGATCACCGGGCTGACCATGCTGCTCAGCTCGCGCTACAGCATCGATAGCGTTGCGCTCACCCGCCGCAATCTGGTCTATCTGGCTGTCGTGCTCGTCGCGTCGTGGCCGGCCCTGCTGCTGTGTGCCGCCTTGGTCTAGCGCCTGGACGATGCGCGGGGCGAACGCCAGTGCGCGGTCCCCTGCCCCACCGGCGCACGAGCGCGCCCGATACTGGTGGCCGCTACGCCGGTTACCGTAGCGCGCGCCAGTACCGGGCGCGCTCAAGCGGACGCCCGGCGCGGCTGGGTTAAACAGGTGTGCACCCTCGTTCGCGCGGCGAACGAGGGTGCACGGTCAGGCAGACTAGACGGCTACTTCAACCGGCTCGTCGCTGACGACGTAGTTCTGAATTTCGATGAGCAGCAGGTCGCCGGCTTCCTGGTCGGTCAGGCCCTGGGCCAGAGCGAGCTCGGAGACGAGGATCTGACGAGCCTTTTCGAGCATCCGCTTTTCGCCGGCCGAAACGCCCTTGTCTTGGTCGCGACGCCACAGGTCGCGCACGACCTCGCTGACCCGGTAGACACTGCCGCTGGCCATTTTCTCCTGGTTGGCCTTGTAGCGGCGTGACCAGTTGCCCGGCTCCTCGGTGAAGGCGTTCTGCAGAATTTCGTAGACGGCGCTCACCCCGGCGGCGTCGATGACGTCGCGCACCCCGACGAGCTCGACGTTGTCGACCGGCAGCTGAATGGTCAGCGCGCTGGTGTGCACGTTGAGGGTCATGAACTGCTTTTCGACGCCCTTGATGGTGCGGGTTGCGAGGGCCGTGATGGTGACCGCTCCGTGGTGCGGGTAGACCAGAGTTTCGCCGATTTCAATCTTCATGGAATGCGCCTTCAGTGTTGTGTGGGTGATGCAACGCGTAAGGGCGTTGCGCTTGAGGTCTGGGGGTCCTGCAGCCAACCGGGCAGGAGCGCCACGAGCTGGTCGACAAGTTCGTCGTCGGATACGTCGAGGTGGCCGCGCATCCAGGAGCCGATCAGGGTGAGCGCACCGCCAGCCACATAGGTCGTCACCAGTTCGGCGTTCACGGTCTCGTCGAAGACGAGCACCGACTCAAGCATGCGAGTGGCGTAGGCCTCGATGATCTGGTCGTGCGCGCTGCGGGTCAACGGCAGCTCGAGCACGCTCGCGTAGAGGGGAAAATTCTCGACCATATGCGCGACGAGCCGGCCGTACCCGAATCGGGCAGCGCTCTCGCCCGCTCTTAATGGGCGCAGATCCAGGCCGGCCGAGCCAATGTCGGCAAACTGGGCCTGCAGCAGTTCGGCGGCGAGAACGTCGAGGCTCGCGAAATGCGCGTAGAAGGAGCTGCGGCTGATTCCGGCCAGCCGCACGATTTCGGCCACTGAAACGGATGCCGCCGGCTGAGCAATCAGCGTACGGATCGCCGTGAGAATGAGCCCCCGGGTGCGCTCGGCCCGCGGATCGTGCGTGAGCTTGAACTCTGGGATAACGTCGACCGGCACCTCGACCACGAGGCCGGGGTCAGTCAACGAAGTCATTCCTTTACTATAGCACTTTTCGGACACATGTCCGAGACCCGGGCGCGTCCTCACGGCGGACTCGCGGAAACCGGCCGACGCTACCGCCCGCGGTACTTGTCGAGGAGCTGCGCGCAGCGGATGAAGCCGAGGTGTGAGTACGCCTGCGGGTGATTGCCGAGGTGTTTCTCGGTGGCCGGGTCAAATTCCTCCGACAGCAGCCCGGTCGGGCCCACGAGGATGACCAGCTGGTTGAACAGCGCCTCGGCCTCGTCGAGACGCCCAGCCAGGACATAGGCCTCGATCAGCCAGGTCGTGCAAATGTGGAAGCCACCCTCGAGCCCGGGCAGCCCGTCGTCATAGCGGTAGCGGAACACGGTCGGACCAACGCGCAGCTCGCGCTCGACGGCGCTGACCGTCTTCTGAAAGCGCTCGTCGTTGACGTCGAGCAGGCCGGACAGCCCGATGTGCAGCACGGCGGCGTCCAGATCCGGGCTGTCGTAGGCGACGGTGTAGGACTGGGCTTCCTCGCTCCAGCCCTCAACCAGAACTTCGTCGCGAATCGTGGTGGCGAGCTCGTGCCACCCGGCACCGACCTCGCGACCGTGCCGTTCCGCGGTACGAATGGCACGATCCACCGTCACCCAGCACATCGTCTTCGTGTAAGTGTGGTGCCGCGGCGAGCGCCGGGCCTCCCAGATGCCGTGGTCGGGTTCCTGCCAGCGACTCGTAACAGCCTCAACCATCTCGGTGAGCAGGTGCCACTGAAAGTCCGAGAGCGTTCCCTGCCGGGCGCTGAGCGTGTCGATGAGTTCGGCGACCGGTCCGAACACGTCGATCTGCACCTGGTTGTCGGCAGCGTTTCCGATGCGCACCGGGCGAGATCCGGCATAGCCGGGCAGAGATTCGAGGCTCGCCTCCGTCGACAGCGACGAGCCGGTGACCGAATAGAGCGGATGCAGCCACTGCGCGCCGGGACTGTCCGCCACGACTCCGGCCAGCCAGTGCAAAAAGCCATCGGCTTCGTCGGTCGATCCGAGGTCGACGAGCGCCTTGACCGTCATCGATCCGTCGCGCAGCCAGCAGTAGCGATAGTCCCAGTTGCGGGTTCCACCGATGCCCTCGGGCAGGGACGTCGTCGATGCGGCGAGCACCGCACCGGTTGGTTCGTAGCAGAGGGCACGCAGCACGAGCGCGGAGCGGCTCACGAGCGACGGCTTGACGCTCGGCAGGGTGAGTGTGTTCACCCAAGCACGGGAGTCATTCATGACCGCGCCGCGTCTGGCTGCTTCGCCGGCAGCATCCGGAATATAGGGCTCGGTGTCGCCGCAGCGCAGGTTAAGCATGACAGCCCCGGCAGACAGGTCGACGATGGCCGTGGCCGTTTCGTTGCGGCCGTCGGAGGTCACCTCGAACTCGACGCCCGGCGCCGACAGCGCGATGGGGTCCGGGGTTCCGGTGATGGTGACGACCCCGTCGGCCGCGTGCATGTTGAAGTGGGCGACGGCGTAGTCGGGTCGGGGCGCGAACACGATGCGGGCCAGACCGGTACCGGTGAGTTTGCGCACGAGGTTGGTGATCCCGAGCGGTGAGGGCTCGATGTAGTCGGTCACGGTGACGTCGGCCCAGCGGGTTTCGACGATCATGGTGTTGTCCACATAACGCTGGCCGAGAACGCGGCTTTTCTTGACCGGTTCGATCGAGAAGTGACCGGCCTCTTCACTGCCCAAAATACTCGCGAACAGCGAGCCAGAATCGGGCAGCGGATGCGTCATCCAGCAGATGCGCGCTTCCGGCGTCACGAGGGCGGTCGACGTGCCATCGCCGATCATGGAGTGGCGTTCGATGGCAACGACGTGCTGGCCGAACAGCCAGTCCTTGCGCAGTTCAAAGAGCAGGGCCAGCAGTTGCGCGAGCTTCTCTGGACCGCTGACCCGGTGCGCGGCGACGGATTCGCCGTCGCCGATGCGAATTCCCAGATCGGGGCCGTGCAGGGTGTTCATCGCCATCTCGTCGCTCGCACCGTCGCCGGCGAAGAAGGCGGCACTGACGCCCAGTCGGGAGCGCAAGCGGTCAAGGGCCGCGCCGGAATCCTGCCTGGTCGCGTCACCGTCGTCGGTGTCGAAGAACTCCGAGTCGAACTCGGCGCCGTTCGAGCCGACCAGGTGCACCTCGCGGGGCAGTCGGGAGTCAGCGGCGAGGTCGCGCAGGGTGCGCCCGCTCATCACGGCCGTGTGCGTGTTGGGCAACGCGGCGAGCGCCCGCAGTGCGAGCGCCGACTCGACGAGCAGCTTCGAGGGCACATCCGACGCGCCGTGATACGACAGGGTGCCACCGTAGTTACAGGCCACGAGGAGGGAGGGCGTGCGCGCCAACTGCTGCAAGTCCTGCAGGATCTCGCGCGACAACCCGGCCAGGCTGCGCGGTAGGTTCTTGGTCAAGTTCAGGCGTTGGGGCATGGGGGAGTTCCTAGCAGAGGAGCAAACAGAGGGGCACCGCTGCCAATCGCTGGGCAGACCTAGGCGACGTTACCATCGGCGCTGGGCTGCACGAACGGTGCCACACCTTCTGGCATGAGGTTGCCAGCCGCGCTGCGCCGCTCGGGGCACCCAGTCCTCGGGGTGCCCCGAGCGACAAAGGGTGCCCCGACCGCCGCGCGGTGAGTTAGACGACCTCGCCCATCGGGAGGTTGCCCTTACGGGCATCCAGCTTGCCGAAGTGGCTCTCCAGCAGGCTCTTCATCTTGTGCAGGGCACCGGTCAGGGCTTCCTCCACGGCGTTGGCGTTTTCGGTGACGACGACGGGCGTGCCGCCGGCTGGGCGGGCCTCGAGGGTGCACTTGATGTCGTCGGCGCTGCTGCGGCCGGCGCTGCCGTCGGAGAGGTGAACCTCAACCCGGGTCAGGCGTTCGCCGTAGCGCGAAAGGGACTCTTCGACAATCGTTTCGAGCGCGCCAGAAACCCGCTCGGTGCCATCAATATTGCTGTCGGTATTCACGATGACCTGCATAATTACTCCTCCAGTTGCTTACAACTTCAGGCTACCGCTCCCGCATGTGAGCGCCGGTTGGTGACGCGTGGTATGCGCACAGCTGCGTCTGAGGCTTGAGTCGTTCGTGTTCCCAACGTGAGGTTGCACCAGGGAAGATTCTCGTCGCTTTCGCGCCGCAGTCCCTGCGCTGAACCTCGCCAGTTCGGTTCCGGTGCAAGTGCCTTCAACACCTCTGAGCACCTCGGATTCAGCGCCGCCGACCTCGACCGACCTGTCGGCACCGACGAACCCAGCAACAATCTCGACCGGTAGAGCGTCGACCAGCTCGTCGACGCCCTGCTCGGCTACCGGGGAGCGCTCATCGTGGTCAGACACGACGACGCGTTCCTCGCCCGGCTGCACCTGACGACGTCGCTCGCACTTGATCTGACCGGCGCGCTGGCGGAAAGCGCGAACCCGACTGCGTGATGCCGCAAGAACCCGTAGCCTATTCTCATGCAGACGAGGCCTGATCGGGGCGAACGGGTCGTTGCCATCGACATCACCCGCGGGCTGGCGATCATCGGCATGTTCGTGGCCCATGCCATTCCGCGCGCGGGTGACGCCGAATTGCTCGTCGATGGGCGCTCCTCCATTCTGTTCGCGACCCTGGCCGGGGTATCGCTCGGAATCATGACCGGATCGGCGCATCCGCTCGGTCGCGGCCAACGTTCGGATCGCGTCGTCGGCATCGTGGTGCGCGCGCTGTTTTTGTTTCTGCTCGGCCTGGTGCTGTCCAGCCTGCACAGCGGCATCGCCATCATTCTGCACTTCTACGCCCTGATGTTCCTGCTGCTTCTGCCGCTGTTGTTTCTGCGTCGGTGGCTGCTCTGCCTGATCGGCGTCGCGTTTCTGCTGGGGGCGCCCATGCTCGGCGCCGCCCAGGCCGACGTGGATGTCGACCAGCCCACGCTCGCCTATTTCGTCGACTATTTCTTTCTCAACGGCACCTACCCGGTGCTGATCTGGATGCCGTTTCTTCTGGCCGGCCTGATCGTCGCACGGTCCGATCTGCGGCGTGCGAAAACCCAGGTCGCCCTCGTCGGTGTCGGCGCGTCAGCGGCGGTGGCCGGTTACGGCGCGGCCATCGTGCTCCCCGGGGTCAGCGCCGAGGCGCACTCCGGATCGATCGCCGAAGTGACCGGCTCTGGCGGGCTCGCCATCGCACTGATCGGCGCGCTGCTCTGGCTCACGGCGGTGGAACGTGGCCAGCTGGGTCGGATGCTGCGCGGCATCCTCTCGCCGGTCGGAGCGACCGGATCGATGGCCCTGACCGTCTACACCCTGCAGATTATGGTCCTGGCCATCGTGGTCGCCGGCGGCCGGGAGGTTGACTACCCCGGCTGGCCGTTGCTGATCTGGATGCTGCTGCTCACGTTCATCCTGGCCAGTCTGTGGCGCTATCTTCTGGGCCAGGGTCCGCTCGAGCGTCTGCTCGCCGCGCTGACCCGCGCGCCGCGAATGAGCTGACTCAGCTGATGCCGCCCATGCGCTCGAGCGCCGCGCGCATGATCTGCGCTTCGGGTGTCGGGGCCACGTGGTGGTTGGTGTAGATGCCGACGAGCCACTGCAGCACCTCGTCTTCGCTCATGGCGACGGCGGTCCAATCCACCCCGGGCTCCGCCGCGGTGCGGGGCTCCCCGGTTTGCGGGTCGAGCCAGGCGCGCGCGATCGGCACGTCGGGGTCAGCGTTGTTCATGTTCCAGAGCAGCGCGATCGGGTGGTTGTCGCCGTCGATGTGTTCGTGGTCGACCCGCCCGGACCCCAGCCACGGCAGGGTCAGCAGCTCGCCGACAATGTCGACCTCGATCAGTTCGAGCTGGGTCGGGTCCGTCTCGGGAACATAGAGCGTGAAGCCCTGCTCGAACCACTCGGCGGCCTCATAGATCGAGTCGAGCAGCTCATCGAGTCCATCGATCTCCTGCACCAGAATGAGCGCCCATTCGAGCAGAATGGCGGTTTGATCCTCCGGCCACGGGCTCTCGTACAGGTCGGCGGTGCCGTGATAGTGAAAGCTGGGGCCGGCTTCATCGAGCAGCACGTGCAGTTGACCGCTGTCGTAATCGATCGACAGGTTGAGGGCCTCTCCCTCGTCGTCGCGGTCGGCGAACAGGTCGGGATTGGCCAGCTCCGGCGGCAGCGTGATCGCTGCAGCGAGCCGGGCGCCCAGATCGAGAACGACGCGAAACTGGAGGGTGGGAAGGCGCAGGGTTTCATCCTGCTCGTAGTGCTGGTCTGACATATCCAAAGTTTATCGATCAGGCGCGGGCGTGGTCGCCGGTCCGTGACCATTCACCGATGCTGCCAGCGGATGCTACGGCCTACCGCACATCGGCGGCAGCATGGCAGACTGCGCCGCATGAATATCGAACTGTGGTGGCCCAAGCTGACGCCGTCGACTGGATGGAGACGGTCACCAACAAGGAAGAGCCCTCCTGATACCCGACCGCGGAACGCGTCGCACCCGAAACAGCAAGGTATGAGCTCCAGACACGGTAACGAGGACGATATAAGCGCGCCCGATCCGGGTGGCAGCTGCGCCCGTTCGTTACCGTAGCGGCTACCCACTTCGAGCGCGGTCGCGCGTTTCAGCTGGCGCACTCGTCAGCAGAGCCGATATAGGCCCTGCTGAGCTGAGGGACGGACCGATGCTCGATGCGCTGTTCGAGTCGCTGGTAACGCTGAGCGTGCTCGGCCCTGCCGTCGAACGAGTCTGAGACGCAGCCTGCGAGAATGGGGACCAACTATGACATTCCTCAACGTCGTCTGGCTCGTGCTCCCAGTCATCTGGCTGCTCCTCGGTTATCTGCTGGCCGCGCTCATCATCGCCATCCCGGTCGCACTCATGCCCCTCGGCAAACAAATCATGGTCACGCAGTAAGCGATGGGGACTCCTCCGACCAACCCTGCGGTCAGCGACAGCAAGCTTCGTCGACGGATGCTCCGCGCGACCGGCCTCGCTGCGGCAGCCCTCTTGATTTGCGGCGGCACGCTGTTCACCCTCCGTGCCACCGCTTGGGCCGACTACACGTCGACCTCTGCCTTCCTCGCCACTCGCCAGGCGGCCACCGCTGACCTGGCTGGCGCGACCGTGACGGCGATCGATGACGCTCGGCACCTGCTCGCGGACAGCGCCGGGAAGGTACTCACCGAGGAGCCGCGCGTTGCGCTTCGCACGGCCATCGAAAACGCGACCGTGCGCATCCGCCCCACCACCGAAGCGCTGAAAGTGGCGACGGATGCTGCGGCTCACGCTCCGAACGACGACCTGCTGTCGGCGGGCATCGCACTGCGCCAGGCCGCAGCTCGGCTCGCCGCGCTCGGCTTCCCGGCCGCCGACACGCTAACGAGCGTCGACCAGGACCTGGCCGAAGCCAGGCAGGCCGTTACCGACGCCGTCGCAGCCTGGAGCATCGAACAGGAGCGCATCATCCGCGATCGGTACACGAACCACGTGCACGCCGCCGGTTGGTACCCGGAACTTGACGCATGCCTCGGCTCCGTGGACCTCACCGCCAGCTACGGTGTGGCTACGATCGCCGAACACTGGTCGTGCGGCGGGCGCGACTTTCCCGAAGAGCCGGGCACACTCATCACCCTGACCGGGCTGCGCGCGGGCACCTACCGGGTCGAGGGCATCGTGGCGATGCTCAACCAGGCCACCGCCACCACCACCGATCTGCCGCGCGGCTTCGACCTGCTGTACCAGACCTGCCAGAACGGTCAATCCTCGTCGATGTCAATGACCGCACTGACGAAGCTGGGCTGACCCGGGCATCCGCTTCGATCAGTCTGCAGCGCTCACGCGAAGCCGAACACCGGCGCGAATATCACCAGGACGACAGCAGCCCACACCCCGTAAACCGTCAGGCCGGCCTTGACGGCCAGCCCCGACCCCAGGGCGATGCCGCGCACCACGGCAAGTTCGCGCCAGGCCGGCGCGCGGGTGGCGTCGGCGTCGTCTGGCACGAGCACTAGCTGCTTCCCGAGCCGATCGGAGTGTTCCCGGGCGAATTCCCGGGAGACGGCGTCGAGGTTGCCCAGCCGCTTGATCGCCACGAGGAACGCTTGGTCGTGGTCGTGGTCGAGCCCGTTGGCTAGCGGGTCTTCGATCTGCTCACGCAGGTGGTCTTCCAGCTCCTCCACCTCATGGGCACCCGGGTAAGCCTCGGCACGCGGATCAAAGCGGTGCAACGAATGCTCGGTCATGCCGCCTCGGCGATGACCCTCGACACGTACGCAGACCTGTTCGATGACGACCTCGACGCCGTTGCAGACCGTTGCAGACCGTTGCAGACCGTTGCAGACCGTTGCAGACCGTTGCAGACCGTTTATGTTGCCACGCACCGGCGTCGCGTTTCAAGATTTCGAATCGTCTTGTTCGAGAAGAGGTCCCGCAGCCGCGTCTGCGGCTGCGGGACCTCCACTAGCAGACGGTCCGGTTTCGGCGGCGGATCAAGACGGCACCGAGCCCAAGCAGTATCAGTGCGAGAAGTCCAAGCGGTCCTGCATCCACACCAGTGGCTGCAAGGTCACCAGTCTCGGCCTCGATGGTTGAGACGTAGATCGCTGTTCCTTCGGCACCGACGGTGATGTAGACGACGCGGCTACGCGCAACCCCATCGACACCAACTGCGTCAAGCGTGAGCGTGTGCTGACCTGGGGTCACGCCTGCAGGCATAAACACGGTCGTGTTGAACATCCCTGAGCTGCCGACAGTGCCTCGAAGAAGCACGACAGGATTTGACCGCAAAGTCACGGTGTACGTAGATCCTTCAAGCAAGTCGTATCCGGAGACATATGCCGGCGCTCCTCCGACACGGTCACCCGCCACGAGATCCAAATTCAGCGAGATCTTGATATCAGGACTCTCATCGACCGGCCCTGAAGCAGGGGTCCACTGTGCGTACAAAGTGGTGTTCGAGGTGAAGGGGAAGTGGGTGCCGTCGGCGAAGGGGACACCAGACCCGTCGGCCGCCGTATTCCAGCCGCTAAAAAGGTATCCGGCACGCGTGAACGTGTTCAGCATGAGCGTGCCCGAAGCCGACCCCGACTGTGCTGTCATCGACCCGATGCCGTCGTTCGAATTGAACATTGCGGTGAAAGTTGCAGGCGGATCGACGATCGAGACCACCGTCCACTGCGCGAACAGAGTGGTGTCACCCGTGATCGGAGTCGTGAAATCCCACTCACTGCCACCCGCAGCAGCCGTGAACCACCCATCGAAGGTATAGCCGGCGCGCGAAGGCTCCCCCGGGTTCGTCGCCAGGTCACCCTCAACCACAGTCTCATCCGCAACCGGGCTACCCACAGCAGAGCTGAAACTCACCGTGTAGCTGCCCACCGGAGCCGGCGCAGCTGCGACAGGACCCACCAGAATCGCCCCGCCCGTTGCTGTGCGGGTCGCGGAGAAAGGAGTGTCGGTGCCGCTTCCAGACTGCGCTGATACGAGTGTGTAGTTTGCTCCAACGTCACCGGCGCTCGGCGTTACCGATGCGGTGAACGTCGCAGTGACGGTCTGTCCGGGCAGAAGGCTACCTATCGTCCAGACGAGCGGCGAGCCTGTGATTGATCCGACTCCTGTCGACGGCGAGGTTACGGTCACCCCTGATGGAACAGGAATCGTCACAGCAGCATTGCTGAGCGCTCCTCCGCCGGGGTTCGAGGCGGACACGGTCACGGAGTATGAGCTGGTGGCACCCTCAGTGGGCGGGTTGCTGCCAGATGCAATTACTGCTCCCGCGGACACGGCCAGTGAAGCGGGCGAAAACGACACCGTCGACAGGTTTGCAAAGTTGACTGCACTTCCGGTCATGAAGTCCTTATTGATGACCGAGAGGTTTGCTGCCGCCGAGGAGCCGTAAAAGAGTTTAATCGGCGTCGACGCCGTGATGGTGTTGCCCGAGATCGCCGTGATATAGCTCAACGGTACCTGGTAGTCGAGGAAATACTGTCCTGAGCCGTCTCCCGCCGGGACCACGCGCATCCCGCCGGAGGTTTGCCCCCCGGTATTGTCGAAGGGGTAGGTGTAGACGGTCGAGATTGTTCCTCCAACCGAGTCCGTGACATACACGAAGTCCTTTGCTGATTCCTTGCCGTTCACGCCGACGACGGCCTTGACGACGTCGTTGACGGCCAGGACAGTCAGGAAGGCTCCGCCAAACAGGCCGCCTTTGGTGTTGTCGGCGGGATTGGTCGCCAGTCGGGTGCGAAAGAAAGCTGTCGTGCCCGTCGAGGCATACTGCACCGTTGCTTCAGACCCCACGCAGGCACCAGTGCACGCTCCGCTGGCAAGATCAGTGTAAGGAGGGTTTTGGTCGGTGTTCGTATCGCGAACAGACGTACCGTCGCTGAAGCGATAGCTGTTCCAACTAGCGGGCCACGCATCCGCAACAGCGCCCGTGGGCGACCCGGCTGCAAAGACCGGCGTCACCGGTACGAACACGAGCAGGCTCACCAGAGCAATGATCAGGCCAAAGGGCAGGGCAATACGCGCGGAGGATCTCGTAAAACCCCGCAGAGGTAGGTCGCTCATATGTTTATAGTAAAGTTCGCCGCCCCGTTTGGAACCCAATTGCCCATATATTTTGTAACCCAGATGGGTGGATCGTTTGAAAAGAAATGCCCCAGTAGGTACTGCCCTAAATCAGTCTGAAATTGTCCGCTCATCTACCCTCTTGCAAAGAGTTGCAAGTAGCGGTGAGAACGTGGACTCATTTTTCTAGGCCTGGACACCTCGAAGTCTCTGCCGGCGGAATCATAGGGTCGAATGAACGAGGGACGGCCCGGCTGACAGCCCGCAACTCGGACTTGGTGCCTTCCAACGTGGTAGTCGTGACCACGCCAGCGTCCATTATTCCGCCACATCCCGCGCACTCCGGTGTCCCGTTGGCGTACACGTGTTTCGACAGCCGAATGCCACACGTGAACCAGAAATGGGTCGAAGCACTGATTCTGTCGAAGAACCCCGCCCAAAGCTTCCCCGCTATTGTCGAACCGAAACCAGTAAGAGCCCAGTAGTCGCCCCCGTAGTCGACCAGTGCCCGTGGCGGTGTGACAGCAGCAATGTATGAGGTGCATTCTGCCCGCACTACTGCTGTAGTAACACCGCACGCCGCATCCCGGTGGGCTTGATTTTCAACCATCGCTCTCAAATTTCAACTGGTTTGCTCGAACTTCACGCTCCGAGTTCGGAGATTCTGCGATACAGAGTTGCGCGCGACATGTTCAGATCGCGCGCGACCAGAGTGGCGGACTGCCTGCAGCGCCCGCCTTCAGCCTGTCAGGGGAACCCTCAGCGGGACGCACTGGGCGTCAAACAATAGTCGACTGTTCCAGCCCGCGCACGATGGTGTGTTCGGGGTCGCTCGGGCTACGGCCGAGGAGACCTCCGAAATCGGTGCTCGTGCGAGAGAGAAAACCGTACGCCGCGCTCGAGTAGAGCGATAGGAGCATCGCCGGTTGGAAAGGCCGCAGTCCGCTCTCGTCAAAAGCAGCGCGCGGTAACGACCGAGAGAAGCTGGCTTATAGACCAGACCGGCCGCCCTGGCGATCTGGTCGGCCGTGACGTCGAGCGCCCCGACCAGGTCGTACACGATTGATGTGGCGATCCGGGTCGGATGCCACATTGGCCGCTGCCTCCGCCAAGTCAGGGCGAGTCACCACAGCCGCGGCACCGGAACCAAATGGCGCCGTGATCACACCTTCGGCCGGCGCCAGCAGCGATCCGAAGAACTCGGCGTAAAGGCCATGGCGCAAAATCGTCCAACGCAGTGCGTAGCCCTGAATACGTCGATCTGTCCACCGATGTGCCAGGGCAAAGCCCAGGTGATCCCTGTCCGTGGCAACGCTGGTGCAGATCAGGTGCTGCACGCCGTCGCGTTCCGCGGCCGCCACATCGTTCTCATGCTGAAATCATGGGCAAGCCCTCTCGGTGGTTCTGAACAATCGTTCGCGAGACAGGACGCACGCCACAGCTGGAGAAATGGCCAGCCTCATCCCGGTTTTTTCTCTTCGAACCCGATAGTGGATTCGGCGGTGCCAAGATGTCCTCAAGGGCACTAGCCCCCACGAACGAAGGAGCCGTCTCATGTCCAAAAGGGTCTACTCACCGAACGAGCAAATCGATCGGCTGCGGATCTATAACGTTGTTGCCGGAAGTCTGCACCTGCTCCAAGCCGCCGGATTTGCGGTGATTCTCACCATGCTGAGCTCGCAGGTTCTGTTCGCCGTGACGGCGGACTACCTGGCTGGCCCTCCCGGAGTTCCGATTCCACCGGAACGGGTCACGCTCTTCGAAGTGAACATCGGTGTCGGCGTCGTCGCGTTCTTGGCCCTCAGTGCCTTCTTCCACTTCCTCATCTCAAGTCCCTGGTTCTTTGCGCGCTACAAGAATGGGTTGCAGAACAACCACAACTACTTTCGATGGGTCGAGTACTCCCTCAGCTCGTCGATCATGATCTGGCTGATCCTGGCAATCAACGGGGCCACCGACATCGGTGCGTTGTTCGCCGTTTTCGCCGTCAACGCGGCCATGATCCTGTTCGGTGCGCTGCAGGAGAAATACGAACAGCCCGGCTCGGGCGGGCTGCTGCCCTTCATCTTCGGGTCGATGGTCGGCATCGTGCCGTGGATCCTGATTCTGATCTACTTCCTGCGTCCAGGCAGCGTCAGTGACGTCGCGGCCCCCGGCTTCGTCGTCGGCATCGTGATTTCGCTGTTCCTGTTTTTCAATACCTTCGCTATTAACCAGTGGCTGCAGTACAAGCAGGTCGGCAAATGGAAAAGTTACCTCCAAGGCGAACGCACTTACATCACCTTGAGCCTGGTGGCGAAGACCGCGCTGGCCTGGCAAGTCTTCTCGGGTGCCATCATCCCGGCGATCGCTAGCTAGGGGCCATGCCCACCGCGGGATCCACGTCACTCATCGGAGCGATCCTTTGTGCTACCGACAGGCACTCGTCCACTGCGGCGGAAGACCGGCTCGGCCGCGGCAAGTTCCTCGTCGGTGGCGATCCGGAACACCCCTGCCGCCTCGGCATGCACTTCGCGTCGGCCTTGACCGCGGGTAGCGCGGAGGCTGGCCACGATGGACACCGTAATGATGGTCACGACCACTGCCAGGCTCATCGTGGTCGGGATATAGAAGACATCCAGGAGCAGCATCTTGATACCCACCCAGATCAGAACGAACGCCAGTCCGATCTTGAGGTAAATGAACCGATCGATCAGGTCCGCCAGCAAGAAGTACATAGCCCGAAGGCCCAGGATGGCAAACGCGTTCGCGGTGAAGACCAGGAAGGGTTCGCTCGTGACGGCGAAGATAGCCGGGATCGAGTCAACGGCGAAAATGATGTCCGTGATTTCCACCAGCACCAGCACGGCCAGCAGCGGGGTCGCCACCAGCATTCCTGCCTTGCGGATCAGGAACTTCTGCCCCTGGTATGCGTCGGTCGTCGGCACGAACCGACGAAACACCTTGAGGATGCGGGATTTCTCGGGGTGGACGTGGTCGTTACGGGAGTGGAACATCCGCCACCCGGTGTAGATCAGGAACGCGGCGAATACGTACAGGATCCAAGAGAAGTTCTCGATCAGCGCGGCGCCGGCGGCGATGAAAATCCCGCGGAAGATCAGGGCGCCCAGGACGCCGAGGAACAGCACTCGGTGCTGGTACTCACGCGGGACCGCGAAAGCGGCGAAGATAATCGCCCAGACGAACACGTTGTCCACCGCGAGGGATTTCTCGATCAGGTAGCCAGCGAAGTACTGCTGCCCGATTTCCGCCCCCCACAGCATCCACACCAGCACGCCGAACGCGACACCGAGAGTCACCCACACGATCGACCAGACGGCGGCTTCCCGCACACCGATCACGTGAGCTTTGCGGTGGGCGACCAGGTCGACGGCGAGCATCAGCAGGATCACACCCAGAACAGCGAACCACGCCCACAGGGGGACAGTCATGACAAAGACCTCCACGAAATTTTCGTGAAGGTCTTATCTACCTTGCGGCCCTGCGCACCGGAACCCGCGGCGGGAACGTATTGACGATGCGAAGCGAGGATTACTCCTCTTCTGAAGTCATTCAACAGGAGCGTGAGCTTCACGTCAACTGGGCAAGCCGAGGAATGTTTGAGCGAAGCAAGGAAGATGCTGGTTTGAGGCGCGCCGGTCATCCCGCTCGATTAGGCTCATCTCGCGGTTCAGCGGGCAATACAGGAACGTTTGATGCGGTGAAGGCTTCGAGACTCGACTTAGATTCCCGGTTGCGGCGCTACCCGCGGGTGTCGCGGACGATGAACGCGGAGGCATGAACGCCAACTCATCGTCGAACGCCACAATGCCGGCATCGTCGTAGCACGCTCGACATCATCGAGGGGTAGACACATCCATCTGCGATCTCGCAGGTGAGAGACGATGCCGGGACGAAGCATCGGGCATGTAGATTCGCCGCGCCGATTACGTGAGCCGCGAGAACGTGAGCCGAGCGGTGCCAACAAATGGCCATCGCTTGGATGCTACCCGAAGAAGGATCGCGGTCCGATGGCTGGCCGTCAATCACCATGATTTCGGTGAATTGTGGGCAAACAGCACGCCTTAGCGTGCAAACATAACAGTCGCGACCTCTCATTTTCCCAGAGGCGGCTCAGCGAGCGATGGCCGCGACCACCTGGGCTGCACGGATGGGCGTGCGTTCGACGAACCGCGCGACGATGTCGGTCTGCAGATGCGACAGCAACGACGACGCAGCAGCGGCGATCAGTTGTGGTACGGAATCCGCGACCGCGCTCGCCCAGTCAGTAACCAGTACACGGCTGAGGTCGGCTTCACGGGCGACGGAGCCCCACTCGAACCAGGATTGCCGACCAGCGGGATAGTCCGCAACAATGCGCATCGAGAGGTTCGTGTTGCGGAAGGCCGAGTCGGTCCGGGGGCGTCCGTCATCTGCTCGCCGGGCATACGGGATGAAGCTGCTCACGTCGTACAACGGAGTGAGGTCGACACCGTCAGGGCCGATGAAGACGGAATAGTTCTTGGAGTGGGCGTCGGTATTCAAAACCATCCAGGAGAACACGAGGGCTTGGACGAATGTCAGCTTCGAGGCGGCTTTGCGTTCGTCCGGCACGTGCGCATCAAGGAGACGCAGCACGTCCCTGTACGCGGGGCCGCCGCGGTTCTCGTGCTTCTGTAGTCGGGTGACACCCGTAGCCTGGGCGAGATCCTCCTGATGAACGCGGACGATAGTCGGGACTGCGCCCGGGCTAGCACCAGCATCGACAGCCAGCCGGTCGAAGCGTTCAACGACGAGGGAGTGCTCACCGTCGAACATGCCGAGTTCCACAGTGGCAGTGTTGATCTCGGCCGTCCGGGCGACTGTCATGGTGATGAACTCGACAAGCTCGCCCTCTTTCTGGCCACGTACCAGGGGCTTGAAAATGTGGGTGGTCGGGTGGCTGCCAGTCGGCTCGTACCAGCACCGCCCGGCGTTGCCGAGCGAGAACTTTCCCTGGGCGCCGCCGAGCGGGAAATAGCCGGTATCCCGGTCCGGATCTTGCCAGCTGGTGTCGTCCTCTCAGATCGCGCGGATTCGCGCAGCGATCTCGGCATCGCTGATCGGTTCACCGGTGCTAGTGCTGCTCTGGTTTGGATCACTGCCCGGGTCGGCGAATTGGATGGCTCCGGCCACGTCGGTGCCATATGCGCGCAGCAGCTCGAACGGCTCAGCTGTGGCCAGCCCTGCCCGGACAGCCCACCGCTCACAAACGTCGGCATTGTCGGGGAGCAGGTTGTCGGGAACGACGTGAGCGTCGCTCCCGAGAACGGCGCAGCTCCAACCGGCAGCGACAGACTGACCGTCATCGTGTTTGGGTCGTCCAGCCACGCTGCGTTGTAGGTGAGGCGGTACTGCAAGGGGGCGAGCATCTCGAGCTCGGCTACGTGGGCGCCGTAAAGATACACGTCGAGGCTAGGCATTGTCGGGGTCTGGCTTCGTGTTGGTGTGAGTATTTGGAATCGTGTTCGCGGCGGCACGACGCTGCGTAAGTTTCAGGCTTGCCTCGAGGATGCGTCGACGCCCTGCTGCCAACCCTTCGGGATCGACGCTGGCTGTGCGAGCAAATCCGCCCGTGGAGTCTTCGCGCATCTGAAGAATCACGCCGACCGTATCCGAGGCGATCAGCGACTGCCGCCAGATGCCTTCACCGACAAGCTTCGGCGCGCTGTCGAGCCGCGGCGGCCGGATCTCGAGGTTTAGTTCTAAGCCGTCGAGGACCGCGAGCAGGCGGGCGGTGCCGATGTCGTTCTTGCCCTTCTCCAGGCGCGATATCCACTGCCTGGTGGTGCCGGTCTGCTCGGCAGCGTCGGTCTGCGAAAGACTGAGTTCGGCTCGGCGGAAGATGTCAACCTTTATGAGTCAGTTTCTTTAGGTGGTCATTGAGTTCGTTCCTGCTTTCAGGGGTTCGTTGATCCAGGTCGTGGTCGGGAACGTTAGTGG
>NZ_SOHD01000018.1:0-14278 GCF_004403235.1 Cryobacterium sp. Hh38 | reverse complement strand
CACGCCTCAGTCAAGACCTCAGCCTTACTCGCCTGCGCCCACGCGATCACCTTCTCCAGGTAAAGCACCCGGTCGACGAATTGCGCCTGGTGCCGCTGGAACGGACTCAGCACGTCTGCCGGACTACCAGGGGCCAGGCCGGGTTGGTCAGCGTCAGCCGGGTCAGCCTCAGCACGGTCAGCCTCGGCACGGTCAGCCTCGGCAGGGTCAGTGTGACGCTCGTCAGCGGTGCACCCGTCAGCGGTGCACCCGTCCGGGATGAAATCGACCGGGAGAAAATTGTCCGCGAGGTAGTTCGTATACAGGAACTCCTCGCGGAGGTCCTCATCGAAGAGATACTCGGGCGGCACCGCAGCGAACACCTCGGTCAGATCGAGGTCGGCCGGAATGGTCGGGCCGTCAATCAACTCCGGGCGGCCAACCGCCAGGCTCACCGGTACCGGGCTCACTGATGCCGGGTTGACCGGTTCCAGATCGACCGGGTCGGTGACCTCATACGGGGCGCAGTCTCCGAGCCCCTCGGCCAGTTGGAGCCGCCAATCAGCCTGACACTGCGCCCAGAACACCTCGAACTCGGCACGCTCTTCGGGTGTGGACGGCGGGTAGCCGTGAGCCGCGAAGAACGGATCGACACGGCCCGGCTGGGGAGTATCGCCGCTCTGGCTCATAGAAGAAGGATACCAAAACCATGCGCCAGAGTCGAGAGATTCTCAGATATGTTTGGATTTATGTGCGAATATGCATTCGGGCAGACCGCGCGTTGTCGAGACGGCTCAGGCCAGTCCACGGCGGTCTCGGCAAGCTCGACCAACGGAAACGGGTGGGTCTCGCAGGTAGCCAGCACCCCGACTACGTGCAGCTAGCGTCCAGCGAGGGCAGTGGACGGCGAGTGCACCCCTATTCGACCCCGTCCGGGGTATTGCCATTCGGTCAGGACCACACGCACCCTTCGGGCTCAAACAAGTGGGGGGGACACCGTGGCCAATCGCAAGGTGACCTAGTCCGACATGACGGATGCCGCTGGTCGACTCAGTTGCGGCAAGGAAGACCTCATCACCAAGCTGACCGAGCTGCAGACGCTCGTGAACAACCTGGTCGGTTCCCGCTTCGTGACGGACTCAGCTTCGGATGCTTTCCAGACCGCGTATGACTCGTTCACGCAGGGCACGACCCGTCGCGGTCGACGGCCTCGACGGCATGAGTCAGTTCTTCACCGCCGACGCACGCGGCAACGCGGACACCGAGCTCGGCAACGCTATCCGCGGCTAGCGCCCGGTCAAGCCTTCCGTGGCCCCCACCGCGCTCACATTTTGCACCCCCATTGTGGGGGTGTACCATGTCCCCTTGTGGGTGTCGGGATCGGGCGCCGTGGTTAAGCTTGAACCTTAGACCAGCACAAGGTTGCACGACAGAAACAACGCAGGTCGGGGGGAGCAATGGGCAGGCGACTTCCCTCTGTTCCGCCCGTTTTGTCGGGATACAGCTACGTGCGCCCGCTCGGCACCGGCGGATTCGCCGACGTCTTTCTGTTCGAACAGAACATGCCGCGCCGCTCCGTGGCCGTCAAAGTGCTGCTGCGGGACATCGTCGACGATGACGTATTGCGCTCATTCAATGCCGAAGCCGATGTCATGGCCAGGCTCAGCTCGCATCCGTCTATTCTCACCGTCTACAACGCGAGCATCTCGGCCGACGGCCGCCCCTATCTCGTGATGGAATTCTGCCCTGGCTCATACTCCTCGCGTGAGCGCGCTGCGCCGCTGCGCCTGGCGACGGTGCTGGGCGTCGCGGTCAAAATCGCCTGCGCCCTCGAAACCGCACACCGCTCCAAGGTGCTGCACCGAGACATCAAACCGTCCAACATTCTCACCACGACCTTCGGCGGTCCGGTGCTCGGTGACTTCGGTATCGCCGCTTCCCTGGCTGGCGGCGGCCCGGGCGAACTGTTCGCCATGTCGCTGCCGTGGAGCGCCCCAGAAGTTGTCGACGAACGCACGACCGGTACCGTCGCCACCGAAGTCTGGTCGTTCGGCGCCACCCTCTACTCGCTACTGGCCGATCGGGCCCCGTTCGACCTGCCCGCCGGATCCGCCGGATCCCGCGCACAGCTGAAACAACGCATCAGCCGGGCCAAATACACGAGCATCGGGCGAGCGGATGTTCCCCCCGCCCTCGAAACCATCCTCGCCCGCATGATGAGTCGCGACCCGGCCAGCCGCCAAGCGAGCCTGCTCGAGTGCGCCCACGATCTGCAGCGGGTGCAACGCGACCTGGGGCTGCCGATCACGGCGCTCGAAGTGGCGGACGAAGCGTGGGCATCCGCTGGCGTGCCCGTCGATTTCAACAACCTGGAGGCGCGTGGCCCGGTCGTCTCCGACGTGGTCATCGCGTCGCTGCGCCCCGGCCGGGGCACCCGTCGCCCGGCCTCACAAACGCGGGAGGGCACGCTGACCGACGTCGACGTCGACGGCCCCCGCCGAACGCGCCTGCGCCCGGTGGCCCTCGCCCTGCTGCTGGTCGGGGCGGTCGTCGTCGGTGGTGGCGCGATGTTCGGCGCCCTGTTTCTCGTTGGGCTGATCTAGTGGCCGGGCCGCGCACCCGCCGCCGATTCCCGGTGATATCGAAGAAGCGTCGCGGCATGATTCGCATTATGGCGGTGGCCGCGATTGGTGCGTTGCTGGCCACGGTGGCCATAGTCGTCGACGGTTTCGACGTGAAGCAGACTCCGGTGCACGCGAGCTCGATCTGGGCGCTGCAGAGCGGCGACGGCAACCGGTACGCCCGCATCAACACCGACCTGCTCGAACTGGACACCGTGAAAACCGTGCCGGCGCCGAGCGAATTGGTGCAGACCGACGCGACCGTGCTGCTCTACGCGCAGAACAACGAAAAAGTCGTCGACGTGAGCCTCGCCGCGCCAATCGACCTCGGCGACGACGCCGCCGACTACGACGTGACCCCGGCCGGTACCCGCACCGTCGTCTCATCGGGGGCCTGGGTCGGCTACCTCACGAGCACCGGAGCGGTGTTCGCCGGGGCGGTCGGCGCGGCCGAGTCCCCGCGCCCGGTCAACCCCTACGCCGACGACGAGGTCATCGAGGGCGAAACCGCCCGCTTCTACGTCTCCGACGCCGTCGCGATCACCCCCGCCGGCGTGCTCTACAGCTACTCCAGCGCGGCCAACAGCGTGCTGCGCTATTCCATAGTGGACGACGAAATTCTGGGTGATGACACCGTCACCGACGGTCCGACCGAGCCAGGCACGCAACTGAGCGTCGTAGGCGATACCTGGGCGCTGCTCAGCATGGCCGGCGACGAACTCTGGCTGGCCGGCCAGGACGAACCGGTCGAGACGAATCTGAGCGAGCTGGCCGTGCTGCAGCGCCCGAGCAGCACCGACGACCTGCGCGGTTCCGACGGCGTGCTCGTGGCCGACCAGACCGGCCTGGTCTCCTTTGCGCTGGCTGACGGTGCCCGCACCGAACTGGTCGGCGATTTTGAGACTGTGCTCGGCGCCCCGGCCGTACCGACCCCTTTTAATGGCGAGCGCTACGCGGCCTGGCTGCCGTCCTCCGGCGCCGGCGGCACCCTGTTCAGCGAAAGCGCCGGCGAAACGACGCTCAGCTACGGCACGGCCACACCGAACGGGGACGCAGCCCCCGCGTTTCGGTCCAACGACTCCCTCATGATTCTCAACGACTCCCGGAGCGGATGGGTGTGGACCGTTCCGGACGGCGCCCTGGTCAAGAGTTCCCAGGACTGGACCCTCGCCGCGGCTGAAAAACCGCAGCGCCAGGACGACGTGGAGGAAGCCTCTGAGGTTGTCGAGCCCAAGGCTCCCGTGGCGGTTGCCGATGCCTTCGGGGTGCGCAGCGACCAACTCGCCCTGCTTCCCGTGCTGCTCAACGACCACGACGCCAACGACGACGTGCTCACCGTGCTGCCAGCCTCGGTGACCGGGCTTGACCCTTCCTGGGGCACCGTCAGCGTCACCGACTCGAACCAGGCCATCGCAGTGCAGGTCGCCGCCGGCGCTCGCGGCTCGGCCACGTTCAGCTACGCCGTCACCGACGGTTCCCGCGTAGACGGACTCAACTCGCCGGCCACGACGGTCACCCTGACCGTGCACGGCGACGACGTGAATGCCGCGCCGGTATGGTGCGGCACCGAGGGCTGCCTGCAAGACTGGCCGAGCCCCGAGGTGCAACCCGGCGGTACGGTCACCGTTCCGGTGCTGCCCGGCTGGGTCGATCCCGACGGGGATCCGATTTTCGTCGCATCCGTTGTAAACACGACCGACGTCGGCTCGGTCAGCGTGACGCCGGCCGGGGTGCTCGTCTACAAGCACCCCAACGCGGCCGACCAGACCGCGCAATCGGCAACCATTCTGGTGAGCGTCTCCGACATTCACGGCGCCACGGCCGAGAAGGTGCTCACGATCGCGGTCACGCCGACCCCGCAGCTCACGGCCCTACCGTTCGCACTGCTCGCCTCGGTGAACGAACGCCTCACGGTCAGCCCGGCCGAGTACGTCTCCGGAGCAGCCGGCCTGTACCGCATCAATTCGGCGACCACCCCGACCAGCTCCGAGGGATCCACGGTCGGCGTCACCGCCAACGGAACCTCCTTCGACTTCGTCGCCACTATGCCAGGCAACTACACGGTCAGTCTCACCATCGCCGACGACGCCAGCGAAGTCGTCTCTTTCGTGCGCATTTCGGTGGTGCCAGCGGATGCGCAGGCACTCACCACCTCCCCGGTGACCGTTTTCGTGCGGCCCAAGGCGGACACGAGCGTCGACGTCTTCACCGCCGTCTCCAACCCGGCCGGGCGGGTGCTGCTGCTCGGCGAAGCCATCCCCGAGACCGTGTTCGGGGCGTCGCTCAGCGTCGACGTGGTCGGCCAGAACGTGTTGCGCGTGCGCGGCTCGACCGCCGACGAACGGCCGGGCAAACTCGGCACCGTGCGCTACACCGTCTCTGACGGCACCGAAAACCCGCTGTACACCGTGCGCGGCGAGGCCACCGTCTACCTGCTTCCGGCGTCAGTGCCGCAGGCACCGATCGCCAGGAACGACAGCGTGTCGGTGCGGGTCGGCGCGCAGATTGACATTCCCGTGCTCGCCAACGACGTCGCGCCCGACGGCAATATCGTGATGCTCAACGCCGAATCGGTGCAGAACAGAAACGATCGGGGTCTCGCCTTCGCGGCCGGTGTCGAGCTGCGCTACCTCGCGCCGGACCAGCCGGGCAGCTATGAACTCGGCTACAGCGTCTATGTCGCCGGCGCCCCCGAATTGATCGACTCGGCCGTCGTCTCGATCGAGGTGCTCGCCGAGGGCGACAACACCGCCCCACAGCCGCACACCCTCTACGGCCGCGTGCTGTCGGGGGAGAGCATTGAGATTCCGTTCGACAGCTTCGGCCTCGACGCGGACGGCGACACCGTCGTGCTCG
Organism: Cryobacterium sp. Hh38; assembly: GCF_004403235.1. Classification (NCBI taxonomy): domain Bacteria; kingdom Bacillati; phylum Actinomycetota; class Actinomycetes; order Micrococcales; family Microbacteriaceae; genus Cryobacterium; species Cryobacterium sp. Hh38. The sequence continues at coordinate 8,822 of NZ_SOHD01000018.1, read as the reverse complement.
ACCGGGTACTGACCCAACCGGCGCGCGGAACCGCCGGGGTCAACGCCACCGGCGACGCCATTGTCTATTCGAGCCCGCTCGACTACCACGGCGCCATCGAATTCCAATACCGGGTGCGCGATGCCAGCGGAGCCACCGGCATCGCCCTGGTACGCATCGGTGTGCTCGACCAGCGCTCCAACCCGAGCCCGATCACGTTCAGTGACTACGTCGAGGTGCAGGTCGGTGCCGACAACCTGGTGATCGTGCGCCCGGCCGCCAACGACGTGGAACCCGGCGGCGGTCGACTCACCCTGACCGGCGTCACGCCCGACGCCACGGCCGGCTCGCTCGAATACGATGCCCTGCAGCAGCGCATCGGGCAGGTCACCGACAGCCAGGTGGTCTTCACCGCCGGCGACGACCCCGGACTGCTCACCTTCGTCTACTCCGTCGCCAACGAGAACGAAGACGTCGGCCAGGGCCTCATCGTTGTGAAGGTGGTGCGCGCCTCCGTTCCTGACTTTCCCATCGTCATTGACACGACCGTCGCGCTCGACGACCGCGACTCGTTCCCGACAGGCATCGACGTCGTGACCGGCAAAGTCTCCTGGAACTCCGGCGACGTCGGGGGCCTGACCCTCGCACTGTGGGGCGACCACCCCGGCCTCACGGTCTCCGGCTGGAAGATCAGCGGCGAGGTCCCCGACGAAGGCCTCCTCGCCCCGTTCTCCCTCACCGGGCTGAACTTTCAGGGTGTCGAAGTCACCACCTACGGGTTCCTGCGCATCCCAGCAGCGGATGCCATCATCCTCGCGCTCAAAAAGGGCAACGTGGAGCAGAACGTTCGGGAAGACGCCTCCGTCAGCTTCGACCTGGCCAGCCTGGTGTCGATTCCGGCCGGGACCGAGCTGCAACTGGAGCGGTCGGGCATCCGTTCATCGGGCGAACGCGCAAACGCGCGGTGTACCTTCGACGCCGGCACCCGCGTCACCTATCGGGCCGGATCCGATGCCCCCTGGAGCGACTCGTGCACCGTGCCGGTGCGCATCGACGGCCAGGAGGATTACACCCAGCTGGTCGTGCCGATCGTCGTTGAACCGCTTGACCCGCAGCCGACCCTGCGCCCAGCGGCACTGACCCAAAGCCCGGGCGCCGACGACATTCGTTACGACCTCAGCCACATGGTCGACTGGCAGGGTAAGGGAGCGGTACCGGCGCTGACCTTCGCGACCGAGATCGTCTCCGACCAGTTCACCGTGACGCAGGACGGTGCCATTCTCACGATCTCCGTCGCGGACAACGCCGTGGCCGGCCGTGAGGCGGCCGTGACGGTGAGCCTCGCCAGCCACCGTGACGCCGAGCCGGCCCTGCTCGCGCTCAAAGTCGGCCCGGCGCCGAGCGAGTTGCCCAAGGGTGGTACGGTGGCACGGACCTGTTCGCAGTCCTCCGGCTCGAGCTGCTCGATCGCCGTCGTCGGCGTGGCCGGCGAGGTCAACCTGTACCGCAACACGCCGCTTGTACTGGTGTCGGTCGCGGCGCCGAGCACCTGCGTCGGCGTCTCCTTCGCGGTGGAGAACACCCGCAGCGTGCGGGCCTCCTGGTCTGGTGATACCGCCGGCGGGGTCTGCGAGGCCAGTTTTGTGGTGAGGGATGCCCAGGGCAAGCTCAGCGCCGGCAGCCGCAACGGGTCGATCACGGTCGACCTGCAGGGGTACCCCAAGGCGCCGAACGCGGTCACCCAGATCGCCTACGGCGACGAGTCGATCACCCTTTCCGTCAGCCCCGGCGGCGCGAACTCCACCTACCCGAAGCTCACGGGATTCACCCTGTACCGCAATGGGGCTTCGGTCGGTCGCTGTGACGTTTCGGGCAACTGCGGTGTGATTCGAACAACCGAAAACGGTCTGAAGGACCGCTACGAGGCCAAAGCTGTGAACGCCGTCGGCGAATCTCGCAGTGCGGTCGGCGTCACGGCCTGGTCCTATGACACCCCCGGCATGGGAACGCTCACGGCTGAGCCGGTCTTCGACGAGGATGTGACGAGCGCCGGCACCGGTGCTGTGACCGTGACCATCGAAAACAACGACCGGTCCACCAACCGGTACAGCGTCAACGGGGTCGAACAACGAGTCGCTTCGCCCGGTCTCGGAACGACCGAGCTCACCCTCGCACTCGAGGTCGGCGACCAGAACATCACCGTGACCCCGCTGAGCCGCCACGAGCAGCCCGCCGGAACCGGCCCGACCGAGGAGACGACGTCGCAGACGGTGCTCGTGGCCGGATCGCCCGCCATCACCAGTGCCGGTGTGCTGAGCTCGCAGAACCGGTCGATCACCGTGGCCCAAGCGCGCTTCGAGAAGAACTTCAGCACCCTGCCGGAAGAATTTCTCTACGTCGCCTCAATCACCGAGGGCGCGACCTGCCGACTCAGCGCGACCGGACTGACCTCGGCCGGCGCCGCAGCCACCTCGAAAGACCGCGAAATCGACGGTCTGACCAAACACACGGAATATTTCGTGACGGTCTGCTACTCCAACGGCTACGGGGTTGCCACAGCCGCCGTCGATTCGATCACCACCTGGGAGCAGCCGCCCGCCCCGGGCAACGGGGAATACACCTACGGCCTGGCGGCGCCGGTTGACGGCCAGTACCTCATTACCGCTCCCACATCGTCGACGACCGCGCCGAGCGATTTCGTGGTCGACTTCGAAAACTTCGACGCAGTCAGGGGCTCGACGGTGTTCGGCGCCGACCCGCGTATTCGCGTGCGGTACTGCACCGAGGCCGATTCCACCCTGTGCAGCGATTGGTCGACGGTGGAAGCAGCCGACGCCGCGCGCGCCTGGCAGGTCAGGTTCGCGGTGAGCGGCCTCGACAACAGTGGCTGCGTCATCGGCGGCACGCTCGCCGTCGCGGTCGACGCAACTGACACCGGCCTCGCCGAGGGGGTGGTCACCGCTGCGCAGTACGACGTCATCAACCCCAACGGTGGCCGAATGTGGGTGGACGGCGACCAGAATGTGCCCCTGGACGCCGCCCAGACCAGAAACGTGAACTGGACCCTGAGCTGGACCGCCCCCGAAACCTCGGGCCTGGAAATCGTCTCAGGTACCACGACGACCACCGCCGTCGCGTGCACCGCGGCGACCACCACAACACCGTGACAGCAATAAACCGTGACACTGAAAGAGCTACCCATGACAATCACCCCGGAGCAGTCCGAATGGTTCGCCGCGACCTTCACGATGATGGTCGACAACGTTGAACGCGTCGTCCTCGGCAAGCGCCACGTGATCGAACTCGCCTTCACCGCGATGGTCAGCGAGGGCCACCTGCTGCTCGAAGACTACCCAGGCACCGGCAAGACCTCGCTGGCCCGCGCCATGTCACAGACCGTGCAGGGCGTCTCGACCCGAATTCAGTTCACGCCAGACCTGCTGCCCGGCGACGTGACCGGCATCACCGTGTACGACCAGAAGACCGGCGAGTTCGAGTTTCACAGCGGACCGATCTTCGCCAACGTCGTGCTCGCCGACGAGATCAACCGGGCCAGCCCGAAAACCCAGTCGGCGCTGCTCGAAGCGATGGAGGAGGGCAACGTCACCATCGACGGTGTCACCCGCTCCACCGGTGTGCCGTTTCTCGTCATCGCCACCCAGAACCCGATCGAGCACGCCGGCACGTACCGGCTGCCCGAAGCCCAGCTCGACCGCTTCATGATGAAGGCCTCGCTCGGCTACCCCGACCTCGCCGCGACCATTCGTATTCTCGAGGGCACCGCCGATGTGCGGCACGACCTCGCGCCGGTGATCACCCCGCAGGCGCTCGTGAGCATGAGCGACATCGCCCGCGGCGTCTTCGTGAACCCTCTTATCTACGACTACATCGGTCGCCTGGTCGAGGCGACCCGCAATGCTCGCCAGGTGCGTATGGGCGTCAGCGTGCGTGGCGCCCGTGCCCTTACCAAGGCCGCGAAGACCTGGGCCGTCGCGCACGGCCGCAGCTTCGTCACCCCCGACGACGTGAAGGCGCTCGCCGAGCAGGTGCTCGCCCACCGGATGGTGCTCGACCCTGAGGCCGAGTTCGACGGCGTCACCGCGAGCGCCGTTATCGGCCAGATTCTGCTCGACGTGCTGCCGCCCAGTCGGAGCGACCTGGCGTGAGCTTTCACACCGAATCGCGGCGCTCCCAGACATCAAATCTGGCGCGCACCAGCACCCAGACCCGGTCTGCAACGCACACTCGGTATGCCACGACGCGCACGAATAGGTCAACGACGTTGACCCTCGTGGGCGCCGTCGTGCTCTGGATGCGGGCCGCGCGCGCTGTGCGAATCGGTGTGCGGGCATCCGTCGACTGGGTCGGCGAAACGGTCACGCCGGCCGGCTGGGTCGTGGTCACGGCCGCGATCGTGCTGCTGCCGCTCGGCCTGGCGTTCGGCTGGACCGAATTGATCGTGATCGGCTGGGTGGCGGTCGCCCTCATGCTCATTTCACTGCCGTTTCTGGCCGGTGGCCGCGCCTACAGCGTCGACTTCACGCTGCCGGTCGATCGGGTCGTGGCCGGTTCCGAAGTGCTCGGCACCCTCACCGTCACCAATATCTCCAAGCGGCTCGAACTGCCCGGTCGCGTCGACGTTCCGATCGGCCGGGGGCTAGCGGATGTCTACGTGCCGCTGCTGCGCGCCGGTCAGGTGCACGAGGAACACGTGCGCGTGCCCGCGTACCGCCGCGGCATCATCGATGTGGGCCCGGTCACGACCGTGCGCAGCGACCCGCTCGGCGTGCTCGGCCGCGAAGTGGCCTGGGCCGACGTGAATCGCCTGTTCGTGCACCCGGTGACCGTGTCGATTCCGAGCACGAGCGCCGGATTCGTGCGCGACCTCGAGGGCAACCCGACGAGTGACATCGTCGACTCCGATATCTCGTTTCACGCCATTCGGGAGTACGCGCCGGGCGACGGGCAGCGACACATCCACTGGAAGTCAACCGCCAAGACCGGCAAGCTCATGGTGCGCCAGTTCGAGGAGAGCCGGCGTTCGCGCCTAGCTATCGTGCTGAGCCTGAACCAGGCGGAATACGCTTCCGAGGACGAGTTCGAGATGGCGGTCAGCGCCACCGGTTCGCTCGGCGTGCGCGCGATTCGCGACGGTCGGGACCTGGCCGTCGTGGCGAGCGAGGAGATTCCCGATATCGTGCGCAGCAGCATCCGTTCGGTGCGGAGTTTGAGCGTCGTATCGACCCGCACCCTGCTCGACGACCTCACCGCGATTGAGACCAGTGCGCAGGCCATGAACGTTGAAGATGTCTGTCTGCTCGCGGCCCAGGTGGTGCCCGATATGTCGATCGCGTTCGTGGTGTGCGGCGGGGCCATGACCGCCCGGCGGCTGCAGGCGCTCACCCTCAAATTCGACGGCAACGTGCGGGTCGTTGCCGTTCTGTGCAACCCGAAAGCTCAGCCGAGCTTTCGCGACCTGGCCGGCACGAGCGTGCTGACCATCGGCGTGCTCGACGACTTTCGTTCCCTGCTGAGCCGGCGGGCCGCATGAGCGCGCCCGGTTTCCTGCCCTTGCGTCGGCCGCGTCGCGCACCCAGCCAGCGACGGTCCCTCGTGATCAACGCCCTGTTCGTGGTGCTGATGCTGCTGGTCGCCGTCTGGGCGGCCTGGCCGATCTACCAGGACAGCAGCTATCTGGTGATGGCGGCCGGAGCGATCGCGGCGGGCATACTGCTGGCCTGGCTTGCTCGCGCCCGCGGCTGGTCCTGGTTCAGCCTGCTGCTGGCCACCCTCGGCGTCTACCTGTTGCTCGGCGTTCCGCTCGCCGTGCCGTCGGCGCTATCCAGCGTCTCGGGTGCCCTCGGCGGCCTGCTCGACCTGGTCGCCGCCACGGTGTTCAGCTGGAAGGAACTCGTCACCATTTCGCTGCCGGTCGGGTCGTACCAGACCCTGCTGGTGCCGGCCTTCGTGCTGTTCCTCGGCGGCACGACAGCGTCCCTGACGCTCGCCTGGCGCGGCGGCCGACGCTACGCCCTCGCCGTTCCCCTGATCTTCGCCGTGCAACTGTTCGGGCTGGTGTTCGGGCCCGGCGCCGAGAGCGCACCGATGGTGCTGGCCGGGTACACCGTTCCGGCACCGCGGGAGAGCCTGATCGGACTGGCCGCACTGCTGCTCGGCTTCGGCTTTCTGGCCTGGCGCACCCACCTGGCCCGCAGCGAAGCCCTCAATTTGGCGGCCCGCACGACCGGGGTGCGCCGCACTCCTGGCGGCCTCGGCGGGCGGGTGCGCCGCGGCGCCCTCGCCTTCGGCGTGCTCGCACTCGCCGTCGCAGTGTCGCTCGGCGGGCTGTCGGCGGTAGCGTCGACTCCGGCCCGCGAGGTGCTGCGCAGCAGCATCGACCCCGCCGTCGAGCTGCGCGAGTACGTCAGCCCGCTGAGCCAATACCGCAGTTTCTTCAGCGCCGAGCGGTATGACGAGGAGCTATTCACGGTGACTTCTGTTGAGGGCGACCCGGCGAGCCGGGTGCGCCTGGCCGTGCTCAGTCACTATGACGGCGAGGTCTTTCGGGTCGTCGATCCTATATCGGGCGTGAGCGATCAGGACACCGCGTTTGCCCGGGTGCCCCACAGCCGCGGCTCGGCCAGCGGCGGCCGGGCGACCGCGTTTGCGATCAGCGGGTATCAGGGCGTGTGGATGCCGGGGACCGACGCGCTGTCGAGCATCCGCTTTGCCGGCGAACGCGCGGCGGAACTTAGCGACGGGTTCTTCTACAACGCGGGGACGGCATCCGGTATTCAACTGAATGCCCTCGAAAGCGGCGACCGTTACACGATCATTGCCCCGAGCGAAGCGGATGCGACGGATCTGGCCGGTCTCGCCCGCCCGGCGGCTGCGTCCAGACTGATCGATGAGTCGCTGATTCCGGCGAGCCTCGCCGATTGGGTCACCGCGCAGGAGGTCAGCAGTGACGGTGCCGGACTGGCCGAACTCGTCAGCCGGCTGCGGGAGCGCGGCTATCTCAGCCACGCACTGACCACTCCAACGGCACAGTCCTGGACCGCTGACCTCGGTGATTACCAGTTTTCGCCGAGCCTGTCCGGCCACTCGGTCGCGCGCATCGATGCCCTGTTCACCGCCCTGCTGGAGAAGCAGAACAACACCACCTCGACCGAGAACTCCCAGCTGGTCGCCGCCGTCGGCGATGACGAACAATTCGCCGTGGCGACCGCGCTGCTGGCCCAGCACCTCGGGTTTGAATCCCGTGTAGTGCTGGGATTCAGCCTCGCGGCGGCCGACGCGGTAACTGGCGCACCCGGGGCCTGCGTCGAGGGTGTCTGCTCGGGCCAGAACCTTGCGGCCTGGGTCGAAGTGGCCGGAGTGGACGGCAGTTGGATCACCGTGGACGCGACCCCGCAGTTTCAGAACCCGCTCTCACCAATCGACGATGCCACCCGCGACCCGCAGTACAACACCGAGGTGCTGCCCGAGGGAGCTACCGAACGGCGGGCCCCCGAGGCCAACCCGACCAGTGGCGAAGACCAGCAGGAAGAAGAACCGGCCACCCGCACCGACCTGGCCTGGCTGTTCGCGGCCCTGAAGATCGGCGGCATCAGCCTCGCCGCCCTGCTCGTGGTGAGCACACCGTTCCTGGTCATTCTGGGCGCCAAGTTCAAGCGACGCCGGGACCGGGCGCGGGCGCCGGACGTGTCGGCGCGGTTCGCCGGCGGCTGGGACGAATACGTCGACGCCGCCGTCGACCGCGGCTTCGCCGACCAGGGCAGCATGACCCGGGTCGAGATCGCCCGGCACTACCAGTCGGCCGGCGGCAAGATGCTCGCGGCGCTTGCCGACCAGGCCGTGTTCGGCGAAGTGCCCCCGGTTGCCAGCGACAGTGACGCTTTCTGGGCGCTCGTCACCGCTGAGCGCGCCGGGCTGGCCGCGAGCGGCACCAGGCGCGACCGCTGGCTTGCCGCCCTCTCGCTGCGCTCCTTCTCTCGACTGGCGGATGCCGGCCGATCGCGCAGTTTTCAACACCACAGATTTCGACACCACAGCCACGGCACAGTTCGACTAGACGTCACCACAGTGCGCCCAAACCGGCGCTCCAGCAGCAGAATGGGGGAGCGACCGCGCACCAGCGGCCGCAAATCGTAAATGGATGAATCATCTGGAGCGGTCATCGCCGTCGTCGTGGTGCCCGTGCTACTCGGCCTCGGCCTGTATGTGTTTTCGTCGATCGCCCTCGGCAAGGTCTTCGTCAAGCTCGGCGAACAGGCCTGGAAGGCGTGGGTGCCGATCGTCAACATCATCACCCTGTTTGAGCTCGGTCGGTATCCGGCCCTGTGGGTCGTGGGATTGTTCATCCCGGTCGTCGATATCGGAGCCCTGATCGTCTTCATCCTGGCGGTCAACAACGTCAACCGACGGCTCGGCCACGGCGGCGGATTCACCCTGCTCTACCTGGTCGCCTTCCCCATCTGGGCCGGCGTGCTCGGATTCGGCAAGTCCGTCAACACCGGCTGGCTGCCGGTACCGGCCGCAACCGGGTATGTGCCGTTCACCCCGGTGCCGCCGCTGACGGGCCCGGCCGCGCTGGCCGCGCCTGTCTCGTCGCCCGTTCCTGCGGTGTCGCCCGCGTCGCCGGTTCCCGCAGTGCCCGCAGCGCGCCCGGTGTCCCCGGCGTCCGCGCCGACCGTGGCCCCGGATCCCGTTCGTCAGGCCGCGGCACCGTCGCACGCGGCTGCAGTGCCCGCGCCGCTCGCTGCACCGATGCCGCCCGCGCCTGTGTCGCTGCCGCTGTCGGCCGCGCTGCCCACGCCCCCGCCTCCGGTCGTGCGTGGCCT
>NZ_SOHD01000026.1:0-14228 GCF_004403235.1 Cryobacterium sp. Hh38 | reverse complement strand
TCCCCGCACACACGAGATCAATGAACTCAGTGCGAGTATTCGGCGGAAACAACTTGACCATAAAACGCTCCAATCACTAGAGCGTTGCTACGACCATATGACTTTGCCGCGAGAAATCGCTCAAGACTCACGGCTCGGCGAACGGATGCTGCGGAAGCTAGCCGAGCAGGGAGACCGCCCGGGCGATGACGAGGGCCAGCAGCACGAAGCCGCCGAACGACTCAATCCCCATGAGCGCTTTAGCCCGGAGCGAGAGCGGCATCGTGTCGGTCGGGCTGAACGCCATGGAGTTCGACAGCGAGAAGTAGACATAGTCGAAGAACGAAGCGACCCAACCGGTACGCTGCGACGACCTGGCGGCGACCTCCTCGATGGCGTCGTGGTCTTCGTCCTGGGGAAAGCGAAAATCAGCTGGCGGAAAGTCGGCCCGGTCGGCATGACGCCTCGAGACCGGGCCGCCGCGGTCGAGTTCCCAGTAGACCAGCGCGAAGGCGATGACGTTGGTGACCCACACCTGCAGGGCAGCGAGCAGCAGTGTCGGCCCGTCATCCTTACCGCCCGACGTGAGCTGGATCACGAGCTGCACGAGGGCGACTTCGTTGGCCGCGACCAGCAAGACCGCCTGGCCGGTGGCGAGGTATTTCGACCAGCGGGTTTCGCGATGCAGCCGGTGGGGGTTGAGGGCGAGGAGCGGGATCAGCATGGCGAGCCCGATCGCGACGACCGTGTAACGCAGCCCGGGCAGGAACGTACTCGGCAAGGTGGCATACAGCGTGAGAGCTACCAGCAACCCCAGTACGGCCGGCCAGCGGTGTTCGGCCCGTGCACCCTGCTTCACGCTGTCGCCCATGCGCTGAGCATAGGCCCGTCGCGGGCGCTCGGGCCACTGCTCGAGGCGTCGCCGTCCAGGCGGTCGACGTGCCGCTCGGTGTGTTCGCCGGCGGGCCCACCTTACGGTCCTGGGCCCATGATCTATCATGGGCCCACTTTCCGGGCCCGGGCCCGGAAAGAAACGCGGCCCGGAACGCGGCGGGGCTAGGAGCCCAGCGCGATGTCGAGCTTGGCGACGAGTTCGTCGACGTCGAAGTAGTTGTTGATGACGATCACATCGGCGTTGGTTTTGCCGATCGCGTCGACGAGCTCCGAGGAGGTCAGGATAACCTGGGCGTCGGCCGCGGCGGAACGCACGCCAGCGACATCCGTTGCCTGTACGCGTGCCTCGATCTCAAGCCGTTCGAGCGCGCGCTCGGCGTTGACCTTCAGAATGGCCGAGGTGCCGAGGCCGACGCCGCACATCACGACGATCTTCACGAGAAGACGCTCTGCACGAATTCCGCGGTGGTCGCGCCGGCCAGCGCCGGAATCACCGCCGGGTCATTGAACACGTTGGCGAGTTCGGCGACGAACTGGAGGTGGTCGTCGGCGCCGGCCACGGCCAGGCCGACGATCACGCTGACCGGGTCGTTGTGCGGGTGCCCGAAGGCGACCGGCTCAGCCAGAGTGACGACGCAGAGTCCGTCGGTGAGAACATCCGCTCCCGGCCGCGCGTGCGCGAGTGCCAAGCCGGGCGCGATCACGATGTAGGCGCCGAATTCGTGGATCACCGCGATCATGCGTTCGGTATAAGCGGATGTCGCGGCGCCGGAACGTACGAGCGCGTCGCCGGCGGCCGTGATGGCCGCGGTCCAGTCGTCAGCGTGCGCGCCGATGGTGATGGCGTCAAGCGGGAGGTGCGGGAGTGGCATGGTGTCTTTCGGTTATGCGGGGTCGTCCTTGGTTGGCTGGCGGGGCTAGGCGTCGCCGAAGCCCGCTTCGATGGCTTCGACGAGTTCTTCGCGGTCTTCCAGCGGCAGGAACGCCGCGTGGGCAGCGTTGAGCTGGAAGGTCTCGAGGTCGCCGAGGTCGTAGCCGAAGGCATCCGAGAGCAGGGCGAGTTCCTGGGACAGGGTGGTGTCACTCATCAGGCGGTTGTCGGTGTTGACGGTGACCTTGAAGCCGAGCTGGTACAGCAGGTCGAAGGGGTGGTCGAAAAGTTCTTCGCCCCAGGCGGCGACCGCTCCGGTCTGCAGGTTCGAGGACGGGCTCAGCTCGAGGGTGATCTCGCGGTCGCGCACCCATTGGGCCACCGGTCCGAGGGTGACGAAGGTGTTGTCGTCGTCCTGGCGTTCGATCGTGACGTCTTCGGCGAGGCGCACGCCGTGGCCAAGGCGCAGGGCGCGGCCGTCGAAGAGGGCGCCGCGGATGCTGTCAAGCCCGTCGGCCTCGCCGGCATGCACGGTGACCGGCATGAATTCGCGGGCTAGCAGGTCGAAGGCCGCGCGGTGGTTGCCGGCCGGGAAGCCGGCCTCGGCGCCGGCGATGTCGAAGCCGACGACGCCGTCGAAGCGGTAGCGCACGGCGAGTTCGGCGATCTCGAGGCCGCGGTTCGCGTGGCGCATGGCGGTGATGAGCTGGCCGATGCGGATGCTGCGGCCCGACTGCTCGACGTTCTCAATGCCGGCTTCGATGCCGTCCTGCACAGCCTCGACGACCTCGTTCAGGGTGAGGCCGCGAGCCAGGTGCTGCTCGGGAGCCCAGCGGATCTCTCCGTAGATGACGCCGTCATCGGCGAGGTCTTCGACGAATTCGCGGGCGACCCGGGTCAGGCCCTCGCGGGTCTGCATGACGGCGGTCGTGACGTCGAAGGTCTTCAGGTATTCCACGAGCGAGCCGGCATTGGACTGGTCGGAGAACCATTCGCCGAGCGCGTCGGCATCCGTTGTGGGAAGCACGAATCCGATGGAGTCGGCCAGCTCGATGATGGACTGCGGACGCAGACCGCCGTCGAGGTGGTCGTGCAGCGAAACCTTGGGCAGGGTGTTGATGCTCGTGCCGCCGCCGGGCATGAGGAATTCCTCGATCAAAGTCATACGAACAAGCTCCTCGGTACGGGGGCGGGTGTGAACTACAGCCGCGCGCCCAGCTTATCGGAGCGGCTCTGGGCGGACCATGAGAAATGCACGAGCGGATGCGCCGCCTCGCGTCGCTGCCGCTGCCCGCGCGCGCCGGGCCCACCTTCGGCAACTGGGCCCATGATCTACCATGGTCCCGGTTTCCGGGCCCGGGCCCGGAAAGGGGAAGACCACGTACCCTGAGTTGTGCCCACCAAAATCATCCTCGACTGCGATCCCGGCCACGACGATGCGATCGCGTTGCTCCTCGCGCACGGCAATCCGAACATCGACCTCGTCGCCGTGACCACGGTGATGGGCAACCAGACCCTCGACAAGGTCACTCGCAACGCCCTGTCCGTGGCCCGGGTGGCTGGCATTACCGGAGTGCCATTTGCCGCCGGATGCCCGCGCCCGCTGGTTCGGCAGATTGAAACGGCCCCGTCCATCCACGGCGAGTCAGGCCTCGACGGCCCGGTGCTGCCCGAACCGACCCTCGAGCTCGACGCTCGGCACGCCGTCGACCTCATCATCGACACGATCATGGCGCACGAGCCCGGGGAAATCACCCTCGTGCCGACCGGCGCCCTGACCAATATCGCCCTCGCCGCCCGCAAAGAGCCGCGCATCGTCGAGCGGGTCAAGCAGGTCGTGCTTATGGGCGGCGGCTACCACGTGGGCAACTGGTCGGCCACAGCCGAGTTCAACATCGTCATCGATCCCGAAGCCGCCCACATCGTGTTCAACGAGACGTGGCCGCTGACCATGATCGGGCTCGACCTCACCCACCAGGCCCTCGCCACCCCCGACATCGTCACCCGCATCGCCGCCGTCGGCACAGCGCCGGCCCGGTTCGTCGGCGAGCTGCTCGCCTTCTTCGCGGAAACCTACAAGGATACCCAGGGTTTCGACTACCCGCCGGTGCACGACCCGTGCGCGGTCGCCTACGTGATCGACCCGAGTGTCATCACCGTGCGCAAGGCTCCGCTCGACGTGGAACTGGCGGGCACCCTCACGCTCGGCATGACCGTGGCCGACTTTCGTGCGCCGGCCCCGGCCGACTGCGCCACCCAGGTGGCCGTCGACCTCAACCACGAGAAGTTCTGGGCCCTCATCGTCGACGCCCTCGAGCGCATCGGCGACCCGCCCCAAAGTTAAGCGGCCGGGAACGGATGCCCCCTCGTCGCTTCCCGAGATGCACCTGCCCCGGAATGCTGCGAGGGCGGCCGCCCGTGAATCTGCCCGGGCTCGCGACCGACGCGTGACTTCCCCCGCACAAACGGGTTGGCTGAATTACCACCACTACTCGGGAGCACCATGACCAAGACCGCGCCGGCCAGCACGAGCAAACCCATTCCCGACATCCAGGTTCCCGACCTGCACGGCCAGCTGGCCGTCGTCACGGGCGCTAACAGCGGCCTCGGCTTCGGCCTGACCGGCCGCCTCGCCCGGGCCGGCGCCGAGGTCATTCTCGCCGTGCGCAACGAGGAGAAGGGCGCCGCGGCCGTCAAACTCCTGAACGAACAGTCCCCGGAGGCGAGCGTCAGCATCCGTCATCTCGATCTGGCGTCGCTCTCGAGTATCGCCGGATTCGGTGAGGAGCTCAGGAACGAGGGCCGCCCGATCGACATTCTGCTCAACAACGCTGGCCTCATGATGCCGCCGGTGCGCGACGAAACCGAAGACGGCTTCGAGCTGCAGTTCGGCACCAACCACCTCGGACACTTCGCGCTCACCGCGCATCTGCTTCCGCTGCTGCGGGCGGCCGGCACCAGCAGGGTCGTGAGTCTGTCGAGCCTCATCGCCCGCGGCGGCCACCTCGACTTCACCGACCTGCAGGGTCTGCGTTACCGCGCGCACCGCGCCTACGGACTCTCCAAACTGGCCACGCTCATGTTCGCGCGCGAGCTCAACCGGCGCAGCGTCGTCGGGAGCTGGGGCGTGCGCAGCGTCGCCGCGCACCCGGGCGCAACAGTCACGAACCTGCAGATCTCCGGCCCCACCCACAACGGGGCCTCGGCCCGCATCTTCCTCGCCGCCAACGAAGCCTCACACCGCATCGGCTGGATGTGGCAGCAGGTCGACCAAGGCATTCTTCCCGCCCTGTACGCGGCGACGAATCCCGCGGCGGCCGGCGGCGGTTACTACGGCCCTGGCGGGTTCGGTGAACTCACCGGCGCACCTGCTCCCGCCAGGCTGCCCAAACGTTCCCTCGATGAAGCGGATGCCCGCCGCCTCTGGTCGGTCTCGGAGGAACTCACCGGGGTGACCTACCCGGCCGTCTAGCTCAGCTGTCGATCACGTTCACCAGCACCCGGGCCAGGCGCCGGCGGATGATGTGGTCGTTGGCCTCGACCCGGTGCATGGTGACGTGGCGCATCCGCTCAATGATGGTCATGCTGCCCTGCGCGATGAACGCGTCGAGCGCACCGTAGATCACGTCGACCGGCACCTCGAGGCTCGCGATATCGCTCACCACGGTCTGCGATTCGATGCAGTGCTCCATCGACTTGATGAACGGCGTCCATGTTTTCTCGGTCAGTTCAAAGATGCCCTTGGGGAGCAGCCGCGTGATGATGGACGCGTTGGCGAGTGTGAAATCCTTGTTGGCGCGCAGAAAATCGTAGGCCCGCAGGTAGGCGCTGACTCGCGCTTTGACTCGTGGGTCGCCGATATCGCTCGGTGACACATAGACCGGCGGCCCGACCAGCACCACGCGCGACACCGTGCCGCTGCCTGTCAGCCTCCGCCAAACGCTCGCCCCCGGGCCCTGCCGCTGCATCGCGGCGTAGCGGGTGCTGATCAGGCTGCCGAGGGAGTGGCCGACCAGCACGAACGGCTCGCGCAGTTTCAATGAGCGGATGGTCGCGGCCAGGGCCCCGACATGATCCTCCAGCCGGTACTCGCAGCCGTCCGGTGCCGGCGACTGCCCGAAGCCCAGAATGTCCACCGCGATCACCCGATGATTCGGGGTGAGCCGCGGGATCACCTCGTAGAAGGTGATCGAGGACGACGCGATGCCGTGCACGAGAATGACGACCGGGCCGGTACCCGCATCCGTTGCCACGTGCAACAGCGGTGGGCGGGACCGACGCGCTCGGCGCATCCGCTCCGCCCACCAGATCATGTGCTAATTATCGTCACGCAGGGTGGCCTTGAAGTCGTTCTTGGTCTCGGTGGCGTTGCGCTCGGCCTCGGCGTGCTTGACCTCGCCCTCGGCCTTCTTCACCTTGACGTCAGCCTTGGCCTCGTCGACCCGGTCTTCGACGCGGTCCTTGGCGTCATCAACCGCCCGGCCGATCTTTTTGCCGGTGGCATCGAGTGCATCCTTGGCATCGTCTACGAATCCCATGTTGTCCTCCTGATCGTGTGTGCAGTTGGGTTGAACGTGCAGTCGGGCTGCTCGCCGTCTCCCTGGCCTTACTTCGGGGGTAGGCGCCGAGTCCCAATTGTGATCCGACTCCCAGACTGCCCCCAGACAGCGCCCCCACCCCGCTCGGTACGGTGAGTCATGAGACGAACCTGGGGAGTGATCGCGGTCCTTCTGACCGCCGTGTTGTTGGCGGGATGCACGGCGAATAGTGGTTCGGTGAGCACGGACTCGTCTGGGAGCACGGGCTCGTCGGAAGGCGACGTCGGCGCGGTCGCGCCGGAACAGGACTTTTCGGTCGACAAAGCCCCCTACGGCAGCGTCGTCACCGGCACTACGGGCGACGTGAACACGTCCAATCGGGACGTCATCACCACCGGGTCCATGTCGATCACGGCCACTGATCCGGTCGCGGCGAGCGAATCCGCCGTCACGATCACCGAACAGGCCGGCGGACGCGTCGACAGCCGCAGCGAAAACCCGGGCACCGACGTCCAGCCAGCGAGCGCCACCCTCACCCTGCGTATTCCGTCCGACGAACTCGACCGCACCCTGGCCGAGCTCAAGAAACTCGGCCGGCTCAACTTCGTCTCGCTCAATGCCCAGGACGTGACACAGCAGAGCCAGGACCTCGACGCCCGCATCACGGCTCTGACCACCTCGGTTGACCGGTTGTTGGCACTGATGGCCTCGGCGACGAGCACGACCGACCTGATCAGCATCGAAGACGCATTGTCGAGTCGGCAGGGTGAGCTCGAAAGCCTGCAGTCCCAGCGCGACTTTCTCGCCGATCAGATCGATTACTCGACCGTGCAGCTCGAATTGGTTTCGGAAGGCACCGTGGCCGCCGGCGGCCCCGACAATTTCTGGACCGGCATTATCGCCGGTTGGACCGCCCTCGTCGCCGCCGCCGGCGGCCTGCTGATCGGCCTCGGAGTTGCTCTGCCCTGGCTGGTCGTACTGGCGATTTTCGGGGCAATCGCGCTCGTGATCGTGCGGGTGTTCGCGCGACGGCGTAAGGCTGCATAGGCTTGTCCCTGTGACCGAGTTTCTCCCTGTTTTCACCCTGCCCGAAACCTCTCCGGCAGCGCCCGTTTTTGTTCCCTCGACCGAGCCGGTGCTGTCTGATCAGCTGCTGGCCGGCATCCGCTCACGGGCAGCCGGGTATGACCGGGCCAACGCCTTCTTCACCGAAGATCTCGAGGTGCTCGTCGCTGCCGGCTACCTGCGCGCCCTCGTGCCGGTGCAGTTCGGCGGACTCGGCCGCACCCTGCAACAGACCGTGCGCGAGCAGACCCGGCTCGCCGCGCACGCCCCGGCCACCGCCCTCGCCGTGAACATGCACCTGGTTTGGACCGGTGTCGCCGCCAGCCTGAACGCGCAGGGCGACCACTCGCTCGACTTCGTGCTCGAAGAGGCCATGCGAGGCGAAATCTTCGCCTTTGGCGTGAGCGAACCCGGCAACGACCTGGTGCTGTTCGGCTCGCACACGGATGCCCTCCCCCAGCAAGATGGCGGCTACCGGTTCACCGGCACCAAGGTGTTCACCTCGCTCTCCCCCGCCTGGACCCGGCTCGGAACCCTCGGCCTGGATTCCTCCGCCCCAGCTGACCCCGCGATCGTCTGGGCGTTTCTCGATCGAGCGGATGCCGGCATCCGCTCGAAAGATGACTGGGATGCCCTCGGCATGCGTGCCAGCCAGAGCCAGAGCACCGTGCTCGATGGCGCTCTCGCCCGCCCGGACCGGGTCGTGCGCCGCCTGCCGATCGGCCCGAACGGCGACCCGCTCATCGCCGGCATCTTCGCCAACTTTGAAATTCTGCTCAGCGCCGTGTACACCGGAATCGGCCAGCGCGCGCTCGAACTCGCCGCCCTGGGCGCTAACCGTCGCACCTCGCTGACAAACGAAGGGCGCACGCACGCGCAGGATCCGGTCGCGCGGTGGCGGATCGGGGACCTCGTCATTGCGATGGACGGCATCTATCCGCAGATCGACGCCCTCGCCCGGGCGGTCGACGAGCGATTATTCGCGGTCGGACCGGCCTGGTTCGCGCAGCTGTCCGGGCTCAAATACCGGGCCACCCAGAACGCCAAGTTCGTCGTCGACACCGCCGTGCAGGTTGCCGGCGGCTCCGCCTACGCCGCGTCCTCCGAACTGGCCCGGCTCTACCGCGACGTGCTCGCGGGTTACTTCCACCCCTCCGACGCGGACTCCGCGCACGCGACCGCCGCAGCATCCGTTCTCGGACCCCTCGATTTGCCTGCCTCATGAGTTTCAGCAAGACCACCGCCATCACGCTCGACCACTCCGGTTACACCCGGGCCGTGCTCGACCTCACCATGCGCCTCGCCGAAGTCATCTTCACCGCCGGCGCCGGCGCCGAAGACGCCACCGCCGCGATGATCGCGCTCACCAGGGCCTACGGGCTCAAGGGCACCGACGCGAATATCACCCACACGACCATCACGCTAACCCAGGAAGACCCGTCGACGCACGAGTCGATCATCCGCAGCCGCAACGTGAAGTACCGCACGCTGGACTATTCCAAGCTCACCGCCACCTCGGAGCTGATCGCGGACATTATCGAGAAGCCGATCGAGGTCGCCGAGGCCCGCAAGATCCTCGCGACCATCGTCAGCTCAAAACCGCAGGTGCCCAAACAGTGGCGCCGCATCGGCTGGAGCCTGGTCGGTGCCGGCGCCGCCGTTCTGATCGGCGGCGGGCCGACGGTGATCATCGCCGCCTTTATCGCCACCTGGATCATCGACTGGATCACGTCGGTGCTCGACCACCGCCAGGTTCCGCTGTTCTACCAGACGGTCGTCGGCGGGGCGATCGGCCCCCTCGTCGCCACGGTCGTGCGGGTGATCGACCCCACGGCCAACCCCTCGCTCGTCGTCGTCGCCACCATCATCATGCTTCTCGCCGGTGTCACAACGTTCGGTGCCGTGCATGACACGCTCTCGGGGTTTTACCTGACCGGCACCGCCCGACTGGTGGAGGCCCTCCTGATCACGGCTGGCCTGGTCACCGGGGTGTCGGGATCCGCGCTGTTTTTGGCCCGGTTCGGGCTGCTGCTCGAGATCGACTCGAATCCGATCGTGACTATCGGCGTGCTGCCGGTACTGCTCGTAGCCGCCATCGTCATCGTCATCGGGTTTGCGCTGGCCGTGCAGGTACCGTGGCGGGCGGTCTGGGTGGTCTGCGTGCTCGGCGCTCTCGCCGAGTTTCTGTTCGTGGCCGCGCTGGCCGGCGGATTCGGACTGGTCGGGGCCTCGGCGGCGAGCGCCCTCGGCGTCGGCCTGCTGGCGGCGGTCGCGGCGCGCATCGTGCGTACCCCTCCGCTCGTCATTATGGTGACGGCGCTCGTGCCGCTCGTGCCCGGCCTCACCCTGTTTCGAGGGTTGCTCCAGCTCTCCGAGGGCGATATCAACGGGCTGCTCGCATTGCTCACCGCTGCCGGCATCGCGATGGCCCTCGCGGCCGGCGCGCTGCTGTCGCAGTATGTCGTGCAGATCGTCTGGGGCCCGGCGCGCAGGCTGCAGCGCCGCTTCGTCGGACCACTCATGGCCCTGCCGGTGCGACTCGGCCGCGACGCAACCAAGCGCATTTAGCGCGCGCTGCAGCATCCGCTGTCAAACGGATGCCTGCGTCAGTTGGGAACGTCCGCCTCGCCGGCGTCGACGGCGTCTTCCTCGACGAAACGATACGGGATGGGCTCGTCGGTCTCACGGCCGCGCTTATAAGTGCGGGTGATCGTTTCGGTGTCCTCAACCGCTTCGAGCACCAGGACGTCCTGATACTCACCATCGATGTATTCCAATTCGACCTCGGTTCCGGCTGCAATCGGGTTGGGTCCAAACAGAACTGCCCGGTAGGTGGCGCTGTGGCTCATGACATGACCTTTCGACGGAGAGCGGGTTCGTTGCAGCGACAGCATACGACAGACCGGCAGCCGTGCACAGGGCTCCGACCAGGTCTGGCGATTTGCGGTAGCGCGGTCGGCTGCGGAGATGACGGATGCCGCAAACCCGCGTATTCTCGAGGAGACGGAGCCCCACGGCTCGGCGCGAAGGAGTACACAATGGCTGACAAATCACCGAAAAAGGACGCAACCAAGAAGGTTGCCGACAAGTCCCTCAAGGAAAAGAGGGCCGACAAGAAGGCGAAGTCTGAAGAGACCGCTTCTCGGGCCCGCAAGAGCTAGATTCTGCATCTTCTCGGTGCTGTGGGTTCTCCGCCCCTGGTACCACGCGCTGCATCTGGCGCAGTATCAGCAAGCACGGGTGCCGCCACGATCGTGGCGGCACCTTTCTTTCGTCGGCGTGACCGACAACATCCGCTTGTGAAAGGACCAGCCATGACCCTGCCCACCGAAGACACCCGCGTGCTCTACCCGAGCGGCGCCGTCGACGCGCGGGCGTCCGTGCTGCACTCCGAGCGGTTGGCGGATGGACGCTCAGCCGTACTGCTCGATGCGACCTGCGTGCATCCGGTCGATGCCGGCTGGCCCGACCAGGGACCCGACCAGGCCTTGCTGCACCACGGCGCCGCGTTCTGGCCGGTCGAGGACTGCATCGTCGGAGCCACCGATGGGTCCGAGCTGTATATCGGTGCGGACATTCCGGTGGCCAAGGGCACCCCGGGCTGGGCCTTCGTCGTGGTGCACGTCGTCGACGCGGCCGGGCTTTCAGCCGGCGACACCGTCACGGTCGAGGTTGACGAGGGCCTGCGCGACGCCACGAGCGCCGGCCACACCGCGTGTCATTTGGCCTCCCTCGCCCTGAACGACGCTCTCGCCGACCGGTGGAAAAAAGAAGTACGCGCCGACGCGCTCGGCCACCCCGACTTCGACGGGCTCGCCATCGACGAATCATTGATCGGTCAGAACGCTTCGGTCGACACCTACCGGCTCGGCAAATCGCTGCGCAAGAAGGGCTTCTCGGTCGATGGCTTCGCCGAGTCGCTCGCGGCGATCGAAGCGACCATTAACGCGACCCTTCTCGCGTGGACCATGACGGATGCCGCGGTACGCATCGACCAGGGAGGCGACCGGTTGACGGACCGCCGCTACTGGGTGTGCGAACTGCCCGGCGCGACCGTGCGCATCCCCTGCGGCGGCACCCATGTCGCATCGCTCGGCACACTCGGCGTTGTGACCGTGACGCTCGGCCTGCACGACCTGGACGGCACCGACGTGCTCACCATGAACACCTCCGCCGCGCGCTAGTTTTCGCGCATCCGGGGCAATTTGCGGACACAATCGGGATATCCATTAGGCACATTGCACGGTTAATCTGCGAGAGATTGCGCATTTCCGCTCCCAGGCGCAGAATTCAGGGGTACCCGGTCAGAGAGGACCAGCCATGAGCACCGTCGTTGAGAGTCCGAAGATCGGCGATACCGAAGTGGATGCGCCCAGCCCCGAGTTTTACACCGGCCCCACCACCGATTTCTTCTCCTACCAGGACTTCCTTACCGTGGACGAGCAGAATCTGGTAGCCACAGCCCGTGCGGTGTTCGAACGCGAGATTCGACCCGTCGTCGCCGAGCACTGGAACAACGAGACGTTCCCGTTCGAAATCATCCCCGCCCTTTCCACCCTGAACCTCGTCGACCTGTGTGCGCGCGGCGACAATTTCTTACTCCACGGGTTCATGACCGTCGAGCTTGCCCGCGTCGATGCGTCCATTTCGACCTTTGTCGGCGTGCACAGCGGCCTGTTCGCAGCGGCGATCGCCCAGCTCGGCACCGATGACCAGCGCGACCGGTTCCTGGCCGACGCCATTTCCCTGCGCAAGATCGGCGCGTTCGCGCTCACCGAACCGGACCACGGCTCCGATGTCTCACGCAATATGGAGACAACCGCCACCCGCACCGGCGACTCCTGGACACTGAACGGCGTCAAACGCTGGATCGGCAGCGGAACCTTCGCGGCCAATGTGCTGGTCTGGGCGCGCGACACCGCCGACGACCAGATCAAGGGCTTCATCGTCGACGCGACCCTGGCCGGGTTCACTGCCGAGAAGATCGAAAACAAGATAGCCCTGCGCATTGTGCAGAACGCCACGATCACCCTGCGGAACGTCGTGGTCGCCGAACGCGACCGGCTGCCCGGTGCCACGAGCTTTCGCGATACCAACCGGCTGCTCACCAATTCGCGGGTCTGGGTCGGCTGGCAGTCCGTGGGCCTGCAATTCGCCGCCTACGACTATGCGCTGCGCTACGCGCTTGAACGCCGGCAGTTCGGCCAGCCGATCGCGTCGTTCCAGCTCGTGCAGGAGAAGCTGGTGCGCATTCTCGAGAATGCGACCATGTCGCTCGGCCTGATGGTGCGCATCGCCCAGCTGCAGCAGGCCGGAACGCTGCGGCCGGAGCACGCCGCGATGGCCAAGGCCTCCGCCAGCGCGCGCATGCGCGAATCCGTGGCACTGGGTCGTTCGGTGTTCGGCGGCAACGGCATCTCCACCTCCTGGGGCATAGCCCGCGTCTTCGCCGACGCCGAAGCCCTCTACACCTACGAGGGCAGCTACGAGGTCAACACCCTCGTCGTCGGCCGCGCGATCACCGGTATCTCCGCGTTCCAGTAGCTGCTGGTTCGTCAGGCGGATGCCCGCGGCCGCCTCACGAGGCCGCCCCAGGCATCCGCTCACCGAGGCGTGAGTTTCGCGACCCCGGGCGCACCGAGCCGTGAGTTTGGACACGATGTGTTGCCATTTTCGGGCTGAGACTCACGGGTCGATGACCGAAACTCACGGCTCGGCAACGCGCCCGCGTGGCCTGTCAGGCCACACCGAAAAACCCGGCCGCCGCATCCGCTCGCCAGGCTGATCCGGGCCACGGCCGGGCCGATCGTGGTTTGCCTGTGCATAACTAATATGTGCAATCGTGATTGGCGTCATGATCGCTGCATGCCCATCACACCTGAACGTGCAGCCCTGTCGTTTCGTCGTTTGCGGGCGGAGCGCGAGCATCCGGCGTCGACTTTCGACCTCGCCAGAGCATATTCCAAGCGGATGCCCGCCACCCACGTCTTCAGCCACTCGACGGCGGCTGTGATTCACGGGATCTGGTTGCCCAGCCGACTTGAAGGCGACCGCCGACTGCATGTCTCGGTGCCACCGGGGGTGCGGGCACCGCAGGTTGTGGGCATCATCGGGCACGAGCGGGTGGATGGCACGATGCAGCGGGTGTACGGATTCCCGGTGACCAGTTTGATCCAGACGTGGATCGACCTCAGCCCCCTGTTTCCCCGGGTTGAGCTCGTGGCCGCTGCGGATTTTCTCTGCAGCGGCCGCAATCCGTGGCACACGCCCGACGAGCTTCGCGCGGTCGCTGCGGCCCTGATCGGGAGACGCGGGTGTCGTGCCCTGCGGAAGGGTGCCGCTCTTGCTCGGGCGGCGGTCGACTCTCCGCAGGAGACCAGGACTCGCCTCTTCTTGGTGGATGCGGGTATTCCAGAACCAGTCGTCAACTTCGAGATCTTCGACGCACGTGGCGTCTTCGTAGCCCGGGTCGATCTGGCGTGGCCGCGCTTCAAAGTCTGCGTCGAATACGAGGGCGACGGACACCGGAGTAACCAGAGGCAATTCCGCGTCGATATCACCCGCCGCGAGCGGGTCGAGGATCAGAAATGGCGCATGGTGCGCATCACCGACGACGACCTGAAGACTGGTGGCCAGGAACTTCTGCGCCGGGTGCGGGCCGCCCTGGTCGAACGGGGCGCGCGCTGGTAGGTGGGTCGGGCCATCCGCTCGCCGAGCCGTGAGTTTCCGGTTTCGCCGCTCACCGAGCCGTGAGTTTCAGGCCATTTCGAGGGGGCAAAGTCAAGTGGTCAGGGCAACGCGGGGGTTTTTGCTTCGAGAAGTAGCTGGTTGAGGCGGTAGGCGGGGGTTTCGAGGTTGAGGGTGGGGCGTGGGCGGCGGTT
>NZ_SOHD01000006.1:0-9907 GCF_004403235.1 Cryobacterium sp. Hh38 | reverse complement strand
GCTCCTTGGCCAGGCGCACCCATTCCTTCGCCGCCAACGCCTCACGGGTGGGCTCATTTTTCGTCTTCTTCGTCACAGCATCAAGTGTCGTCATCACGGCACCTTTCCCGCCAGACCCACGTCCAGCGCGTCAGGCCGGAAACACCGTTTAAGAGACAGTCCCTGTGGATGCTCCTATTGCTGTCAAGCGACTTTCGCACCGGATTGGGCTTGTCGAGTTTTATCGTCGAGCCATGCGCTGAAGGCGGTTTCCAGGTTGGTGTCAGCGCGTTGTCCTATCTCGAGTCGGCGTAGGCGTTGGTAGGGGACATCGAGTTGTTTGGCCTTCGGAAGATGCCAACCTTTATGAGTGAGTTTCTTTAGGCGGTCATTGAGTTCGTTTCTTCCTTCTCAGGTTCGTTGATCTAGGACGTCATCGGGAATGTGGGTGGCTGCGGGTACTGCCGAACGAAGCGCTCAGGGTGCTCGGTAGAAGCCGTTTGAGAACGCGGGAGCGAGCGTGCTGAATAGCCGGTGCGCGGCCGTGGTGAACGTTGGCTAGAAAGCGTCCTTTACACGAAAGATGGCTAGTGGCGCAGTGGCCCACGACTGTTCGAGGGCGGTTCTCAGAGCAGATCAGGTGCCTACAAGCTGGGCCGCCCGTAACCTTGACGTTGAGACCGATTGTTGGGGAGGTTGCATTATGGTTGCGAAACCGGACATACATGTTCGACGCGTGTATGACGAGGCTGAGGAGCAGGACGGAGTCCGGGTCCTGGTGGATCGCATCTGGCCACGCGGCATGACGAAGGTCAAGGCGGCACTGGACGAATGGTGCAAGGACGTCGCACCGTCGACGGCACTACGAAAGTGGTACAGCCACGACCCAGCCAAGTTCGAGGAATTCGCTCGACGCTACGGTGCCGAACTGGAACACGTCGAGCGCGGCAATGCGCTGCAACATTTGAGAGATCTGGCTATTCGGCATCGTCTGACTCTGCTGACCGGCACTAAGAACCCGGATATCAGCGAAGCCGCAGTGCTCGCCCAGATTCTCCGCCGATGAAACAGAACCGGGTTCCGCTGCGCGCGGGCGACGCGAGCAGGGCTGCCGATAACCAGCAATCCGAACCGATGGCGGTAGATACCACCTCCGTCGGCGTGACCGACGGGGTGCGTGGATGCCTGTCAGATCTGGACGGTGTCATCACCAAAACGGTCGCCCAAAGCGGTGGCCGATTCGTACCTTTCGATGCTGTTGTCGACTACGACGCGTATCTTGACGGGAAATCCCGTGCCGACGGTACCCGCTCCTTCCGGGCATCTCGTGGGGTGAGCCTGCTGGAGGGCAGTGCCGAGGACGCATCCGAAACGGTCAACGGGCTCGGTAACCGGAAGAACGATATCGTCCGGCGCCACAACCGCAAGGATGGCGTCGAGGTGTATGAGGGATCGCTGCGTTTTGTGCGAGCGGTTCGATCGCGTGGTTTGCGTTGCGCGGTGGTGTCTTCCAGCACCAACTGCTAGGACGTGTTTCCCCGCCCCGCCACAGGTCGGCACCCGCCCGCTTCAACCTGCTGGGCGCGATCCGCGGCGTGCCCACCCGACCGGGTAGTGATCGATTCTTACACCAGGTGTGGTTACTACTCGTACATGCGTTGGACTATCTCGTGCCGCGGTACCTGCCTGGGGCCGGGGTAGGTCACCACGATTGGCACGTCGCCGGGACTACGGCTCTCCACTATCCTGAACCCATCGACGGTTTGGCGGGTGACACGGGGCGGCCGCGCGCGTAGTACCCGTTCACATTGTCGGAGTTTTTCTTCGTCCTCCGCTGTCCAGAGCACATATTGGATCCCGACGGGACCGAGAGGGTGCTTGACGCATGCTCTGTGTCACACAGGTACAACTCATCCCCGTTGGCGCCAGTAGCGCGGCGCTGTTGTTTCGAACTGTCACGTCGAACGCGAGGAGTTCTTTGTAGAACAGCACTGATCGGTCGAGTTCGTGGACGAACATCACTGCTGCCGCCAATCTCACTCTGTTCGCTTCCGGAAGTTGGCTGCGTTTGGTATACGCATTATCGAACCTCCATCAGTTCTCGGGCGGCCGTGACGATATGCCGAGCTGATATCTCCGCGGCGTCCAAGAGTTCGGCTGGCTCACCCGACATTGGTAGGCCGGTGACGCCGAGTAGTTTGACCCGAAGTTCCGGCACCTCGGCATCAGCCAGCGCTTCCATCACTGCACCCCCGATGCCTCCCTGAGGGTAATGGTCCTCCACCACAACCAGTCGCCCGCCGGTGATGCGGCAGGTGTCAATTAGGGTGTCACGATCGAGTGGTTTGATCGAGTACAGGTCGATCACCCGTGCACTGATGCCGAAATCGGCGAGTTTTTCGGCGGCGGCTAAGCATTCGTGCAAGGTGATTCCCGCGCCGATCAGTGCCACGGTGTCCTCGGCCCCGGCGCGGTGGACCTTGCACCCGCCGATGGGAAACTTCTCCTCGGGTGAGTAGATGACCGGGTACGCGCCGCGGGTCGCGCGTAGATATACGACGCCGTTGGTGTCGGCCATCGTCAACACCAGTGCCGCGGTCGAGGGGGCATCGCTTGGATACACGACAACGGAGGTATGAATAGCGCGCATCGCCGCGATGTCTTCCAGAGCCATCTGGGAGGGCCCATCCTGGCCGATTTCAACGCCGGCGTGGGTGCCGACCAGGCGAATGTTCGCTTCCGACACGCCGGCCATCCGGATGAAGTCGTAGGGTCGGGCGATCAAGAAAGCGGCGAAGCTTGACGCGAAGGGGATGTATCCGCGCACCGATAAACCCACCGCGGAAGCGATGAGTTGTTGTTCAGAAATGAACATTTCAAAGAATCGTTCTGGACAGATCTCCCGAAACTCGCCGGCATGCGTGGAGTTGCCGACCTCTCCGTCAAGGACAACTACCTCCGGTCGTACTGCTAGCTCAGAAATCGCGGCACCGAAAGCCGCCCGGGTGGCGACTTTCTGGCCGATCTCCCACGTAGGGAGGGTGACTGTGGCGCCAGGGTCGGGGACGATCGCAGATGTCCCGGCATCGGGAACAGCGGTGGTGATAGTCAGGCCGGTCACGCCACCGAGGGCAGCCATAGCACGGTCCGCTATTTCTGGCGGGAGGGATTTGCCGTGCCAGCCGTTTTTGTTTTCAATCTCGGGCACACCTTTGCCTTTGATGGTGCGGGCCAATATCACTGTCGGCTGGTCCGGATGGGACCGGGCTTCGGTCAGTGCCGCATCGATCGCGACGACATCATGTCCGTCAACCACGAGGGCGTGTGCGCCGAACGCTTCGACTCGTTTGGCGTACTTGTCCATGTCCCATTGCAGCTCGGTAGGCCCGTCCTGGCCGAGCCTGTTGATGTCGACGATGGCTGTCAAGTTGCCGAGTTTGTAATAGCTCGCCTTGTCGATGGCCTCCCACATGGAACCTTCTGCCAGCTCGCTGT
The DNA here is from genome assembly GCF_004403235.1 of Cryobacterium sp. Hh38. Lineage (NCBI taxonomy): Bacteria > Bacillati > Actinomycetota > Actinomycetes > Micrococcales > Microbacteriaceae > Cryobacterium > Cryobacterium sp. Hh38. The sequence continues at coordinate 6,433 of NZ_SOHD01000006.1, read as the reverse complement.
CTCCGCAGAGCACCCACGTCTGGTACGGAAGCTTGTCTAGGTATCTTGCGGCCAGGCACACGCCGACCGCGTCTGGTAGGCCCTGGCCGAGAGAACCAGTCGCAACGTCCACCCAGGGCAGGATAGGCATCGGATGCCCCTCAAGTCGGGAACCGAACTGGCGGTAGGTGTTCACCAACTCGTTTTCATCGACGACGCCCACAGCACGGTACATCGAATACAACAACGGTGAGGCGTGACCTTTCGAGAAGATCAGATGATCATTGGTCGCCTGCTGGGCGTTGGCCCAGTCATACCGTAGGTGTCCGACCAGTAGAACCGACATCAGATCCGCCGCCGACAGCGATGAGGTCGGATGACCAGAACCGGCTTGCGTACTGCAACGGATGGAATCCACCCTCAGCTGGGTCGCCAACCGGTGTACGAGATGCAGGTTTTCGCCGGTCAGTTTCGCGGTATCCGACGTTGGAGTGGGGTTTATTGTCATGTCGTCATATTCCTTCGCGATGAGAAATGGATTCGTTCCCGCGGCGAAACAGGCTAGGTCGCGTCTCTGCCCAAACGTACTCCGCTGACCATGGATCTGGTAAAGGCTCGGTCTAAGGTGAAAAAACGACAGGTCGGATGAACGGATTGTCGCAACCATCGCAATGCTCACTGAGACAGCGTTGGTAGACACTGATGACGGTGTCGAGGGGCGATTGGATGTGCGTTACGAGCTGCACCCGCTACTGCCAACACGTTTTAGGGGCGACCATCGTAAGATCGAAGAATTTCAACGCACCGCCGAGTCGGGAGATCCACTGGCAGCGGATGCTGGCCGACGCGGGACTTGTGTTTGGGATACCCGGCGACTGTCCTAGGGGACTTGCGGACTTCGACAACAAAATATTGCGTGTCGTCGGCTGAGATCGATTGGTGCGGAGACAGCCCGACTGGGCAGCACGCTCGGCATACGCGTCGCCGGCGTGAACCGCACCGATCGCGGCAATATACCAGGAGTGGGTCGGCATCAACGCGATTGCCGTTGACTAATCTCATCCTGGTGGCACGCGGGGAGTCATCCTCGATAATTTCGGCCTTCAGCACGATCTGGTGCAGGTCTACGCCGTGGTGACGATGTAATCCGGCAAATACTTCGGTGAGTTCTCGGCCGAGGACCCGGAGTAGCGGAAGTTCTCCCCTCTCCAACATCGTTACCTCGACCCCAGTCTGTACCGACAAGTGATCCCGGTATGTGCTCTCCCTTGTTGACGGAAGTTGTTGAGGAGCGCAGCATGAAGGGGTAGCTATGTTGTCGTGCAAACCGACGACTGGAAAACCGACGACTGGAAATCAGAGAATCTCATATGCCAAAAATGGCGATCAATGGGTTGGGCCGAATCGGGCGGGCTGCATTGAAAATTCTGCTCGAGTCGGAGGATCTGGAACTTGTTGCGATCAACGATGTGGCGTCAATTGAGAATCTTGCTTACCTGCTACGGTACGACACGGTCTACGGTCGGTACCAGCGTCAGATTGTTGTGGAGTCTGATGCACTTGTCATCGACGGCCACCGGGTGGTTGTTCTTGCCGAACGGGACCCAACGGCGCTGCCATGGCGGGAACTTGCAGTCGACCTAGTGTTGGAATGTACTGGTGCTTTCACCCAGGCGGAGGACCTGACCAAACATATTCATGCGGGCGCGTCGTTCGTCATCTTGTCTGCCCCGACGAAGTCCGACTCCGTCCCGACGGTGGTGCACGGGGTGAACCGGCCGGATGGGTAGCCGCAGATCATCTCTTGTGCCAGTTGCACGACGAACTGCATCACACCGGTCATTGAGATCGCGACAAGACGTCTGGGGGTGGAGCGTGCGATCATGACCACAATTCATGCTCACACCGCCACCCAGCGCCTGGTCGACTCGCCGAACAACAATTTCCGACGTGGGCGGGCAGGTGGAGCGAACTTGGTGCCCGCTCCGACTGGTGCTGCACAGTCGACAATCCGGGCATTGCCGAAGTTGACTGGGCTCTTCGACGGGGTTGCGGTCCGCGCTCCAATCGAGGTTGGCTCCATTGCCGACATTGTCATTGTTACCTCCCGCCCGACCAGCGTAGAGGAGGTCAACGCCGTGTTCACCGAGGAGGCGAAGACGCCCAGGTATCAGGGCATTCTCGGCGTTTCGGCGGACCCGATGGTCTCCTCCGATATCATCGGCGATTCACGCGCGTCCGTGGTGAACCTCGATCTGACGCAAGTGGTGGACGGCACCCTGATCAAGATCATGGCCTGGTACGACAACGAGTGGGGCTTCACCCACCAGATGATCCGCGAAGCCAGGGCCACCCTCGGGTTAACGCCCAGCGTGGAAACATCTTCGTGACGACAAATACAGTGAGGCTTCGAAGTCACCTTCCACAGGTAGGGTACATAGCCCGCGTGCGGACTTGAGGCCAGAGTGTTTGACTCGATTACATCCGACGCAACCTGCTGATCTCCGGCGAATTCGAATGGCATGTACTATCTGTCGCTCGGCGGCGGGTCGTGGGCTCGGGGCTCTGTGACAAATGCCCGATCCGAGTAAGCCTGTTACACCGTTTACGGAAGTGGCTGTCAGGTTTCGCGTAGATGGGTTTTCAGGAAGAGGGCTGTTCGCGCGAATGCGTCTGTTGCCTCGTCTGCGGCGTGGTGCGGAAGGTCCGGGTCCAGGGCAAAGCCGTGACGGACCTTGGGGTAGACAATGACAGCGGATTGCGTGGTTTTAGGGGTGAGGATTTCGCGCATCTGTTGGATATCACGAGCGGGGGTGCTGGCGTCCTTGCCAGCATATATTCCCAGCCAGGGGGTCTTGAGCACACGTGCGGCATCGATTCCGCTGAGGATGCCAGGCCAGCGTGGCGAAGCCAGGCTAGCGCCGTAGAAGGTGACGGCGGCGTCGATGCGCAGTGTTGCTGCCGCCCACACTGCGAGGGTCCCTCCCATAGAGAAACCCATTATCGCTACTTTCTGTGCTCCCTGGGCGCGGATCCAGGTTAGGGCGCTCTCGATGTCAAATGTGAGCCCTTTCGCCGTAAGGGTGTCGTGGTACCGGCGGGCTTTTTTGAACTTCCCATCGGTGACGACGGGGTCCTCGATGCGGTGGTAAAGGTGTGGCGCTGCCGTGATATAACCGCAGCCAGCCAGCCAGCCAGCCAGCCAGGCGGACGACGAGATCGGCAACAGGCGCGGAGAGGCCCCAGACCTCATGGAGCACGATGACTCCAGCCCGCGCTTCACCGGTCGGCACTGACACTGTTAACGGAACACCACCAGGCCCTGCAGTTTTAATCGCGTGCGAATGATCGGAACGGTTCGGGATCGGTTGCATGCTTTCTCCGTTCGTTCGAGGACACCCTCCGGCCGCGGTGTTATCGGAGATATCCGCGCCTAGCTCGAGGAACCGGTGGACTGGAACGAGGAAGCTTCGTCCCTGATCAGGTTAGCGACGGCTTCAGGATGGCAATAGGGCGATGGCCAGCATCCGAGGTCCCGCCCGTTATTGCGGAGCAGGATGTCGAGCGCGCACATCTGACATTCCTGACGTGGACTTCAGTACGTGGGGTTGAATGGGAGCATGGATGCAACCTGCGTGTACACGATCGGGCATTCGACTCATCCCATTGATGAGTTCGTTGGAATGTTGACTAAACACGGTGTCGAACGACTCGTCGACGTGCGCACCGTTCCGGGGTCTCGTCACAACCCGCAATTTGCGGAACACGAACTTATCGTCAGCATGCCGGAGGCAGGTATTGACTATCAGCGGCTCCCCGAGCTCGGCGGGCTACGACACACCCCGGCGGCAGAAGCATCTATCAATGGAGCGTGGCGTAATAAAAGCTTTCGCAACTACGCCGACTACATGCAAACGTCCGAGTTCAGAGCCGGTGTCGACGAGTTGCTGGCATTGGCGAGGAATCAGACAGTGGCGATCATGTGTGCCGAGGCTGTGCCCTGGCGTTGTCACCGATCACTGATCGGAGACGCATTACTGGCGCGGGACTTTCAGGTTCTCGACATCATGAGTCTGACCTCGACCAAGCCGCACACCCTGACCAGCTTTGCCAAAGTCGATGGCGACCGTGTCTGGTACCCACCAGAAGAGTGATCGATGAAGGTGCCAATCCAGATCGGGGCGACGTAGTACAGCGAATATGGTGAAGAGATTCGGCAACAGTGTGAAAGCGGAAGATACACCTATGATAAAAAAATTCTCAGTCGGCGATCACGTGCGCTGGAACTCCGAGGCCGGACATGTGCGCGGCACCATTACGAAGATTCATACGAAGAACGTGGAATACAAAGGCCACATTCGCCGCTGCAGTGTTGATGATCCGCATTACGAGATCACGAGCGACACGACCGATCACGTGGCGATGCATAAGGGCGAGGCCCTGACGAGAATCTAGCCGTGCGCGGCCACCACTATGGATACCAACGCGAACGTGCCCACGTTCTGTGCTTGCTGGCATTGGCGATGGCGACCACGGTCGGAGGTCGGCGGTCTGTGCCGCAGCCCGGATAGAAGTGAGTTGGCGCGCAAATGTGGTCACCTTCTGTTGCGTCATGGATGGTAAGGGTGGCATCACTTCGTAGCTATATTGACATGAGCTACTGCCAGTGCAAGTCTGAATTGTAGGCATGGACGGGTGAAGCGAGGACAGTATGGGCGAATTCACAACGGAAACTGATCAGCTCACGGGGGTGCGCCATCGCACCATTTCCGTCGATGGGGTAGAGATCTTCTTCCGGGAGGCGGGTCCGGCGGATGCGCCGACGCTCGTACTCCTGCATGGCTTCCCTGCTGCGTCGCACCAGTATGCGCGCCTGATGGATCGGCTCAGCGATAGGCTACATCTCATCGCACCGGATTACCCGGGTTTTGGTTACAGCAGCGCTCCCGCCTCGAGCAGCGGCGGCGGAGACTTCGTCTACTCTTTCGATCACCTCGCTGAGGTCATGGAAGCGTTTCTGGTCAGCCTCGGCATCGACGAGTTCTTTATGTACGTTTTCGACTTTGGGGCTCCTATCGGGTATCGCATCGCGTCGCGGCATCCGAATTGGATTCAGGGGGTCATCGCACAAAATGGCAACGCGTATGAGGTGGGGCTGGGGCCGAATATGCAGCCTGTGGTTCAGTACTGGATAAATCACGAGGGGATGGAGCCGGTTATCCGTGGAGCGCTGACAGCTGACGCAACACGCTCCCAGCATCTCGAGGGAACGGCACACCCAGAGTCCGTCGATCCGGACGTATGGACCTTGGATCAACACTGGCTCGATCAAGCTGGACGAGACCAGATCATGCTTGATTTGCTTTATGACTATCAGTCCAACGTCGTGCTGTACCCCGTGTGGCAAGCGTGGATGCGCGAGCATCAGCCTCCCATGCTTGTGCCGTGGGGGCGTAACGATCAGTTCTTTTCTGAAGCAGGGGCGCGCGCGTACCTCGATGATCTTCGCTCCGCTGAACTGCACCTGCTCGACACCGGGCACTTCGCCTTGGACGAACAGCTGGACACCGTCGTGCATTTGATCGATGACTTCATCGAGCGACATACGCAGTAGGAGCCACTCGAAGTACACGTACCGCAAACACAGACAGAAAGATAACGACAATGTCATTTGAGCAGCGCCTCTTAGTCACGGATGTCGATCCTAAGGCCTATAAACCGATGGTTGCCCTTGAGAAGTACATCCACGCGGGAAGCTTGGGTGAAGCCTTGTTAACGCTGGTGAAAATTCGTGCGTCGCAGATCAATGGTTGTGCGTACTGCCTGGACATGCACGGGCGTGAAGCTCGAGCGGCGGGCATCGATCAGCGTCGCCTCGATGTGTTAGCTGGATGGGAAGAAGCGCCGAACGTGTACTCCGAACGCGAACGTGCCGCCATAGCACTCACTGAGGCGGTGACACTCATCGGAAACGGCGGTGTGTCGGACTCGTTGTGGGGGCAGGTGAGGGAATCATTCGAGGAGAGGGAAATTGTGCAGCTGTTGATGGCCATCGCCGCGATCAACGTGTGGAACCGTCTGGCGGTGAGTACTCACCAGAGCCTTCCTCCGCAAACGACCTAACAATCGTGCTACTTGTACGATCGATGGAATGGACGGCGGCATCGCGGTTGGCTCTACCGCCAGCGCCGTGGCGGAACCGTTCATCGGCTGGGAGGGGTTGTCCCTCGTACCCGTTCGGGCCTTTCGGGGCAGTCCCGTCACTGGACGGCCTAGTGAAGATGTCATCGAGAATGGCGCAGCCTGGCTGGGCGACGGACGAATCCACTGGTGCGGATCGGCCGTTACGGAAGATGTCAACCTTTATGAGTCAGTTTCTTTAGGTGGTCATTGAGTTCGTTCCTGCTTTCAGGGGTTCGTTGATCCAGGTCGTGGTCGGGAACGTTAGTGGCGT
>NZ_SOHD01000047.1:0-9829 GCF_004403235.1 Cryobacterium sp. Hh38 | reverse complement strand
CCTCAATCGGAGATGTCAGTCCCGTCGACTTCGAACTGCAATACTCGTCACAGACCGCGGAAGTTCAACTCGCCGCTTAACCCGTGTCCACTAACCGGGGGCAAGGCCACGGCATTGAGAACTCCTCGCTCGCCCAAGGCACTCACCCAACGCTTCACGGTGTCGGCATTTGGAAGTTCCTCGCTCGTTTCGAGCAAGAGAATCGCCCCGTCCAGGTCGGCGACGTCGGGCATCCGATTGGCGAGAGCGATCTGATCAATGACTTCGATGCATCCGCCCCACGTTGGACCTTCGGCCACCGTTGTTGCGCCCGCCCATGCCCACGGTTCGGTCGGTTCACGAATACCGAACTCCTCTAGAGCGCGGCGATCAGTCCACGAGATGCCGAAGTCTTCGGACTCGCCCGGATCGGTGAGGTCGATAATGCCTCCGTCAAGAAGCGCCGCACGCAGTGAAGCCACATGCACGTCATCGACATGCGGGCCTGGTCCGAGGTGAACTTGTGTTGAGCCACCGTAGTAGCTGGGCACCCCGAGGTTCCAGAGAAGGTTGTGCAGGTTCGTGTTGTCACTGTATCCGAGGAACGGTTTAGGGTTTGAGGCGAGGATGTCGGTGTCGATGTGTGGGATGACGGTGATCTGATCATCCCCTCCGATCGTTGCAAGAACCGCCCGAATACTCGGATCAGCGAACGCCGCCTCAATATCGGCAGCTCGCGCCTCGGCGCTCGCGCCGAGCTGCCGTGTCGTCGGATACTCAACCGGCACAAGCCCAGTAACTTCTGTGAGGCGTCGCATCGCCTGCTCGTGAACGGCCTCGGACACCGCAGGAGCCGCAAACGCCGGGGATAGGATCGCGACTCGATCGCCGACAGTGGCCTTGGGGACGTTAGTGAATGTGCGCATCCAGTCATTGAATCAGAGGATCGAATCGCCACGCACGTTCATAACGCCCGCTAAAAAGAACGACCTGCGGGCGTGGATAGGCTGGTCCGATGTTATTCCAGACCGAACATCTATCGGTGCGACAGTTTCGCCACGACGACCTCAACGACTTCTCAGCCCTCTGCGCGGACCCGAACGTGATGCGATTTGTCGGGGACGGGACCGTCCTCAGCCGCCCCGAAGTATCGCAGTGGATCGAAATCTGCGAGCGAAAGTACGTCGATCGCGGTTACGGCACCTCGGCCGTCTTCGACGCGCGATCTGGCGAGTTCGTAGGCTACTGTGGCGTGATTCGAGCGCCGGATCGAGACTTCGATGAACTCACATATGTCTTTCATCAGAAGGCTTGGGGCAACGGTTATGCAACGGAAGTCGGGATCGGCATGCTCGACCACGTGTTTCGCATCTCGTCGCTGGACTCGATCTCGGCGACGATCGAGCAGGAGAACGAGGTCTCCAAACGCGTTGCAGCAAAGTTGGGGATGATTGAACTGCCATTCGATTCTGATGGCGTGAGTTGTTGGAGAATTACACGCGAGCAGAACTGCGCTCGATAGCCCTATTTCGTCCCTGACGGGGAGCCCTGTTCACGGTGTCGCTAGACCAACCCCCTGCGGGATTCGCAACCGTGGAGTCCGGGGCACGATTGAGTATTTCTGCATCGCGAGGTTTCTACGCATTGATTTCGGTGAGGAGAAGGCGCTGCTCTTGATGGGTGAGGCCTGATCGGCGTTCCCGGTCGAGTCCGCGGGCACGTTCGTCCGCGAGCACGTCTTCGAGCGTCTCCTGCAGGTTTCGCTCGGTTCCGCCCGCTGCGAGGAAGCGGCTGCGGCTGCGGCGGGCGAAGGCGGAGTCGCTGCGAGGGAGCCATAGCGGGAGGGAACGAGGGCCAGCCCAGTAGTTCACGCTGTGCGCGGTCAGCCAATCATCCTCGGCGGAGATGAGTTCGCCAGTATGGCCTGCAACCCGGGCGGCGGTCAGCAGAACCGTGGCGAGTTCATGTTCGCTTCCGACGGCGTTGTAAATGCCGGTCAGGCCGCGCTGTCCAGCACTGATGAGCCATCCGGCCAGGTCTCGAACGTCGATGAACTGCACGTATCGATTATCAGCATTTGGCACGAGGACGGCTTCCTCGGGAGCCGCGGCGAGCCTGGATACCCAATAGCTGAAACGATCGCTCAGGTCGCCTGGCCCCGCGATAAGGCCCGGCCTCGCAATGAGTAGACGATCACCCACCGACGCAGCCGTGGCGCGTTCCGCGGCGACTTTCGCGTGCGCGTAATCGTCGAGGTCAGAGGGCTCTACGAGGATTGCGTCCTCATCCGCACCCGGTTCAGCGTTGCTCGCATACACGGACACGGACGAGACCAGGGTCCAGTGCGCAGTGCTGCCGGCCAAAGCCTCAAGCGCTCCGGCGACGAGATCCGCGTCATAGCTCAGCTCGATGATTTCGTCCCACGCTTCACCAGCGACGAGATCGTAGGCTCCGGGTGCTCGCCGGTCGGAGCGGACAAATGTCGCGCCGCGTGTGACTGCTCCAGATAGACCGCGAGCAAGGCACGTCACGTCTTGGCCTTGAACAGCCGACTGCTCGGCTATCTCTCGACCAAGCCAGGCGGTTCCTCCGAGAATAAGTGTGCGCGTCATAGCGACAGTCAATCGCACAGCCGAGATGAATCGATGCCTGATTCGCTCTGAGCGCAGGACCTATTAACGATCATCGTCGCAGAGATGGCAATCATCCTGTGATCCCGCGGTCGCCCGTAGGACGAACCTCTTCCGGTCGATCACAGCGATCCACGTGGGCAGCCAACGAGGATCGGGGTGCGCTCGTCTATGACTTGTTGAGCGCTGCCGCTGCGCGGACGAGCGCTTGGAATGCTGTGGCGTTTATCTTGTCGCCCTCGTGTAGGTCGATGGCTCGCCTCACGCTGGCGGTCTGGCTGGCGTTGAAGAGTTCATCCGCGTCGTCGAGCGAGGCGCCTTTCGCGAAGGTGAGTTTGACCTTGTCCTTGTAGGTCTCCCCGGTGCAGATGAGCCCATCGAGGCTCCAGGTCGGCACGCCGAGCGGGTTTGTCGTCTTCTTCCATTTGGTCTCTTCGACCACGTTCGGTTCGGCCTCAAGGATCAAGCCGCGAATGCGGGCCCGCATATCGCCTCGCCAGCCACCCAACGCGGCAATGATTTCATCAATCGACGTCATCGGAATCTCCGCTACCTCTCTGTCACACCGGGCGCAGCCCGCACGTCACCCATAGTATGAGACCCCGGAAGGAAGCGTGACGCGGATGGACGAGACTGCAGCTTTCGAGCGGGAGCGCCCCCGGTTGTTGCGTATTGCCGGGCGGATCCTGCGGGACAACGCAGAGGCCGAAGACATCGTCCAGCGAACCTGGCTGCGCCTTCACTCCACCGAGGCTGTCATTGACAACCTGCCCGGCTGGCTGACCACGGTGACCACGCGGCTCTGTTTGGACAGGCTGCGCGCCCCGAAACCGATCCTGGTCGACGACATGGCTTTCCCTTCGCTGATTGAAGATCCCGCAGATGCACTTGCCCTGGCCGACACGGTTGGCATTGCGCTCCAGGTAGTCTTGGACCGCCTCACGCCCAGCGAGCGGGTCGCGTTCGTGCTCCACGACAGCTTCAGCTTTGATTTCTCCACGATCGCCGCGATCCTCAGCACCACTCCCGCCGCCGCCCGCAAGCTCGCCTCGAGAGCGCGTAGCAAGGTCCGCCCGCAGGGCGTGCAGCGCCGCCGAGCTGACTGGGAAGTCGTGGACGCGTTTCTCGCCGCCGCACGACAGGGCAATTTTGAGCAGCTCTTGGCCCTGCTGGCGCCGGCAGTGGTGGTCGCCGGTGATGAAGCGGCGATCTCGGCGGGAACCCCCACCCGGATAGAAGGACGGAGCGCCGTCGCGACGATGTTCAACGGCGCGGCCAAAGCCGCGTTGCCGGTGTTCATCGACGGCCGCCCGGGCGCGGCCTGGTTTCATCGTGGCTCGCCGCGGGTCGCGTTTGATTTCAGGGTCGTCGGCGGGGTTGTGTCTCGGATCGATTTCCGCGCCGATCCGGCCGTTTTGGAACACCTCATCCGCCGCGACGCAGGAGAACAGCGGAGCTGACCGGCCGCCTGCAACAATCGAACCCGTTGTCAGCGGTCACACTTGCTGGCGTTGCATCGTTATACAGGTAGCAAACCTCAAACGGGGCAACGCGTTCACAGTTAGGATTCGAGTCGATGAAAACAATGACCTGCCGCCAGCTGGGCGGCCCGTGCGAAGAACCGTTGCACGGCAATACTGCTGATGAGGTCATCAAGGCCCAGGACCGCCACCTCAAAGACGCCGTCAAGGCCGGAGACACCACCCACGAGCAAGCGCACAAGGATATGAAAGATCGTTGGAAGCACCCAAAACGATCCATGGACTGGTACTCCTCCACCAAGACGGCGTTCGCTGCGTCACCCGAAGACGACTAACCGGGTCGCGGCCGCCCAAAGAACCGCACGGCCCTCTGCGAAACTACACGGCGAGACCTTCCTCAGCGCGCCCGCTCCGCTGTATCCCGCCGTTCCGTAAGCCGGACCTCCAGTGCGACGGATCCGGGGCCAAACCACCACGCGACCAAGCGAGCCGCAGCCGTGTCCCAAGGGAACCCCATACGGGACGAGGGCTCCTAAGTTGCGCGTCTTTCCTCTTTGATCATTGGGAACTTGGAGGGCGATTAGTGTAGGCCCGGAGTGGATCGGCATCCGTGCAGGTGCATATCGCTTCGTCCAGGTCGGTTCACCTCGCCAAGCCACCCTTGAGCGATGTCCTTTGCGATGGGAGACTCTCGGTCGTCGTGTAGGTGACGGGCGAGAGATTCTCGCCGAGCCGAGCCGAGCCGCGCCCCGGCTCGATAGCGACTAACTCATTGGCAATCCGTTGCACCTTGCTGCCGGCGCGAGTCGCATCGAGTAGAGAGCGCCGCTTTGTTGCGAGAGCGTCGATATCGAGTCCGGGCAAAAAATAGTATTCATCAGGCTTGAAATTTCGGAAGCCGTTATCAACTAGCGTTGAATTATGTATTCATACAATTTCTACGGCGTCGCCGCAATGGCCGGAATAGTCGCAGCATATATCGTCTGCTTCGTGCTTTTGGCTTTGCTTGGACGATTGATACTCGTTGCAACCCAAGCACTCCGCGCTTATACTCTGGCCAAGAATCTGCAGATGGATCTGCTACTCGCGGACACAAATGACGAAGACCTAAAGAAGTAGGCCATCTAAAGAAGAACACCGCGGTGGCCACGTTTCGTCCCGTACAAGGGGCCGGCTTACGAAACAGAATACGTAACACGCCGAGGGTCGGCGAAGTCATCGCTGTTTCCGTCGACGGGGTGGCGGGATTTTTTCCAGGTGTAGTCGCCATTCGGGTTGATGTGTTCCCGATATCCTTTTCAGTTCATGGGGACTAAACCACGCGACTAGCCCAGTTGCGCCCGTACCGCGAGCGGAACGTCTTGCGGGCGCACAATTAAGAGATCGAACACGAACGCGAAGACACGCCTGAATTCGCCAGACCCTCCGCCAGACGTCGGAGGTTTTTGGAAGACACTGCGTCCTACGCGACACGGTGCTCTCGCTGCTGCGGAACGGCTACAAATCTGTGTTCGGCTGCACCTGGGCGAGACCTGATCGACGTCCTATAGACAGCCATGCCAGCGGACCGACGACCGGTACGAAGATCGTCACGAGCGCCCAGATCATGGCTTGCGCTGAGGTAAGGCGTTTAGCGGTTCGAGCCATCGAGACAAGTGCTACGACGGCTAGGGCGATGACCAGAACCGAGAACATAGTCCACGCGATGTCGTACCCGACGGGAATGATTGGATTAATGGAGTTGCCCATGTCGTCAGCTTACGGCGGAGGTTCTGCGAGCGGCAACGGTACCGGCGGCAACGGTCAAGCCCTGTGTTATGCGTGGGCAGCCCGTAACCGGAAGGCTCAACGGGTACGCTGACGCCTAAACCGCCGACATCCGGTCGGGCAATCCGTCACCGACCACCTCAGAGGATTGCCCGGTTTGGCTCCCGAACGTAGGGTTGAATCATGGCTGAGCATGAAGAGTTGGCAGTTTTTCTGGGTGACTGGCATGCCGAGGGCACCTCTTATGGTGGTGACGAGCAGTCGCTGGATAATCCGCATGCGGGAGCGAGTCCGTGGAACAGCATCCACTCCGCCCGGTGGCATTCGGGCAACTACTTCATCGTGCAAGATGAGCGCGCGAACGGTCCGTTCGACACACTTAGTCTGATGGGCTGGGACGCTGAAGCCGGCCGCTATTTCGCCCGAACGGTCGAGAATCACGGCTTCGCACGCGATTACACTCTGACTGTCGACGGTCATACTTGGACGCTGACGGGCGAGCACGAGCGTGCAACGTATCGATTTGGCGAAGACGGTCGCAACCAGGAGATCGCCTGGGAGTGGAAACCCGCTGACGTATGGCTACCGCTTTGCGACCGCACCGCTAGTCGCATCAACTGATCGAGCACCAACGGCTTCCAACGGTGGGTAAGTCTGCCTAGCTCTGTGTCATACGGGAACCTCCTGCGGGCTGCTTTCGCAATGCTGGAGCGGCCGATGGCGCACCTTCCGAGTGGGAGTTATCGCTGGACGCTGGACGCTCGTGGCTCAGCCCATTCCGGTTGGTCTGCTCCCCACGGGCGGCCGATCGATCTGTAGCGATTCGGACCGCCGCTGATGCTGATCGCGGGTGCGGCACAGGTGACGGTTCCTCCTGGCGTTTCCGTGTTCACGGTTTGGATCTCGTAGGGGCCGACTTCGGTTGGTGCGGAGTGAGGCTGGGCGAGTAGCTCTTGAGCGACCCGGGCCAGTGAAATGTCGACGGTCCACCCGTGCCCGTCGAGGTGCCGCCGGCGAAGTGCTGACATGATCCCGGCGGCAAGTAGGTACCCGGCGGAATGATCCAGGGCTTGGACGGGCAAGGCACCTGGTCTGCCGGTGCCGTTTGCGTGGATCTGGGCGATGCCGCTGGCTGCTTGAACGATACTGTCGAATCCACGACGCTCGGCCCAGGGGCCGCTTCGCCCCCACGCGCTAACCCGGCCGATAACGAGCCCTGGATGACGGTTGTGAAGTTCGACCGGCGAGAGACCGAACCGGCCGAGGCTGTTCGGCCTGTATCCCGTGACAACAACGTCGGCGTCTGTCAGCAGCTGTTCGAGGCAGTCTCGATCTGGTTTGTAACCGAGGTCAAGGAGCGCGGAGCGCTTCCCTTGCCCTGTATCCAGGTGCTGCCAACGGAGTTCCGGCATGCCAGGGCTGTCGATGCGCAGGACATCTGCCCCGAAGAACGCGAGACTGCGAGTGGCCACCGGCCCGGCTATGACCCGGGTCAAGTCGAGCACCCGAACGCCCTCCAGCGGCGCGTAACTGTCAGCCGACCCCCGTCTTTGGAGGCCCGAGTCTTCGCCCTGCTGTACCAGGCGAATAAAGGGTTCCGCTGCCAGGGTTTGAGCTTGAGGATGTCCTCTCCAACTACTCGGGCTGCGAACCGCGCTGATGATCGCACCTGAGTCTGCGGCTTCATCCTCCAGACTGAGAGCGCTGCGGTGCGAAATCGCGTGCGCTATAGCCTCGGCGGAAGCGGAACCGTCCAATCTCAGAAGTGAGCGCAAAGCTGCTTCGTGATGGGGATAGTTGGCGTGAGTGCGAACCCAGCCGTCGCTGGAGGCGAAAAATCCGGACAAGGGTGCCCACGCTGGAGCGGGGTTCCCGTTCCATCGGAACAGTTGGTCGCTCCGGTAGGCGCCGGCGACGAGTTGCGGCGCAATGCTCACCTGCGGAACTTCGCTCGCTTTGGGATTACGCACTCCCGTGCGGACAAGGTGCAGCAACGAGGCCATGAGCTTGGTCGCCGCGATGCTGTCTGCGGCAAGATCCGCAACTGGCAGTGGCGACGAAAGCGGCACGGGTCCGGCTGAACGAACCCGATTCGTTAGCTCCGGAAGTTCCGCGGAATCGGAAAGGAACGTGCTGAGGAAGGTTCCCATCGGTTGCCTCCCACACCCTCGACCGTTCACGTGGGCGTGGAGCCAAACGGTCATCGGTGAACCCCACTTTATCCCCACGGCACGGGTTGCAATTGGCGACGCTGAGGCCGAGCAATTAGGCACGGATTAGAGCCGTCGATAGGTCAGCTTTAACGGTGGCGGCTCCCGTCAGAGTCGCCGTTGACCTCCGGACACGAATGCGCGGTCGTCAGCAGAAGTGTCCGTTTGCCGAACCCCTTGCGGGAAGTGGTGTCTGAACTTATGCAAGCCAGTTTGCAGAGGTGTCGAAAATCTCTTGAAGCTCGTTGATGAAGCGGGCGGCATGGAACCCGTCCGCGGCAGCGTGATGGATTTGCAGGGTGAATGGGAGTGTCACTTGCCCCGTCTGCTCGACGTACTTACCGAGAGTGAAGATAGGCAGGTAGTGGTCGTGTCCGTGCGCGATGTTCAGCTCGAATCCACTGAACGACAGCCAGGGCAGACTTGAGATGTCGAAGATGTTCTCTGGCACGTCGCCTTGAGGAAACATTGTGGTCGCCGTTCGATGTGTCGACAGCAACGCCACCGCCTGTTCGTAGAACTGTGAGAAATCCTGGTTATATTCGGCCCAGACACTCGCGAAGGTCTCGCGGTCGGGATTCAACACAGTGAACGCCGGATGCACAACATTCCAAATCGACGGATGGCCCTCCTTATCGACAGCCATCCGAAATTCCTCGTGATTGTTCACGACGGAGGCGATCGCCCAGATTTGTGCCGGATAGATTTTTCTGCCGGCATTCCGCAGCGCGGCTACAAAACAGGTCGCATCGAGCTGGACCGTCACGCTGTACGTGCACGGAACACGGGTTCGGAAATGGTCGAAATGTTCCCGACGCGGCCAGGTGGCTAGGTCAAGGGGTGTTTTGTGGTCCACAAAAGCATCTTCCCCCATCCCGACCTTCCCCACGGTCCAGTCGCCACAACCGAATACTGAGCGCCCGTAAGCCGGACCTCCAGCGGGCGCGTTAAAGCGTGATTCCGCTCAAGTCGATTCGCGGAGCAAGTTGCCCGTAAGTGGAACCCTTTGCGGGACGTTCGAGGACGTTAGGGGCCGGTAGTTCGCGCCGCTGCGATATCGGACGATATCCGATCAATTGTCGCTTTCTCAGCCCATGACGAATCGATTCGCGCTTCGGAGACGAAGGCCAATGGCTGCCAGCCGTGGTACCAGTCCTTCATCTCGGCGCTGCCAAACGAGACTGACTTCGCACGCGTTACGTGCCGGCTCAACGTCTCTGCAAGGGTGAGATCGTATGCGTAGAAAAGGGTGGTCCCCGTCATCTCGAGACTGAGCTGTTTAAGCATTGATTCGTAGCGTGTGGCATTCAGGATGCCTTCGACGATAACGACGAGGCCTCGTTTGAGACAGGTCGATACTGCTTGCTCCATGAGATCGATGTGGAGTGCGCCGGCAACATCGCCTTCTCGTAACACCGTTCGACGAAAATAATCTTGTTCAATTAGCGCGCATTCGCCGGCGGCGAATCGCTTTTGGACGCCCCGAGCGACCGTCGACTTTCCAGACCCGGAGTTGCCGCGGAGAACGACCAGGACAGGGCGTAGCGATGAGGTCGTCATCACACAACGTTAATGGCGATCTGTTCCAGGACCGCCCAGTATTAGGGAGCCCTTAAGCCAAACGATGACCGGGCAACTCAAACGGAGTGCACAGCCTGGAAATTCCCCGGTTCGGTCGGTACGGTAACGAAGCAACGAACGCCCGGTGGGCACGGTGATCGAATGGAACAATAATGACAGGCACCACGCTGGCACCAGTTAT
>NZ_SOHD01000009.1:0-8488 GCF_004403235.1 Cryobacterium sp. Hh38 | reverse complement strand
CTCGGTTACCGAAGGCCGAATGAAGTCCACTACGGTTATCAACAGCCAGCATTGGCAGCGTAGAAGAATCCACTAATTCCGCTGTCCGAAATACCCGCGGCAGGCCAGTGTACTCCAGCATGACCGGGATGCTTATCGGATACGCACGCGTATCCACCAACAACCAAGACCGGACGGCCCAAAAGAACGCCCTCGTCGTCCTCGGGGTCTCACTCCAAAAGACGTTCATCGATCAGGGCTTCACCGGAAGTAACCGGGCCGGCCATGTTGAACGGAGGCCCCGGTTTATGACGTGACATTGGCTCGGCACGACGTCGAGCGGAATCAAACTCTTCACTATCTCAAAGTGTTCGGCTTCTCGGTGCTCTGACGCTCCAGGATCACGACGAAGACTCGGTAGAGCACCAGACTGAAGGTAGCGACCGCCGTGAGTATTAACAACACTGATCCGTAGGAGGACGCTTGGTCGGCGCCGGTGATGCCATCTAGCAGGTTGGGTTTTAGCTTCATCAGGGTTGCGGTGTAGGCGATTCCGATTGGCACGGCGATGTTGATGGTGAGGTTGTAGAAGCCGATGGCGATACCCGAATTCTCGACCGGCACCCGCATAATGGCGGTCGAGACGAGTGGGCCGTACATCAACGCGAAGCTCATCCCGAACAGGATCATCGAGATCACGAAGATCCCGATCCACGTATCCACTAAGAGTGCCGGGAGCAGCATCGAGACGATGATCCCGATCAATGCGATGGTGATGGCTTGCTTGGACGTGAGGAACTTGGCGATCTTGCCGGTGGCCGAGCCGACTATCACGGCCGCGATGTACCCGGGGATCAGCAACAAGGAAACCTCGCCGAGGTTATAGCCGTAAACGTCGGAGACAAGGAATGGGAACATGAAGGTGTAGCCCAGTTGGACCGAGTAGATGACGAACACCACGATTATCATCAGCGAGTATTGGGCGTTGGCGAAGAACGCGATGGTGATCACGGCGTTGTCGTGGGTTCGGATGTGCCAGACGAAGAGGATCAGTCCCGCTACGACCGGCAGCAAATACCACAAGTTGAAGTTCTGCATGAACAAGATGGTGCCGGTGGCGAACACCGCGATTAGGAAAAGCCCGAACGCGTCCACGTGGCCGTCGTGTGTCGTCTCTGCGGGAACTGTACGCAGCACGACTGGGATGGCTAGCAAGGAAAGTAACGTGATTAAAAAGAAGGCTGCCCAGCCGATGTAGGTGGCGATGAAGCCGCTGCCGACGGTGCCGATCAGCAGCGACAATTGGAAGGCTGCGGTGCTGAAGCCTAGGTACTTCTTCTGCTCGTCGCCCCTAAAGTGCTTGGTGACATAAATCACGTAGAGGGTCTCGGCGGCCGCCAAGCCGGCGGTCTGAATCAGACGGCCGACCAAGATCAGCGAAAAATTAGTCTGGAAGATGAATCCGACGATCGAACCTGCTGTCATCACGATGATCGCGAAGATGATGAGCTTTCGGATGCTGATCGAGTCGGCTAGTGCGGCGTAAACTACGGCACCGATACCAATCAGGATGCCGGCTAGGGTGGCTTGCAGACTGACGGTGTCAACGGGCAGATTGAGATCTTTCGCTAACGCCGGCGACAAGAACTTGAAGCCATTGTCCAGCACCAGCGAGAAGACGAAGAGGGACAGCAGAATGGGTACGGCCCGGGTTGGTTTGAAAACCTGGAACGGACCCGTAGCGTTGGTCGCCGTGCCCATCAGACCAATTCCAACGCGATCTCGATCATCGCGGTGAAGGCGGTTTGCCGTTCCGCAGGGGTGGTCTCGGCGTTGGTGATGAGATGGTCGCTGACGGTAAAGATGCCAAGCGCATCGACGCCCGCGGCCGCGGCGTTGGCAAACAACCCCGCCGACTCCATCTCTACGGCAAGGATGCCCATCTTCATCCATTTGGTCATGGCATCGGGATCGGCGCCGTAGAACAGGTCCGACGAGAGCACGTTGCCGACGTGAGTACGCTGGCTGCGGTTGTCGGCGATCCGCTTGGCCTGCTCTAGTAGTCGGTACGACGACAGCGGCGCCCAGAAGCCGGGCAGGTTGAACTGGTGCAGGTAGTTGGAGTTGGTCGACGCACCCTGAGCGATGACTACGTCGTGGAGGTTCATGTTCGCCTGCATGGCGCCGCAGGTACCCACCCGGATCAGGTTCTTAACCCCGAAGAAATGGATCAGCTCATAGCTGTAGAGCGAGATGGAAGGAATACCCATACCCGTGCCCATTACGGACACAGGACGCCCCCGGTAAGTGCCCGTAAAGCCCAACATGTTACGAACCTCGTTGAAGCACCGGATGTCGTCTAAGTAGGTCTCGGCGATGAATTTCGCTCGCAGTGGATCCCCAGGAAGGAGGATTGTCTCGGCAATGTCCACCCCTTTCGGATTAATGTGCGGCGTGCTGATCGTGACCATAGTGGGGAACGGATCCTTCGCCGTTGACGGTGATTCGGCCTTAAGGCTTGTTGAACTCACGTGGACTCCTTTGTCTGGATTACAGTATGAGGTTATACCTCTTGAGTAAGATGTCACATATGATACTGTCGGGCAACAAGGAGGTCGAGTGACGACCCGTTTGGAACCCCACCCGTTCTTGCAACAGCAACTTCGTCTTGCCGTCGGCCAACCGATTCGGGTCGCCATTTATACGCGGCTTGCTGAGGGGATCCGCTCTGGCGCATTCCGGCTCGGTGAGATGCTGCCCAGAGAAACAGAGCTCTCGGTAATGCTTGGCGTCAGCCGCACGCCCGTACGCGAGGCGCTGATGCTCCTCGAAGAAGACGGGTTGCTGGTCACCCGGCGCGGAGTGGGGCGATTCGTCACGGACGCCCTTCCGCACGGCGGGCTGGAGCAGATGCGGCCATTTGAGGTTGTCTTAGCGGACCCGACCATGACAATTACGGTGCAGCCGGTGCGCTTCGAGTTGGAGAAGGTAACAGACTTCGTGTCCAAACGGCTCGCGCTGGACCCCACTGCTAACGCTTGGATCCGCGAGAGCGTCTTGCTGCAAGACGGCCTTCCCGTTGCGACTGTTCAAGAGCATCTCCCTGCTGGGCGCTACCTCAGTGATGTGAGTGCCAGAATCGCATCCGAGCTTTTGGAAATCGCTGCCGAGCCACGGACGCTCCTCGCATCCATGCAGGCCAACGGACACGTCTTTACAAACGGCGTGTGCCAGATCGTCGCAACCGATGCTGGCCCCACACGGGCGAAACTGCTGAACGTGAAGCCGTCGGCGGCGGTCCTCATCTTTACTCAGACAGCGGAGCACGGCGGAATGCCGCTCTACGCCGCGAAGTGTGTCGTCGCACCCGGTCACGGGTCGCTGTCGATAATGCAACGCAACCCGAGCTAGTGGCGCTTCACGGTGGAACTGGGACGTGACTCTTATTGTCTTCGATCAGATGGTTATCGTCCTGAGAACAACCCGACCGCGGTGGGTTCGGTTGAGCTTGTCGTAGCGGATGGTGATGCGGCGCTATTGCTTGCATACGGCGAAATAGTATTCGATGACGTTGTGGCGCTTGCAGGCGTCTTTGTCAGGTCCGGTACGGTTGGTCATCGTTGTGACTGCTCGTTTTGCGGTTGATGATTTGATGTGATTGCGCCAAGATCACGGTTTCGCTACAACGTTTCTAGGGCAAAATCAAGCAGTCAGAGCAACGTAGGGTTTTGCTTAGAGTAGTAGCTGGTTGAGGCTATACGGGGCACGTTCGGACGCCTCGATGCCTCAGTGGTGAGGTCCAGTGCCCGCGTTCGGCGATAAAAAGTTGCACGAGACATTTTAAGATCTCGGGCAACTGTTGTCGCTGTCTCTCCACCGTCGATGAGTCGACGAGCGTTGCGGATTTGGCTGTCGGTGATGATCCGTGGACGGCCGCCTAAATCCTTGCCGGCTTTGCGGCGTTTATTGATGGAGTCGACAATACGCTCTCGTTTGATTTCGTGTTCCATCTGCCCGAGCGCTGCCATGATCGTGAATAGCAGGGACCCCATCGGTGTCGCAGTATCGACATCGCCGCCACCCAGGTTGAGTACGCGAAGACTAGCGCCGCAACCGCGGAGCTCTTCGGCGAACGCGAGCATGTTCTGTGTTGACCGCCCGAGCCGGCCCAGGGTCGTGATGACGAGGGTGTCGCCGTCTTGGAGTACGTCGAGCGCACGGTCGAACTGGGGCCGTGATGCTCGAGCACCGGAGATGCCGTGGTCGACGTAGAGGTCGTTACGCCGGACGCCAGCGGCGAAGATGTCGATCTGTTACCGGTCGGTGGACTGCTGTCGCGTGGACACGCGCGCGTAGCCGGTCAGTTTAGTCATTTCTGCTCCTGGGGCGTCTCCTAACCAATGGCGAGTACCACAGTTCAAGCATGCGGTTATGCGACATAGTTATGAGAATCGGCGCGCCGCACGATCCCAGCAAATGCGGAGGGAGCCAAGGCGTGGGCGTGAGACGTCTTATATCCCTAGGGCGGTTTCGAGACGGCCTGAACGGTCGAAAGCTTGTCGCGTTAGAGGCACCCCGCCGAGTGCTGAGGGACAAAAGAATTGTGACGACACAAAACGTCGATGAGGGTAGGCGGAGAACGGGCACAGAGGGAGCAGATGCGTGCTTGGCTCTGGCATTTTCTTCTCGCGAGTGGCAACGTGGGTACTGCGCAAGACGAGACGGAAGGATGCCGATAATGTCAGAGTCGCAGCGAGTGCGCGATCAACGATCGCTGACTACGTCGATGGGCGCTATCTGGCTTGTGGTGGGTGGCGCTCTTACGCTCATCTGCGCCGGGCTACTTTTCGCTATGCAGTGGCTCAGCCCAGCCGGGGTCGCGACCACAGGATTGGTTATCGTATTGGTTCTGTATGCGGCGATGGTGGTCATCCGTTTTGCCGTGAGTCGTAGGCGACTGCGGCTCGGCCTCCTTGCAACGTTTACCCTGCTGATCGTGATTATTTTTCTCATCTGTGCGGTGGTCGTCACGGCAATGGAGTGGGGCGCGGTCAGCCCGTCGTAATTGTGTTGACTTTGCCATCCCTGTTTGATTCCTGTGGATTTTTTCCGCGCGGTCACAGAGGCATCGAATTTTCCTCGGATGCGAGTCCGTCATATTCATAGGCGTGGTGTTGTTGCAGCGAGAGAGCACACGGCTTGGGGCCGATAGGTGCGTGTAGCGTAGATCATGTTCCGGCGACAGCGAGCACAGTTGCTTCGATCGTCATTTATGAACACAATCTCAAGCCGGTACGGCGAGGCCGCAGTGAGCTATGAAACGAGTGCCGTGAGCAGTGCGGCGGCGCCCGTGTCGCCCGTGTTGGTCTGCTCGCCGACCGTGGTGAAACCGAGACGTGAGTGGAAGGCCAGCAACTGCGGATTGGGCGGAAAGGTATTCACTTCGCACACCACTTCGGTGGCGTGGGCCTCGCGAGCAGCCTGAAAGACGGAGGCGTAGAGCAATTCGCCGAGGCCCTGGCTTCGCGCGTTTGGCGCCACGACGATGCGGTCTACATAGAGGAAGTCGCTCGATCGGGCTTCAAACCAACGGTAGCTTTCACTTGCATATTCGGCGGACGGGGCAAAGCCGATCACGAAACCAGCCACGGTGTGCACATCCTCCACCGTCGTGACCACGACTGAGTGAGTAGCAGTAGCTACGAGGGTGGTAAGCAAATCAGCGTCAAGGGCATAGACGGCGGGAACTGCCTCATTGTTCAGCGTGAGCACCTGGGGGAGATCGAGAGGGTTGAGGGAGCGAAGCGCATACGTCATGGTACCGACGGTATTCCGAAGAGCTGAACGTGGCCTTACTGCGCCCTCAAGTTTTTGAGACAGTCTGTTGTGTTTTTCTTCTATGCCGCAGCCAGTTGGCGGTGGTCTTGGTAAGCGGCTAGAGCTGCGGCCGGTTGTAATCTTCCGCTGTGGGAGTGGGGCCGCCGCCGGTTGTACCAGGATTCGATTTATTCCATCACCGCGGTGCGTGCGGCGAGGTGGTTGTCGAAGTGCTGCTGGTAATGCATCTCAGTTTTCATATGGGAGAAAAACGACTCTGCCACGGCATTGATTGAGCTGCCGCGGGTATTTCGAACAGCGGAATTAGTGGATTCTTCTACGCTGCCAATGCTTGGATTCCATCTGTCGTTGCAACACCGCGCTGATCAAGTACTGATTAGTAGATCACGGAATCGCTCTGCCGGGGTGTCCCAGCCGAGCGTTTTGCGGGGTCGGCCGTTCAGTTCCTGCGCGACCCGTTCCAGATCCTCGAGGCCATAAGCCGACAGGTCGCTTCCCTTCGGCAAATACTGGCGCAGGAGCCCGTTGGTGCTCTCGTTCGAGCCCCGCTGCCAGGGGCTGGCCGGGTCGCAGAAATACACCGGCATGTCTGTCGCGGTGGTGAATGACTTGTGGGTCGATATCTCTGATCCCTGGTCCCAAGTCAGCGACCCGCGAAGGTGTGCCGGCAGCGTGCCGATCGTGGCCACCAGACCGTCACGGACGGCGTCGGCTGTGTGGGCGCCGGGCAGGTGGACGAGCATGACGTAACGGGTGGTGCGCTCGACCAGGGTCGCAATCGCGGTCTTGTTGAGTTTGCCGGTGATGAGGTCGCCCAATTGCCGGAGTAGTAACGCTCCAGACGGTGGCAACCGAGAGAGCCAACCAGATCCGTCCTCGGGCTCAATGCCGCCGTATGACAGACCACCATTGATGTCGTGGTCCGATGCAAACGTGAACGCAAGCATGGTGTGATCGGTGACCGATATCAACGATTGCGGCGGTGAGGCGGTGCGCATGGAACGGTGCTATACACGACGTATGCACAACCGCGGGCAACTCGAGGTTGCCTGGGCACTCAATTCGAACACCTCCGAAAGTGAAGACGGACCGTTGATTTTCACGGTCAGGAAAACTAGAGAGAGAAAAAAATGAAGGCAGTCGTGTACAAGGGCCCCAATGAGGTCAACGTTGAAGAAGTTCCGGATGCCACGATCGAGCGTCCCACTGACGTTCTCGTACGCATCACGGCCACGAATATTTGCGGTTCAGATTTACACATGTACGAGGGACTTACCGATTTCGAAACTGGACGCACGTTTGGCCACGAAAATATGGGCGAGGTCATCGAGATCGGTAATGGCGTCGACAAGGTAAAAGTCGGCGAACGCGTCGTGCTGCCGTTCAATATTTCTTGCGGTTTTTGCAAGAATTGCGAACGCGGTTTCACCAACTATTGCATGACCACTCAGTCAGACCCGGTCGGCGCGGGCGCCGCCTACGGCTTCGCTGGTATGGGTCCGTATCCTGGCGGGCAGGCCCAAATGTTGCGTGTGCCCTACGGCGACAACAACTGCTTGCGCCTGGGTGAAGACGCCGTAGAAAAGCAAAACGATTACGTGATGCTTTCAGATATCTTCCCTACCGGCTATCACGCTACCGAGATGGCTGGAGTCATACCCGGTGACACAGTAGTGATTTACGGTGCGGGTCCGGTCGGGCTGATGGCAGCCCTGTCCGCGACGATCAAGGGCGCGAGTAAAGTCTGGGTTGTGGATCGACGCCCAGACCGGCTGGCGCTCGCCGAGCAGATCGGCGCGATTCCCGTTGATGACTCGAAGACGGACCCGGTTCAGTTTGTTTTGGACCAGACTAAGGGTATTGGCGCGGATCGGGGTTGTGAATGCGTGGGCTATCAGGCCCACGACCCACAGGGCACCGAAGATCCCGCCATGACTCTGAATCGGCTGATTCGGTCCGTGCGCATCACCGGCGGAATTGGTGTTGTTGGCGTTTTCCTGCCGGCAGATCCTGGCGGCATCGACGAGAACGCCAAGCAGGGCAAGATTGCTATTGACTACGGCCTGCAGTGGCTCAAGGGCCAAAACATTGGCAGTGGCCAATGCCCGGTAAAGAAATATAATCGGCAGTTGCGCGAGCTGATAGCTGTGGGTAAGGCCAAGCCATCATGGATCGTTTCCCACGAGATTCCCCTTAGCGATGCCGCGGATGCCTATAAGAACTTCGGCGACCGCACCGACGGGTGGACCAAGGTGATCCTCAAGCCCGAATAGGCCAACACCTAGCGGCCCATGTGACCTAGCTTCTGTGGCCTAAATTACGGCGTGCGCGGCAGGGAGAACCAGACCGCACAGTTCCCCTGCCGCTACGTTTTTAGTGGGTCATTCCCCTAGTTCATCACGAGTATCGCCATCGTGAGTGCTCGGCGTTGAAATCTGTGCCCCGTGCCCTGTGCCGCTTCACGTAGTTGATCACCCTAGACATGTGTTCGATAGCGGACGCGGTCAGATCGGCCTTTTTATTCCAAGAATTGTAGACATATGATCACCCGTGGCCCACACATGAATATTGGCTTCGATGGGCACCACCTGTGGTGCGAGTGAGCCCCACTGTTCAGATGCTTGATTTGTATCGTTGAGCCCCACTATCGGCGTGGTTGAGTCCCACCTGG
>NZ_SOHD01000011.1:0-7241 GCF_004403235.1 Cryobacterium sp. Hh38 | reverse complement strand
TTGAACTCCTGGGTGAAACGCCTGCGTGCTGCGGTCATGCTGATCTCTACTTTCAGTGAACCCTCATTTTAAGAGGGCCCACTGTCCGAGATATCCGCGGCAGGTCACAGATTGGTTCTGTGTCTCGCGTGGTCACCACGTTCACCTGGTGCTGATGGGGAGGGAGATCACTGGTGGCACTCTGGCTTCCCGTTGCGCTCTCCACGTCTGAAGCTCACACTCATTACGAAATGGCAGCGAGCCTGTGAACGTACGTCGGCCCGATCTCGGAGATCAACCAATTTTTAAGATTGTGACTTGCTTACTCCGCGGTTTTTGCGAGTGAGACCGGTAGGGCGTCTATCTTCAAAACGATCCCATCATCTAGAAGCTGCACAATCTGAACGTTTGCTAGGGAAGATATGACGGCGTCGGCATAGGGAGCGAGAACTTCTGCCGTCTCGGTGCCCACTACGCCGATGGTGAGACAGTTTGCACCGCGAGCTGAGATAAGTCCCGCCACCGTGTCCTCTAATGCGAGCGCTCGAGAATCGTCTGTCGACATGAATTTTGCCAGGAGATACGGTTCGGGGTCCGGTTTACCCCGAGCAACGTCGTCACCTGAGATCAAGCGGCTTGGTGTGGGGATTCCCCCTGCCTTGAGTCGAGTAAGGGCGACACGACGACTCGCGGACGTCACGACACCCCATCGATCTCGGGGTATTTTCCTGACCAGGTCGAGCGCGCCTGGCAGGGCGACAATGGCCCTGATCGACTCCACCTCGATATCATCTAACCGCTGCACGGCCGCCTCCACTCGCTCGCTGGGTAGCAGCGGTGATGCAATAGCGTCGGCCGTGCGCCCGTGCAGCGTGCTGATTGGGCCAAGCGAAATCTCTTCGGCATCTGCCCAGCGCGCCCAAGCGTCTTCAATGGCAGCGATCGAGTCGATGAGCGTGCCGTCCATATCGAACAGCAGCTCGGCAACCTGCCATTGCAGATGAATGTTCTCTTCTTTACCCACAAACTCTGACCGGGGTTCGTTCACTAAACGTCTGTCACGGTGAGCGAGGGAATGATCATTGTCTTGATAGCGGTCGCATCCGTCTTTGCGCTCATCAGTGCTTCCGGAACCTTGTCGAGGCCAAACCGCCCGGTAACCAGCGGAGCTGCGTCGATCGCTCCCGTGGAGATCAGTGCGATGGCGGTGGGCCACGTGTTGACGTAGCGGAACGTGCCCTTGAGAGCGATCTCACGGTGCTGGAACAAAGCGATGGGCACGGTGAGCTCGTCGCCGCCCATACCGACCAGCACTGCAACGCCACCTCGCTTGATCGTAGGGAAGGCAGAGTTTATGGCCCGAGCGTTTCCGGATGCGTCGATGTACACATCGAAATGCTGGTCGAACCCCGAAAAATCGTCGGTGGCCGGGTCCAACGCCACATCTGCGCCGTGTTGCAGGGCGAATTGCCGACGATTCGCTACCGGATCACTGATGACCACCTCCGTCGCACCGAATGCTCTGGCTACTTGGGCGTTCATGACGCCGATCGGGCCAGCGCCCGTAATGAATACGCGATGTCCGGCCGTGATGCCGGCCATGCGTGCCGCATGAACTGCAACGGATGCAGGTTCTACCAGTGCTCCCTCTTCGTCGGTCATGCTGTCGGGAATCTCGTGCGCGAAGTCGTCGTCCACGAGGGCGTACTCGGCGAAGGACCCGTCGATGGGCCACGCTCCATAAAATTTGATCTCGGGGCAGAGGTGGTAGCGCCCGGATTTGCAAAACTCGCAATGACGACACGGGGTCTGCGGCTCGACCGCAACGCGAACGCCCACTCTACTCGTGTCGACGCCCTCGCCGACCGCGGCGATGATG
The DNA here is from genome assembly GCF_004403235.1 of Cryobacterium sp. Hh38. NCBI lineage: Bacteria > Bacillati > Actinomycetota > Actinomycetes > Micrococcales > Microbacteriaceae > Cryobacterium > Cryobacterium sp. Hh38. Next base: position 5,383 of record NZ_SOHD01000011.1, on the reverse strand, counting down.
CCCGCTGTTTCGTGGCCAAGTGCAACTGGGCCCTTCACGACGATATTGCCGATCGCACCCTTTTCATAGAAGTGGGTGTCTGAACCGCACGCTCCGACGGCGGTTATCTGCACCAGAACCTGGCCGGGGCCGGGCGTCGGTGTCGCCACCCGATTCAGCTCGATTGAGTGCGGTGCGGTGAGAACGCTCATCAGCATGGTGGTGGGAATTGACATGAAGTTGCCTTTCAAGAGAAGAACGAGAGCGATGGCTATTAGCCCTTGACGGTGCCGGCGGTGAGTCCGCCAACAATCCAGCGCAGGGAGAAGAGTGCGAAAAGGATGCCGGGAACCATCGATACGACAGTTGCGGCTGCCATTGGTCCCCATTCAATGGATTGATACGAGATGTATTGCTGGATACCCGTAGTGATGACTTGGGTGTTTCTCCCACTGAGCACGAGCGGCAGGGTGTAGTTATTCCAGGCCCAGATGAACGAGAGCATCAGGGCTGCGCCAAGTCCTGGCGCGATGAGGCGGAACAGAACGTGTCGGAATGCTGTCCACCGCGTTCCTCCATCCACGGCCACCGCCTCTTCCAGCTCCACGGGCAGATCTTCGATGAACGACCGAAGCATCCAGATGAGCATCGGGAGAGTCACCAGTTGGTAGGCGAGGATGAGGCCCAGGTAGCTGTCGTAGAGGCCGACCTTCTGGAACATGAGGTACAGCGGCAGGATGATCAGCAGTTCGGGGGCGAAGCGCATGGACAGGATGCCGAACGCAATGTTCTCCCGACCCTTGAACTGAAAGCGTGCCAGCGCGTACGCGGTGGGCAGGCCGATCACCAAGGTCAGAAGTAGTGCGCCGGCCGTCACGATCAACGAATTCACGAATGGTGTGAGGAATTGAGATCCGCTGAAGATCTGCGCGTAGTTGGCCAGGGTCGGCAGAAAGACGAACTTCGGCGGATAGGTGATGATGTCGTCAGACGTCTTGAGGGACATCATCGCGATCCACACAATCGGAGTCAGTGCGAATACGCTCCAGATCGACAACACGAGGATCGCCGATCCGTGTTTGACGGCGCGCTTACGCTTTCTGGTTCGGACAGCTAGCTCGTGGTTCCTGGTCCGGTCTGTGGGCTTGGACCGGGTGTGCGGGTCTTCGCTCAGGCGAGCAGGAGCGGTGGTGGTCATTTCGATGCCTCCTGGCGGCGAGCTTTGAGTAAGAAGTACGACATCAAGTAGCAGATGAGCCAGAGCAGCATCAGCGCCGCCATGGAGGCCCCAAAGTTGAGGTTTCGAATCCCGTCGAGGTACGCGAGAACGTGAAGATTGGTTGTCGCATCGACCGGTCCTCCCTTGGTGGTCGTGTAGATGATGTCGAACATTTTCAATGAGTCGATCCCGCGGAACGCCACGATGACCGTCAGCACGGGCATCAGGAGTGGCAGGGTGATTGAGACGAAATTGCGGATAGGACCGGCGCCATCCATTGCCGACGCTTCTTGCAGTTCGACCGGCACGCTGCGGAGGCCGGCCTGCGCGAGAAGGACCACAAACGGAGTGAAGATCCAAACGTCGATGAGAATCACGGACCAGAGGGCGCTGTCGGGACCATTCAGCCAGAGGAGTTTTTGACCACCGAGAGCCTCGATGAGCCAGTTAATGACGCCATTGTCGGTGAGCATGACCTTCCACATCAGAGCGGAGACTACGGGCGGCAGGAGGAGTGGCAGAACGATGAGGAGTCGAAAGACACTCCCGTATTTGCCGGTGTTGAGCAGCATTGCTATTCCGATACCGACAACGAGTTCGATGATGACGACGGTGATCGAATACTGAAGGGTGATGCCGATTGCGTGCAGGCCCTCACCGGTCGTGAACATGTCGATGTAGTTCGCGCCCCAGTTGAACTTGGGATCGCCTCGATTGAGCCGGTAGCTAGTGAATGACCACCAGGCGCCGGTGAAGAATGGGTAGAGGATGGCAACCAAGAACGCGAGCGCGGGTAGCGCCAGCAGATATGGCAAATATGGCTTGTGCTTCACGACTGTCCCGTCAATGGTGTCTCGGTCGGCGCCTTGGATAAGGCGCCGACCGAGCGTGTTCCTGCGTTGTTACTTGATTACTGCGTCAATCTTTTCGGCAGCGTCGTTCAGCGCGTCTTCGACCGAACTCTGGCCGAGAATTGCCGACTGGATTGCTTTCGCCCAGATATCGCCGGCCTCTGTCCAGCTGGCAGCGGGGGAATACTGCCAGGTGGCGTAGTCCGAAAGAATTTCCTTCCAGACCTTGTTGTAATCACCCCAGCCTTCTGTCGCGGCAGCCATTTCGGGGCTATCGGCGACGGACATGCGGGTGGGGTTCATGTTGCCCTCGCCAATAGCGGCGGTGAGCTGCTCCTCTGATGTGGCCCACTGGATGAACTGCCAGGCAGCACCCTTGTGCTCGGATGCGGCGTTCATACCCAGCGACCAGAGCCACATGCTGGATGCGCGACCCTCGGGTCCTTCAGGAGGAAGCGCGTAGCCGACCTTCCCGGCAATCCCGCTCTCTTCGAAGCCGGGTGCCATGTGGTCGGCATCGATGTAGAACGCCGAGGTGCCCGACATGAAGTCCTGCATGGCTTCGTACCAGGTGTAGGAAGATGCTGCCTCCGGGGCGAACTGCATGAGGTCGACCCATTTCTGGGTTGCCTCAATGGCCTGCGGGCTGTTGACCGTTGCCTTGCCGTCAGTGACATCCTTGACGCCGTAGGCACCTGCAAAGGTCGAGAAGGGGTTGAGGGTGGGGTAGGTCTTGTCGCCACGGCTCACGAAACCGTTGATGGTCGTACCTTCGAACTCCGTGCCGTCCAGCTTCTCTGCTGCGGCGAGAAGTTCATCGATGGTCTGTGGAACGGCGATGTTATTGGCTTCGAGAATGTCTTTTCGGTAGAAGAGTGCGTATCCCTCCTCGTTGGCGGGGATTGCCCAGAGGCTACCTTCGCCCGCGCCACCGAAGTTGGTCGTGTCCCAGCGCTCTGCCTCGATCAGCGCAGGAAAGAAGTCGTCGAAGTTGTAGTCGGGAGATGTCTGCTTGATGTCATCTACCCACGGCTGCAGATCCTCGATCCAACCTGCGGCTGCGTACTGATAGTTCATCGGCTGAGACGTCATGAAGACGTCGTAACCGCCGGCTCCCGACTGGAGTTCGGTGAGAATTTTCACCATGTAGTCGGACTCGGTCAACGTCTCGAAATTCACCGTGATGCCAGATTTGGTCTCAAAGTCATCGATATTGGCTTTGAGTGAGGCTGACAACGGGTGCTCGCTCATGAGCAGGTTTAGCGTTTCGCCCGAATAGTTCTTCCAGCCGAATTCGGCAACATCGGTCGAGGTGGCTGCGGGACCAGAAGCACAGCCCGCGAGAACAGCAACTGTTGTGGCCACGGCGAGACCCGCCGTGATGGTGCGTCGCATTTTGGGATGCGGAGGTTTCATTAAGTACTCCCTTGGACTAATGCCGGAATCATTTCGTGGTGCATTGCGCTGCGATCATGGACCGGTCAATTAGGGAGCCTATGGTGCTTGCTCGATGTTGCGCCTATGATGCTCAGATGAGCAACTCTTTCGGGATCCGTGAGCAACTTCAGCACGCGTATGCGGCTATTCAAAATCTGCAATTTGATAGATCGACCATGGACATTGCCGAGGAACTGGGCATCTCGCGTTTCGCGGTCGGCCGAATGATCAGACGCGCACGCGATGAAGGGCTCGTGGAGGTTGTCTCGCGACTTCCTCACCCTGTCGACACCCAGCTGTCGAAGGCACTCGAGCGTGAATTCGGTCTTTCGTCGGCTCTCGTGGTGATCCCACCGTCTGCTTCAGATGTTGGAGCGCGCGCCGTGATTGCGTCGATAGCAGCGCGTATGGTCTCGGACATGGTGGGGGAAGATGACATTATCGGGCTGGGTCCGGGGCGAACGATCATCCAGATGTGTTCGTCCGTGGCAGAGATTGCTAGCTGCGACGTGGTGCAGGTCACAGGAGTCGCCGGCTCGGTTCCGGAAGAGGAGTTGGATGCGATTGTTCGTCTCAGCAGCGTCTCCAAGGGTCGTATGTTTGCTTTGCATGCGCCGTTTCTCACGACCAACGAGGAAGCAGCAAAAGCCATTGCTGATCAGCCCGGGGTGAAAAATGCCATTCAACGGATGAATCGTCTAGACAAGGTCGTGCTTACAGTTGGCGGCTGGCCAGCAAGCTCGGGATTAGCCACGCAGCTGGCCAGTAACGGAGAGCTTGACTTATTCATTCGCAGCGGCGTTGTGGCAGAAATTGGCACGACGCTCCTCGATGCAGAAGGCAAGGAAGTCCACTCGCTTGAGAACCGCCTAATCGGAATTAGCACCGCTCAGCTCAGAAAAGTACCGCTACGCATTGCTCTCGGCGGCGGCCAGGGCAAACGACGCGCTGTTCTTTCAGTGTTGAAATCGGGACTCATCGACGTCCTGATCACCGATCAGGAAACGGCTCGACTTGCCCTACTGAATACTGGCTTCGGTGGACTCCACCTGCGGTGAGGGTGAGCGCCCTGTAGCCGGGTGTCGTCGTCGGTCGTGCCCGGGCGAACACCGGAGTTGATCTCGGCGCGCAGGAATGTCGGCAGGGTACCGAGTTGCTAGCCGAAACGGGCAGACGCCCCACGGCCACCGCCGGCATCGTCACAAGCGGCAAGCGGCAAGCGGCAAGCGGCAAGCGGCAGGCCCACCGCCCGCTTCCCGTTTGACCGCTTTCGGGCTTTGATTGAGACAGAGATTGGGTTCAAATCCCACCGGTGCGTTGGAGACCGCCTTTCGCAATCCCTCGGACCGCCACGCGGTCCACCAGAAGTGCCGATCAACGCCCAGACTTAGACGCTGCACTAGGTGAATAACTCGCCGGATGTGTTCTCCCCCTGGGCTGATGGTTCTGATTCTTTAAGCCAGGCGGCGTTGGCCGGTTTCGTATAGCCCAGCTAAGCGAACTCGCCCCTCATAGTCGTTTCCCTTTGTGAGTTCAACGTGACCCGCAATTGTCCTTTGGTGAGTGGGACAGTTGAGATTCTGTTTCTTGGCCTGATGGCTCATAACCATGTGCCTCGCAATTGACTTTCGTTTCGGCGAATTCCAGTGATTCATGGCCGCGACGGATCGTCGACTGTGGGTCATCAGCATTGACCGGGATGGCTGGCAGAGTGTTCATTTCTGAAACCCCGCAGAAACCCCGCATTAACCCCGCAGATTGAAACTTGCGTGGCGGTGAGAGCGTGATTGAGTATTCGAGTCTCTGAGCCCCACCCGATCGTGCGGTTGAGCCCCACCGTTCGTGCGGAAGAGCACCAGTGGTGGTGTGGCTCAGCACCACTGGTGCCCCGTCACGG
>NZ_SOHD01000015.1:0-5977 GCF_004403235.1 Cryobacterium sp. Hh38 | reverse complement strand
GATCATTATCGCCGTGATCACGGCACCCGAAAGAGGGACGCTCAGCGGGCACACAATCGCGTGAAGACAGTGGCGTCGACGTCGGACGCGAGAGGCCCGATAGGGGAACCCCCTGCGGGACGAGGGACGTCGCCGGGGTGGTGATTTCTATCGCTCGGACTCGCGCTCAGAGATAAGAGGTGAAGAATTTGACCGCTTCGTCTGCGACTTCCGGTCGTATGCCGGAGGGGTCGTGTCGATCGCCGAGAAATACGTAATGCCCGATATCCCGGCCGAGACTCTCGCCACGAGCCTGTGGCATAGAGTCCCGATAGACGAGGGCGTTGTCGTCTGGGGGTGTGTTGTCGTCGGCGTCACCCCAGCGCACCAGGACCGGGGCGGAAATCTGGCTGAGGGACTCGGAGATCAGGAGCTTTCCGATGGCGGGCGCCAAGAGGATTCCAGCCCGGACACGCGCGTCGGTCAGGGACCCCGCGCCGGTTTCCGCCAACGATGTCAACTCGGCATCGGAGTACTTGCTGCGAAGCGTTTTGATCAAGTCGGGAAACTCCGGTACGTCTGGCGCAGGGATCTGTCCGTGAAACATTGCCTCCATGAGGTGTACATCGATTTTGCCGCCGAGTAGTGCCGTGACGGTGTATCCGCCGAACGAGAACCCGGCCGCACCGACCCGCGTGATATCGATGTTGTGCTCGGCCACGAGGTGGTCGATGAGGAAGGTGATGTCTCTTGCTCGCTCCCACGCGAACGCAAATCCTTCGGGGAGGTACTCGTCGTTGTAGCTGTTCCCGGGGTGATCGACCGACGCAACGAGGAATCCCGCGTCGTTCAGCGGTTTCGCGAGCCAGTCCAGGTCTTCTCCTGCGCCGCCCGTGCCGTGCGAGAGCACTACGACCGGTGCCGGCGTTGACCTGCTGGAGGACCAAATGCGCGTTCTCAGCAAACGAGGTTCGGTCGGAACAGACCAGCTCGAACGCGAGTGGTCGAGCAGGTGCGTTGTCTCGGGGTTCATTCCCGAAGCCTAGTGCGACCGCTTTCGCACCCTGGTCCGTAAGCCGAACCCCAAGTGGGAATTGCTTCCAATAGAGCAAGGATGTGCGAGGCTGTCTCCCGTGAGGACACTTAGTGAAGAGGATGAGGTCGTCTGCAATCCCGGAGCGGTGGTCTTCACCATGTTTCTCGGTGTTTGTCTCGGTGTGGCCTCAGCAGTTGTATTGGCCATCGGTTCACATTTCGCTGCCGTACTGGCCAATCCCCAGGTTGCAGCTCCGCCTCTGATCGTTGAACTCATGTTCAGCACATTTGGTGCCTTTTTGTTCAGTGTGGCCGCTGTTTTTGGTGCGTCGCTCGCTTTGGGGATACTCGATCATCGTTTGCAGCGTCCACGCGCCACCCAGGGGATCATCGCGGGAGTCGGTGCTGTCCTCACGGGGATAGGGTTTTTCATCTACTTCGGCCCGACAGTAACCGTCGGTTTCAGTGGGATTATTAGCATCCTTATATTCGTCGCAGGTGCCTCCTATACGCTGATGTACATCAGGTCGCGGGCACACACCTCGTAAGCCGAACCCCCTGCGCGACGGATCCGCGGCCAATCGGGCCGATTGCCGAGCGCCCAGATTCTGGGTCAGTGGGGGGACCGTAGCTGGTCGCCCGGCTGGAGCGCCGTGCCGGCTGCGCACCCGAGCTCTCCGGGCTGAAGCAGAATCTTGGGCACCTGCAACACCTGCACGCCGTCGACGTCTCGTTTCACGAGCAGGCAGTCGTCCCCATCGCCCATCGCGAAGCCGATGTCGCCGTCGACTACCGTCGCCTCGGGATCGAACGCGACCTCACGCTCACCGGTCGGCTGCGGCATCCGCTTGACGATCTCGGCGACTATGTCGTCAGCGGATGCCGCGGACGGCGCGTTTGTCAGCACCTCGACGACGAGAGCCTCCGCTCCGTCGGGAACAACGTCAACCAAGCGGGTGTCGACCGGAGGGGGGATGCGCTTTGCGTCCGGCGGGCAAGCGATGTCGTGGGCGACCGCTGTGTCGTCGCTCCATTCGCCGGGCTCCTCGGTCGCGACGCCCCAGAAATCGAACTGCGACTCAAAGCAAGCGACGTGCGGCCCTTCGTTCGGGGTGTGCTGTATCGTCGCACGAAACTGCAGCGCTCCAACTGGTTCGCCGTGGATCGCGCCGGGATATGGTTCGTAGCCGATCAACTCGACTACGGTCGATTTCTCGGTGTCGGTGTCAGCCCAGCGGGCATAGTCATCGATCACGTCCGTCCCCTCACGGTAGAGACCCCGAGAGACGTCAGCGACTGCCTTGCGCGCCGACACTTGTGACACCGCGTCCGACGCCGGGACTGCTCCCGCGCAACCAGTGAGCGTGCCGCACACCGCGAAGGACAACCATGCGACGGTGCTCGGACGGTGTCGGTTCGAAACGGAATGGCGCACGTTCTTGATCAAACCACAAGTCGGCCGGATGTTGTTGCGTGGGGGATGGCCCACATCAGCACGGCGTCAACGCCGAAGGCGAAGTCAAGCGGTGGTAATCATGTCATCGACGGTACCGCGGCTCCCCGCCCGCAAGGGGAACCTCTAGCGGGACCTTCGCGACGAGATCGCGCGTCGCTGCCGCCTTAAGCGATGCGTCTAGTTGTCATGCGAGGTCGGTCCCCAATATTCGCCGATATCTTTCGTTTCCGCTGCGATCGCTTCCAGAATCCGTCGTCCACTTACCATGAAGTTGATTTTCTGGTCGTCCCTCAGTAGGCCGAGGTGTGCGGTGGCGTTGCGCGCTTCGAGTACCGCCTCCTGATCCCTATCTGACCAAGGTGTCTGTCCGCCGGTCTGGATCTGAATCATTTTGCGCACCGCAGACAGTACTTCATTACCCATTCGGGTTCGTACTGTGGCTCCCGGCGGCAGGAACTCGACATCGCCAGAAAAGATAAGGATTGAGTTGATGTCGCCCTGGTGAGCTATCAGCGCGGGATTTATGCCAACCAGGAAAGCCTTGGCAAGCAATTCGGCGGCGGTGCCCATACTCAGTGCAGCAATGTGCTTTCCAAGGGGAGTGCCGTCTGAGTGCCGCGCTTCTGCTTCCCGGGCCATCATTCGCGCGGCAGACCAAAGATGGGTTTGCAGGTCATTGAAATCGTACGCTTCTGCGTCGTAGGTCCACGCGAGCGGCCAATCCAGCCACTCCCATCTAGGGTCAGCTTCTCTCGTGGGAATGGGCGGGAAGGGACTCGGAAGTTCAGGGATCTCAGGCACAACCACCAAGTTTGCAGATTAAGTGCGAGTCCAGCAAGGTTAATGACCGCGACGACTTCACGCATTTCGCCGAGGCTTTTCAAGTGCGTCCCGCCATTGGCGCACATTTGGCCTTGCCTCAGCGCGGAGCTCAAGTCCCGAGCGACCGCGTCCGCAACGGGGAGGGACACCCTACGGCGTGTCCCTTTGACAGATCGAGTTCCGCGCCGGGCCGGTTATTAGTGCCGGTCAGGCCCGTGGTGACGTTCGGGGAGCTCGGCCAGGTCACCCCGACACTCGCGTCCCATGGTGGATTCAGTCCGGCCGAAGAGCCCATGGAAGACACAATCTTGAAGATTGCCGAGCTGGTCGGAATCGTTACGGAGGAAGGGCCGACGAACTCAGCATGAAGCCGGCCGCTAGGTAGCCCTGAGTGGTAAGCCTCCACGACGCCTGGATGGCCCAACCAGGAACAACCCGATGAACCAGCGCCAATGCTTACCGGCCGGTAATGACATCGGCGTCGTGCCCGTACGCCGGACGGCGACCGCGACCGATCTGGCACCAAACCACCCGGCGGCCGTGCGCGCCGATGCCGTGTCAATTGGGAAGGCTGATGGTGGCGTCTCGTCACTCAGCGCAGCACCACTGAGGCTTTCTGGTGAGCGCAAAATAACGCGCTGAAATGCTGGTTGCCGGCTCCACGATCAATTCCGACCCACCCAAGTTTTGCAACGGCGCCGCAACCAGCGCTGCCTCTAATCCTGAACGATGATAACGTTCGCGCCATTATCTGGGTGATAGCTCCAAGACGCTGTGAACTCATCCCAGTGGCCATCCTGTCGGCCGTCGACACTACGAGTTACGCCGATACGCTCGGTTATGTGCTTCGGGATCTCAAGTTGCTCATACACGCAGTCGAGTGAAAGCGATGTCATCCCAAGAGCATCTTCGTCCTGCGACTTGGTGTTGACGATGAGGGTCCGTCCACCGTCTTCGACGCTCACTACTCCTTCGAATAGCTCTGCAAATGCGTCGTCTTCTTCGAGGTCGGTGGAATCAGCCTCAGGTGCAGGGGAAGCACTCGAATCAATGTCATCAAGGAACGCTTGGATTGGCTTGGAACCGGAGCATGCTTCGCCCGCACGTTCGACCGGTGAAGGTTGCGCGAGCGAAAACACCAGACCCGTTGCCCCCGCTATTACGACAACGCCCACAGCGATAAGCGCGATGACCTTGACATTCAGGTTCTTGGACCGCGAGTCAGTATCGTGTGTCGCACTTTGATTGGTTGGCTGTCCTGGACCATCCGCCGCCAAATCTTTTGCGGAATTTGGTTCATCTGGAATTGTCATATAAATCTCTTCTTCGTTTTGTGAGCGGTGCGCCGTTCCCTCGGCGCCGCTGAATCCTTCAACGATGAAAACTTGAGCCCGTCCCCGATCGGCTCCGATCAGTCTATTGCTATCGAGCGAGAGCAGTTTTTCCAAGTATTCGCTGCTCAACAGGGCGTCGGTACGGCGTTCACTTTCGGGGATATCCATCGCTGATGCCAGAAGATTGCCTAGCCGTCAAGCACCGTCTATCCCTTGAACCTTTTTCGCCCAGCTATCAAAACTAAGGCGAATATTGTCGTCTGCGGTGATGATGTCGAGCACAGGGCCTTAGATTTCGCTTTCGCGGAACCGCACATAGCGGATATCCGAGAGCGGAAATTAGCGGTCTATAGCGCCCTGCTTACGCACCGCGCTGTAGGCCGAAAAAGAATAAGCAATAAGACCCTATGACCAAAACGGGCGAGCCGCGGGCGAGTTCCGCCATGCTCCAAACAGGAACCTTCTGCGGGACGGCTCTCGTAAGGACCAGCCGATGGGACCTGCCATCATTGCTATATACAAGTGGCGGATGGGAATTGGGATGGACTATCTAACGACTGGCCTCGGTCTATTCGGTGCTTTTACCGGCGCGGCCGGGCTGGTTTTTGGGTGGCTGGGGTGGAAAAAGTCAGGACAGGCCTTGGCTGAGGCACAATGGACGCCGGTTCGTCAGGCCCAGCACAGTCTGATGGCTAGAATCACAGCATTGGCTGCAGATCTACACGTCTTCCTACTCGAGCAACTTAACTTCCGCTTACAGTCCATGGACCCAGCAGAGCTAACTGACGCGGCCGATCATCTGAGGACAATCGTCGATGGCATGACGTCGACTGTCGTCGTAGACAAGTACTTGGACGAGAAGCTCCGCAAGTTGCGTGAGGAAGTGCTCGGGGCCCCTAACCAATCCGGCTTTGCCGATTCCGTTGAGGTATTTGGCAGACTCATCGGCGAAAATCGAGGGAGCCAAAGCGGCCGCGTCGACTGCGCAGGGAGCTGAAAAACTCTTCGCACTCGGTGGCCGCTACGAGCAGACCAAGGAGCCGCTCAGATCGCGTAATAGCGATGTGATTTCTACCGTTGACGACGTCCGAACTCGGTTGGACCTGATCGCCCGAGAGGGACTTGGTGACCTGCCTTCTTCCCGAGGCTAGGAGAAGCGTGCTGGTCGCCAGAGCCTGAGCAACGTCCGTCGTGGTCGATAGTAGGTATTGCACCGCGCCGCGCCGTCGTTCCTATGGCTGCTGAGTATTCGAGTCTCTGAGCCCCACCCGATCGTGCGGTTGAGCCCCACCGTTCGTGCGGAAGAGCACCAGTGGTGGTGTGGCTCAGCACCACTGGTGCCCCGTCACGG
>NZ_SOHD01000014.1:0-4924 GCF_004403235.1 Cryobacterium sp. Hh38 | reverse complement strand
GACGCCACTAACGTTCCCGACCACGACCTGGATCAACGAACCCCTGAAAGCAGGAACGAACTCAATGACCACCTAAAGAAACTGACTCATAAAGGTTGACATCTTCCGGGCAAGATCGCTGAAAATTGATGCATCGAAAGCCGTGTCTTTCCCCACGACGGGGCCCGGCAAAACAGATGAGACGGAGCTTGGATACGCCACCGCAACCGTCATCTCCTCCACAGTAAATGTGGGCAAACAGCCATAACTACTCAAGCTGCCATCCGGCCACGTCTTGGAACACTCGAAGCCGTCGGGATAGTCCAGCCCCATAATGAACAAGGTGTGACTGCCCGGCCCGATCTGCTCCCGGGAAATGTTGATCACACGTTGATGAGGAAGGTCGGTTGTTGTCGAAACGGTCCGCGCCCAGTCCCAATCTGATTTTTCCTCACACAATGCGTAGGCCGCGACGACTGTTGCGTCGTCCGTGCTCCACGTGGCGCCATCGCCATCAAGATCTGGCGTCACCGTCGTCGGCGGCGCCGAAAACTCGGCACGAGTCGTAAAGCGGTCCAGGTAGGCGCGCCTAGCGTCGCTGAAACATTGATTTAGCGCCGTCACTGCGGTCATGGCCTCGTCTGGGTTGGTCCAGATCCCCTCCTCACGCTCCCACGTGGCGATGTAGCCCGTGTCACTTGTAACGCTGACCTGCCAAAACCAGTCGCCCTCAGCGTCGGTCTGCATCTCGATTAGCGGCGACTCCGGAGTGTCGAACGTGGACTCTGCGTGTGCGGCAACGGGTGCACCCGCCACCAAAGTCAGGCCCAGAATACTGCCGGCCACCACTAAGGCGGCGATACGCCTGCAGCCAGAAGTAATGTGGAACCGCGCTGCAGTCAGTACTCCCGTTCTACGCACAAAAGGCGGCAGAAAAAACGCCATAAAGATCCCCACATCTTGCACGACGCCAAGTGATCGCGATATTTCATATTAGGTTCGACAAAATGGCCCGGACGTCCATCAGCAACCCCCCATTCGGGTTTGAGAGCAACGAATGTGCGATCGTCAGTCGCTGTCGAACCTCCCGCTCTTCCCGTCGCCAAGTCGTCACCGCCCCAGTCGCTCAGCCGTATTCGGCACGAGCGTCCGCCGGTGGTCCCTGACAACCGTCGTCGCGACCTGCTACCTGTTAGGCGTCTCGACCCGGCGGATGGAGAAACTCGTCGAGACCCTCGGCATCACCCACCTCTCTAAATCTCAAGTCTCGGAGATGTCGAAAGAACTCGACGACCACGTCGCCGACTTCCAAACCCGCCCCCTGGACGGCGGCCCCTACATGTTCGTCGCCGCCGACGCCCTCGCGATGAAAGTTCGAGAAGGCGGCCGGGCCGTGAACGTGTCCGTGATGGTCGCTACCGACGTCAACGCCGATGGCCACCGCGAGATCCTGGGCCTCCAGGTCGCTTCCAGCGAGGACGGCGCGGGCTGGTCTGAGTTCTTCCGCGACCTCACCGCCCGGGGCCTCACCGGTGTCAAGCTCGTCATCTCTGACGCCCACGTCGGCCTGGTCGCCGCGACCGCGGCGACCCTGCCCGGGACTGCGTGGCAGCGGTGCCAAATGCACTACTCGGCGAACCTGATGTCAGCGACACCGAAGAGCTCGCGGCCGTGAGTGAAGACGCTGCTGCATACCGTTTATGACCAGCCCGATGCAGACGCAGTGCATGCCCAGTTCGACGGGGTCCTGGACGCATTGGAACACAAGCTCCCGAAAGCGTGCGCATCTCGACGCGGCCAGGGCCGACATTCTCGCGTTCACAGTGTTCCCGAAAGAGCTCTGGAAACAGATCTGGTCGAACAACCCGAACGAGCGCTTAAATAGGGAGATCAGCCGCCAGACCGATGTCGTCGGGATCTTCCCTAACAGGGACTCGAGCATCCGTCTCGTGGGAGCCGTCCTTGCCGAGCAACACGATGAATGGGTTGAGTCCCGCCGCTATCTCGGCCTCGATGCCCTGGCCAAATCTCAGGCCGTCGGGACCGCTATGCCCGAGGAGGTGGCTATCAAGATCTCTGCCCTCAGCGCCTAATCAGCCGAGGGATCACAGGGAAACCAAAACACCACTCAAAAGGACTTGACCGGGAACTCCTGCTTCTGAGCAGGTTCCAACCTGACGATGACGGCCTTGGATACCGGTGTGTTGCTGCCGTCAGCTACTTTGTCCAGGGGAACAAGAACGTTCGCCTCGGGAAAGTACGTGGCAGCGCACCCACGAGCGCTGGGATAGGCAACCACACGGTAATTGCGCAGTACTCGCTGCGCGCCATCATCGTGCACGCCGTGAATGTCCACCTGCTGGCCGTCCTCCAAGCTCAGTTCAGCGAGGTCTTCCGGATTCACGAAGACCACATGCCGGCCTTTCTTGATGCCCCGGTAACGGTCGTCGAAACCGTAGATGGTGGTGTTGAACTGGTCATGGGATCGCATAGTCTGCAGGATCAAGGTCGCGGCCGGCCGGCCAATAAACTCAAGCCCGTTGACAGTGATCATGGCCTTGCCCGTGGGCGTGTGGAAAGTGCGCGAGTCTCGCGGTCCGTTCGGCAACACAAAGCCGCCATCCTTCCGGATTTTTATGTTGTAGTCCTGGCATCCTTCCACCACGTGCGAGATGTGTTCGCGGATCAGATCGTAGTCTTTCTCGAATCCAGGCCAGTCAGCGTTGGTCTTCTCCCCGATCGTCGCCCGTGCCAAGCGGGAGATGATGGCAACCTCGGAAAGCAGGCCAGGTGCAACCGGTTCAATCACGCCGAAGGAGGGATGCACCGCACAGACCGTGTCTTCGACCGACACGAATTGCTCTCCCGATGTCTGTCGGTCGACCTCGGTGCGGCCCATGGTCGGAAGAATAAGCGCTTCCTTGCCCACGACCGCGTGGGAGCGGTTCAGTTTGGTGGAGATCTGGACGGTCATGTCCGTGCCGTGCATCGCGGCTTCGGCGGCATTGGTATCCGCGATCGCCCCGACCAGGTTGCCTCCCAATGCCATGAAAAATTTGATGCCGCCGTCACGCATGGACTGGATTGTCTTGACCGCGTCCACTCCATGATCAATTGGCGGCTCGAAGCCGAATTCCTTGCCGAGTGCGTCCATAAATGACTGTGGCATTTGCTCCCAGATACCCATGGTCCTGTCGCCCTGGACATTGCTGTGGCCTCGGATCGGGCAAGCGCCAGCGCCCGGCTTGCCGATGTTTCCGCGCAGCAGAAGCAGGTTGATGATCTCCTTGATCGTGGCGACCGCTTTCTTGTGCTGGGTTATCCCCATCGCCCAGGTGATGATGACCCTCTCAGCTTTCAGGTATCGGGCCGCCAACTCATCTATCTCGTCTATGCGCAGGCCAGTCGCCTCCAGGACTGCACCCTCGTCCAGCTCCGCGAGGTGCAGTGTGAACTCCTCCAGCCCTTCACAGTGCTCGTCAAGGAATTGGCGGTCCAGAACTGTTCCCGGGGTTTCGGCCTCAGCATCGAGCACCCTTTTGGAGACGGCCTGTAACAGGGCCATGTCCCCGCCCAGCCTGATCTGAATGAACTGATCGGCAATCTCAGTCCCGTGGCCGATGATGCCCTTGACCTGCTGCGGGTTCTTGTATCTTCTCAGTCCCGCTTCCGGCAGGGGATTTACGGCGACAATTTCCGCGCCATTGTCCTTGGCTTCCTCGAGAGCAGTGAGCATGCGGGGACTGTTGGTTCCCGGATTCTGGCCCATGATAATGATCAGATCGGCCTTGCCGAAATCATCGTAGGCGATCGTGGACTTGCCAATTCCAATGGTCGGGTCCAAGGCCCGACCGGTTGATTCGTGGCACATATTGGAGCAGTCGGGCAGGTTATTCGTCCCGTAGCCGCGGGCGAAAAGCTGATACGCGAAGGCGGCCTCGTTGGACGCGCGACCGCTGGTGTAGAAGACAGCCTCATTGGGGGACTCGAGGCTGTTGAGCTTGTTGCCGACGATGGCGAATACCTTGTCCCAGCTGATAGGCCGGTAGTGGTCCTCACCGGCTGGCTTATAGACAGGTTCGGTCAGGCGTCCCTGCGTGCCCAGCCAATACTCCGAACGCGTGAGCAGGTCGCTGACCGAATGCTCGGCCCAAAAACTGGAGGACACGACAATGGGCGTCGCTTCCCAGGTGACGGCCTTGGCGCCGTTTTCGCAGAACTCGAATGCCTTGCGATGATCAGGATCCGGCCACGCACAGCTCATGCAATCGAAGCCGTCCTTCTGGTTCAGAGACAGCATCGTCTTTCGCGTTCGATCCACGCCCATATCCTTGATCGCCGGAATCATTGAGTGCAGCACACCGGGCATCCCAGCGGCCCAGTCCTTAGGCTTCCCAACTTCAATGTCGCTGTCTTGAGGTTCGTTCACCGGAGGGTTCTCGCGCATCATGACCACTCTCTTCCCGCTTGTAACAGCAGCGACCAGAATCAATCGTGCCGACCATATCAGGACTAACAGGTGCGCTCAGGCATAGCAACTAAAACGATTAAATTGCCAGCCCCGACGCGAGTAGCCTGAGCGAATGCAGGCAACTATCGAACACTGTCACGTTGGGAGACGAGACCGTGGTTGGGCACTATGAAACGCGGTCGCGGCCAAAGAATCGCCATTCAAGAGGGTTGATTTGAAGTCCTTGCCTGATGTCGGGGAGCTCACCTTCGGCCGGCTCGACTGGCACAACAACCGGCGTCTCCACAACGCTCTCGAGAGCGTTCCGCCGCAGGAATAGGTCAGCACAATCGGGTTGTCATCGCCCCTGAAAAAACTGAAGGAATCCGGAAGATGTCAACCTTTATGAGTCAGTTTCTTTAGGTGGTCATTGAGTTCGTTCCTGCTTTCAGGGGTTCGTTGATCCAGGTCGTGGTCGGGAACGTTAGTGGCGTC
>NZ_SOHD01000019.1:0-1657 GCF_004403235.1 Cryobacterium sp. Hh38 | reverse complement strand
CACGCCTCAGTCAAGACCTCAGCCTTACTCGCCTGCGCCCACGCGATCACCTTCTCCAGGTAAAGCACCCGGTCGACGAATTGCGCCTGGTGCCGCTGGAACGGACTCAAGCCGGTAGCCGCGTCGGATTGGTCTGGGTCGTCGCCAGTGCTGCCCGCAGTGCGGAGGTCGGCGGCCGCGTCTGCGTCGGCAGGGTCAGTGTGACGCTCGTCAGCGGTGCATTCGTCCGGGAGAAAATTGTCCGCGAGGTAGTTCGTATACAGGAACTCCTCGCGGACGTCCTCATCGAAGAGGTGCTCGGGCGGCACCGCACCGAACACCTCGGTCAGATCGAGGTCGGCCGGAATGGTCGGGCCGTCAATCAACTCCGGGCGGTCAGCCACCGGGCTCACTGCTGCCGGGCTCACCGGTTCCAGGTCGAGGTCATCGTACGGGGCGCAGTCTCCGAGCCCCTCGGCCAGTTGGAGCCGCCAATCAGCCTGACACTGCGCCCAGAACACCTCGAACTCGGCACGCTCCTCGAGTGTGGACGGCCAGTAGCCGTGAGCCGCGAAGAACGGATCGACACGGCCCGGCAGGGGAGTATCGCCGCTCTGGCTCATAGAAGAAGTATACCAAAACCATGCGCCAAAGTCGAGAGATTCTCAGATATGTTTGGATTTCTGTGCGTAGATGCATTCGGTTCGACCCAAACGTTTTTGAGGCCGACTCGCGCCAGTCCATGGCGGTCTCGGCAAGCTCGACCAACGGCAAGTGGCCGGGTTCTCCAGACCGCTCTGAGCGGAAGGTGGCGGGCTCGGCGGGCTCGGTGGGCTCGCCCAGAATGGTCGAGTTCCGGAGACCGGTCGCCGTGAGCGATGGCACGCTCAGCACCGAAAGACGGGGGCTTCGAGGCCACAGGCGTCCCGCGTCGCCCGATGCACCGCACGGGAGCGGACGCAATAAGGCTGGGCCCCGGTCCGTCAACGTGGTCACCTTCCTGCTGGAAGAGTGCCAACAATGGGAGTGCGAGCGCCCCAGCTACAAAGAGCAATATTCAGCTTTCGGCACCGTGCAAACTTAATGTTTGTCGAAATTCACACTGTTTTCGGCGATCTCGCGCGGCGAACGAGGAGCGCTACCCGCGACCGACCCACCGATCCATCGAGCGGTACACGCCGAAGACGCGACCGGCGACGGTGTCCCAGGCTGCCAGCGGCAGCACGCCGCGCAGCACCTTCGACAGGCTGACCGTCCAGGGCAACAGCAGCTGCGGCTTGCCGGCGAGCATGGCCCGCCAGACCCGATCGACGACATATTCCGGGGTCATCAGTGGGGTGAGCAGCGGCCCGCGCGCGCCCTCGAACATGCCGGTATCGATGTAGCTCGGGCAGACCGTGGTGACCTTGACCTGGCCGTGACCCTGCTGCACGAGCTCGAGCCGCAGCGAATCGCTCCATCCGATCAGGGCGGCCTTCGAAGCGGCATAAACGCTCATGCGCGGGTTACTGAGGGTGCCGGCGGCCGACGCGATATTTACGATGCGTGACTCACGCCATCCGCTCGCAAGGCAAAGTCATATGGTCGTAGCAACGCTCTAGTGATTGGAGCGTTTTATGGTCAAGTTGTTTCCGCCGAATACTCGCACTGAGTTCATTGATCTCGTGTGTGCGGGGAT
>NZ_SOHD01000032.1:0-1553 GCF_004403235.1 Cryobacterium sp. Hh38 | reverse complement strand
CGGTGGTGGGGAACTGGGCGGCGCTGAGGTGTTCCCCGGTGACGGAGATCACGGCCGCGTAGTGCGTGTCCTTGTGCGTGTCCACCCCCGCGACGATCAGAGACTGATCATTCATGGTGTACTTCCCTTCGTTCGTGTTTCAGAATGGGAAGTGGCGGCCGGGCGAGCAGACAAGACGTTGACGAGACCGGGTCGAAGAGGTCAAGCTCCTATGAGGTCATGCCCGCCCGGCCGACACTGTGACACCGCCCAGGCCAGACAGATCAAAGCAAAGACAGACCCCTCGCGGGGCCGTCAGTCAAGTTGAGGGTCATGCCCTGAACGACTGTTTCCAGTATCAACGTCAAGTGTTTTGTGTAAGTGTTGGGAATTTTGTTAGAGGTGGGGGTTGATTCGGTCTGGATAGACCAGGGCGAGCTGGCTGAGGGCGAGCTTCCAGTTCGTCACGATTTGGCCTTCGACGAGGCGGCCGGCAGCCTTGCGTGTGGTCTCGCGGGTGCCGCCGCGCTCCTTGGCTCGGGCTCGGGCGCGTTTGTCTTCGATGTTGCAGATCGCGAGCCACAGCATCTTGATCGCGGCTTCATCGCTGGGGAAGTGACCGCGGTTCTTGGTCACTTTGCGCAGCTGGTAGTTCAGCGACTCGATGCTGTTCGTTGTGTAGATGACGCGGCGCAGGTCGGGCGGGAAGGCAAGGAACGGGGTGAAGCGTTCCCACGCGTCCTCGAACGTTTTCACCGTCGCCGGATACCTCACGCCGAGCGGCGAAGCCGCGAACATGGTGAGCTCGTCCCAGGCCGCGTCGGCGGTGGCCGCGGTGTAGATCGGCTTCAACGCGGTCGCGATCTGCTTACGATCCTTGTAGCTCACGAACCGCATCGCGGCGCGAAGCAGGTGCACGACACACGTTTGCACGGTCGCCTGTGGCCAGGTCGATTCGATCGCTTCGGGGAACCCGGTCAGGCCGTCGCAGCAAACGATGAGGACGTCCTTCACGCCACGGTTGGCCAGCTCGGCGCAGACGCCGGCCCAGAACTTCGCGCCCTCGGTCTGCTGCACCCAGATACCCAACACGTGCTTGATGCCGTCCATGTCCACGCCGACTGCGATGTGCGCGGCCTTGTTCCGCACGTGAGCACCATCACGAATTTTGATGATCAACGCGTCGAGGAAGATCACCGGGTAAAGGGGGCAGTTTCTACTGGTCGTTGCGAATCCCGAGCAGGGAGAAACCAATGGTCAGATTTGCACCGAACAAGATGCCGGCAGCGGTTAAGCGTCGTTACTTCGTATTGATTCGACAGGGCCTGTCGGGGTCTGAGGTGGCCCGACAGGTCGGAGTGTCGCTCAGTTGCGGATCGTTGTGGTTCATCGATGCTGGCAGTATGACTGTCGTCGAACGCGTCCCCATTAGTTCCCGCTATTTCTCTCAGGACGATCGAATCGTAATCGGAGACGGCCTCGCCGCAGGCGAGGCCGTGAAAGGGATCGCTGTCCGGATTGGGAAAAGCTTCCAGAGCGTCTATCGAGAGATTGCACGCAACCGCAAGGCGGAC
>NZ_SOHD01000040.1:0-1377 GCF_004403235.1 Cryobacterium sp. Hh38 | reverse complement strand
CGAGGTCGCCGACGCCCTCGACTGCGCGATCAGCAAGATCTCACTCATCGAACGCGGCACCATTCGCGACACCCGATTCCTGCACCGCTACCGGGCCTGGCTCAACGAAAACCAACCCCACCAAATCGCAGCTTGACAACTATAGGAGCATCAAAGACATTGAGATTCCCAAGGCCAAGGCCCAGGCACGGCGCGGCCCTCAACCTCCGCCGGTCGCTCGCTGATCATGGTCATGTCCGGGATCTTGCCCGAGTTTTTCGCAGCAGGCCGTCTCGGACGCCGGATGGCGCGGCCGGTGCGCAAATGCTGATGCAGATCACCGCGCAAGCCACCCCGACCGCCCCCATAAAGCGCCTGGTAGATCGCTTCCGGGCTGACTCGCATTTCCTGCCGATCCGGAAACACCGCAGCCAGATGATCACTGATCTGTTCCGGACTCCATTTCAGGCACAACTTTTTCTGCACCACAAGGGCCAGCTCCGGATGGTCGAATTTGCTGGCCTTGGGACGACGTCCCCGAAGCTCGGCCTGCTTCTGCGCCGCATACGGGGCATACTTCGTCCGTGCCTGCGGGCCAGTCTTGGACCCGCCTCGAGCCAACTCTCGACTGATCGTGGCAGCAGACCGGCCCACCAGAGCAGCGATCCTCCGCACGCCGGTGCCACCCAAATGCAAGTCCGCGATCCGCAGTCGTTCCTCCAAAGACAAGTACCGCCCAGACCTCTCTGCCTCAGGAAGAGGGATCCGCCCACCCGTTGCTTGACGCCAACGCCGTCCAGTTCGTCGATTCACCCCGACAGCATCGCACGCTGCAGTCAGCGTCGAACCTTGACTCATTAACTCCCAAAACCGCGCCTGCTTCTCCACCAGCTCATACTTCGACCACACGTACAACACCTCACAAAAATCGAGTGTTGCGACGACCGGTTGAATCCGCCTTCGGCTTGCGGGATGGCGGTAAGGCCATCTGCGGTGAAAGAACGCCGACTCTCTTCAGCAAAAGTCACAAGCACACCCCGCGGAGGCGCCGACGGTCTGTAGCTAAATCCCCGTGATGGTGTAATGACGCTCAATACCGGAGGTCTCCCGGCCCCATTCACTGGATGAGACTCGTTGTTGGTGAGTGCGGAACGAGGCGGTATCCCGAAAGTGCTCATCGACCTGCCAGACGAGTGGATCGTGGGTGGGCGTCACGTTGAACGAAATGCACCCGTTCTCGGCGCGGGTCAGACCCAAATGGACGGGAAGGCACTGCACAACGATCGCAGCTTCGCCGCCCTCTCTGTCAACCTTGGATAAGGCACCGGGATCGTCCCGAATAGTGTCGTAGAGGGCGGGGAAGGAGTTCCCCTTGACGAACGCAGGAATGACAGGAGT
>NZ_SOHD01000045.1:0-1259 GCF_004403235.1 Cryobacterium sp. Hh38 | reverse complement strand
GTCGGGGAACTCGGGCCGGTACTTCAGAATTTTGAAATGCGATTCCGAAAATGGATTGTCATTACTCGTATGCGGGCGGGAGTGCGATTTAGTCACGCCCAGGTCTGCGAGCAGGAACGCGACGGGTTTCGACGCCATTGAGGAGCCGTTGTCGGAGTGGATCGTCAGCTGATCGCGGCGAATGTTCTGCTTCTGGATCGTGTCGAACAGGAGCCGCTCAGCGAGCTCGGCGGACTCCCGGGTCGCGACCATCCACCCGACGACGTACCGCGAGTAAATGTCGATGATCGTATACAAGTGGAAGTACGACCATTTGGCCGGACCCTTCAACTTCGTAATGTCCCACGACCACGTCATGTTGGGTCCCGTCGCGATGAGTTCGGGCTTGATGCGCGCCGGGTGCGCGGCCTGAGCACGACGCTCCCCGGTCTCACCGTGGGCACGGAGCAGACGATACATCGTCGCTACGGAGCAGAGGTAGGTACCCTCATCGAGGAGGATCGCCTGGATCTCCGCCGGCGCTTTATCCACGAACCGCTCGGACCGCAGAACCTCCAGAACAGCGGCGCACTCCAGTTCGGTCAGTGCCCGCGGCTGCTTCGCCGGCTGCGGCCGGGGCCGCGGCGATGACGGCGGCCGTGGTGACCGCGGGTGTTGGCGGTAGTGCGTCGCCCGCGACCGGCCCACGGCCAGGCACGCGTCCCGCGTGCCCACGAGCGGGACAAGTTCGGTGATGGTGGCGTCGATTATTTCTCGGTGTTCGTCTCGCTGCTGTTGGTCGAGAGTTGATCCAACAGAGCCGAGAGTTTTCCCTGGATCGCGATCACCTGCCTCGCCGTCTCCAACTCGCCCGACAGCCGGAGGTTCTCTTTCCGCAGCCGGGCTGCATCCTTCTCCGCCGCACTGGCTGGCGGCGCTCCCGCGGGCCGCGCCAAGGCAGCCAGCACCCCCTTGTCTCGTTGATCACGCCACGAGCTGACCAAGGAGGTATACAGCTTTTCCCTGCGGAGCAGCGCCCCACGGCCCTGCCGATTCAAGCTCTCATACTCGGTCAGAATGTCGCGTTTGTACTTGGCGGTATAGGTTCGCCGCCGAGCACGCTCGGGAACCTGGGGATCGGGAACATCTTCCATCCCTACAGCCTGCCCGGTCGAGCTGACTCCTGTCATTCCTGCGTTCGTCAAGGGGAACTCCTTCCCCGCCCTCTACGACACTATTCGGGACGATCCCGGTGCCTTATCCAAGGTTGACAGAGAGGG
>NZ_SOHD01000025.1:0-1194 GCF_004403235.1 Cryobacterium sp. Hh38 | reverse complement strand
GATCAGTCTCTGATCGTCGCGGGGGTGGACACGCACAAGGACACGCACTACGCGGCCGTGATCTCCGTCACCGGGGAACACCTCAGCGCCGCCCAGTTCCCCACCACCGACGCCGGCTACCGCGCGCTTGAGGGCTTCATCACCTGCCACGGGGCTCTGCTGCGCGCCGGTGTGGAGGGCACGAACTCGTACGGGGCGGGCTTGACCCGGCACTTGCATGAGGCGGGCATCGAGGTCGTCGAGGTGATCCGCCCGGCACGGCAGACACGGCGGATGCGCGGCAAATCCGACGAGATCGATGCCTACGCCGCCGCGCACATCGCGTTGGCGAACAACAACACCGTGGCCGCGAAGACCGGCACCGGCATCGTGGAAGCGATCCGGGTCACCAACGCGGCCCGGCGCAGCGCGATGAAAGCACGAACCGAGGTGATCGTGCAACTCAAATCGCTGATCGTGACTGCTCCTGAGAGCATCCGAACCGAGTTCCGTGACCTGACCACGACCCGCTTGATCACACGCCTGACAGGCTCCCGTGCACGTGTCGGTGACGACGAGGTCGCGTCCAGGACCCGCACGGCACTCAAGCGCCTCGCCGCCCGCTATCAGCAGCTCGATGTTGAGATCGCCGGTCACGACACCGACCTCGCACAACTCGTCGACACAGTGAACCCGGCTCTCGTGCAAGCCCGAGGGATCGCGACTGTGACCGCCGCGCAGCTGCTGATCACCGCAGGCGACAACCCCGACCGGCTCCGCTCCGAGGCAGCTTTCGCGATGCTCTGCGGTGCCTCGCCCTTGCCCGCCTCCTCGGGGAAAACGACACGTCACCGACTCAACCGCGGCGGCGACCGGGCCGCGAACTCCGCACTCCACAAGATCGCGATCGTGCGCCTGGCCACAGACCCCGAAACCCGCGCCTACGCGACCCGCCGCACCGCCGAAGGCAAGACGAAGAAAGACATCCTCCGCTGCCTCAAGCGCGCCATCGCCCGCGAGGTATTCCACCTCATCACTACCCCGCAGCCAGCCGCGGACAGCAGCGATCTGCGCCCCGCACGCAAACGCCTCGGGCTCAGCCTCACCGAGGTCGCCGACGCCCTCGACTGCGCGATCAGCAAGATCTCACTCATCGAACGCGGCACCATTCGCGACACCCGATTCCTGCACCGCTACCGGGCCTGGCTCAACGAA
>NZ_SOHD01000039.1:0-1056 GCF_004403235.1 Cryobacterium sp. Hh38 | reverse complement strand
CCGCATCGAGGAATTCACGTAATTCCGGCGTTTAGTTTACGAAATTCTTGCGGCAACAAAAAACCGGCGATCGCATCGCCGGTTTTTTTGCATAAAAGCGCCGATTCTGGGAGTGCTAGCCCCGAGAAACGCTGTGATCCGGGCGTGGTCGGCGGTTAAACACCGCTTCGCCCTGTTTTGGGCAGGGCGAAGCGACTTTTGCTGCAGGTAACGGAATTGTTGACGACCGGGCGGCTTAACTGGGTGGTGGTGATGGCGCCGTGTCGGTGGGTGGCGTTGCCGCCGTGATTTCAGTGCTGGAGTAGTACGTGCTCGCGAAGGATTTGTTCTTCGTGGTGAGGGGTACTCGGGCGAGTTCACTTTGGATGAACGTCAGAATCTTTCGGATGTTGGCTGAGACGAGTGCGAGTGTCACGGCTAGCGATGCGAAGGTGTTGCCGCGGGCGCGCCGTTTCATGGGGGAGGCGATGTCTTCGGTTGCGGAGTCCTCGATGAATGCGTTCTGCGATTCGACGGTGTTGCGCAGTGCGTAGAAACCTTTCCACACTGGACTTTTGTGGGGGTAGGTCTGCCCGTACTTCAGGGCTTTGTCCTTGGCGGGGTCTTTTCCGGCGGGTATCACGACGGTCTTCTTGCGGATGGGCTCGATGAGTTCGCCGGTCTTGTGGTCGACGGCTAAACCGTCGTAGTTCTTGGGGTCAGGATAGAGGTATTGGCGTGAGCCGTCGGGCCGGCGCTTGCCCTTGGGCTTGGCGCGGTACTTTTCACGTTCGGCGATTCGCTGGTCTCGCAGTTCTTTGGCTTGACGCACGGGGTTTGAGTCGCTGGAGAGGATGGCGTCGTCTTCGGGCGTTTCCTCGTCAACGGGCACGCCGGTGTCAGCAGCCTTCCGGTCCTTTCGGTATAGGTCGAGGGCGTGGATAAGGTCCTGGGGCATGTAGTGCACGTACCACTGGCCGCCGACTTGGATGAGGTCCTCGTAGAAGGTTGTCTGGCCGTGCTCGTCCTTGTCGTAGTCGAAGACCGGCTTGGCGCCAATTTCGGCCAGAGTGGCCT
>NZ_SOHD01000004.1:0-1045 GCF_004403235.1 Cryobacterium sp. Hh38 | reverse complement strand
GCTGGGACAACAGCATGGCCGAAAGTTTCTTCTCCATGCTCAAGAACGAACGTGTGTACCGCACCGCCTACGCCACGAAATCACAAGCTCGCAGCGACGTCATCCGATACATCGAAGGGTTTTACAACAGTCGACGCCGGCACTCCGCACTTGGTTACCGCCGGCCGAATGAAGTCCACTACGGTTATCAACAGCCAGCATTGGCAGCGTAGAAGAATCCACTAATTCCGCTGTCCGAAATACCCGCGGCAGGTCACTGTCGCCCTTTTCAACACTCACCTGGCTCAGCCCTACGTGTCACTCGCCGGGCCGGTCAAGGGCAAGTACTTCGATGCCTACGTGAAGATCGATATTTACTCCCGCTACATCGTCGGTGCGTATGTTCACGCGTCGGAATCGGGCGAGTTGGCGGTGGAGATGATGAAGGAAATCTTCGGTATTCACGGCGTCCCACAGGTCGTGCACGCCGACCGCGGCACGTCGATGACGTCCAAAACCGTCGCCGCGTTGCTGTCGGGTCTGGAGGTCACTAAGTCGCATTCGAGGCCGCGGGTGAGCAACGACAACCCCTACAGCGACGCGTGGTTCAAGACCCTCAAATTCGCTCCGACGTTCCCCGAACGCTTCGGCTCCCTCGCCGACGCAAAGACGTTCATGGCCTCATTCGTCGACGGCTACAACCACGAACATCGCCATTCCGGGATCGGCCTGAACACGCCAGCCGACGTTCACTACGGCCTCGCCGAGGCGAAGGCCATCGAACGAACAGCGACGTTGGACGAGGCTCGGGCACGCTTCCCTGAGCGATTCAGCACAAACCAGGCGCCGCAGATTCTGTCCATTCCCGCGACGGCATGGATCAACAAACCCGCCGACAAGCCCACCGAGAACGAAGGGCTCGAACTAGCCGCCTAAACTCCCACTGGTCTCATTCGCCTTGACGTTGATACTGGAAACAGCCGTTCAGGGCATGACCCTCAACTTGACTGACGGCCCCGCGAGGGGTCTGTCTTTGCTTTGATCTGTCTGGCCTGGGCGGTGCTGA